>SKSM01000241.1 GCA_007122985.1 Nitriliruptoraceae bacterium | reverse complement strand
GTGGGCATTGTCGTCGACGATCTCCAGCACCGGCGGGCGGCAGGCCCACTCCGCGGCGCAGGACTGCGGGATCTCGCCGAAGTAGCCGCAGTGAGCCACCAGGACGTGGTTCTCGGGCTCGTCGACCTCTGGGAAGTGCGGGATGCCCTCGTGCTTGAGCGCCGCCTGGCCCATCAGGAACGGATACAGGTTGGTCATCATCACCGGGGCCTGCAGCGACTTGTTGACCAGGATCTCGGTGAGCATCGACGACAGGTCGGCCTCGCAGCCCCACAGGATCCCGCGCTCCTCGAACAGCAGGTTGAACGCGAGACACGGGGTGGTTGTCGAGGTGGCGGACTCGTTGAGGCAGTTGATCCCGGCGGCGATGACGTTGCCGGTCTCCTCGATCTCGTCTTCGAGCGCGAGGTAGAGCCGGATCGCGTCGTTCTTCGCGCACTGGGGCAGCCCCACCATGGGCACGTCGTCGGCGATGCGCGCGAGGGTGTCGGTGACCCGCGACTCCTCGATGCGCTCGGCCCGGGCGACCAGTCCCTTGAAGCTGCGGTGCTCGATCGACACGCCGAACGCGGCCTCCATGTCACGGACGCACTCGTCCTCCCACCAGTAGAAGCGCTTGAAGATGTCGGGCTGCATCCCGGCGCCCAGGTCGTCCTGGTAGGCGAGCATCGTCGAGCGGGCCAGCAGCTCCTTGGTGGCGATCGCGCGGCAGAGGTCCTCGGTCTCCTGCAGCGAGGTCGGCGCGACCGTGGCGACCCCGCGGCGCCGCAGGTGGTCGCGGATCTCCCAGTCCCACATCGACACCGTGCCGAACTCCGAGGTGATGATCAGGATCGGCTGCTCGATGCGGCGGAAGGACTCGACCATGCGATACGCGCGGCCGTTGAGGTCGGGCACCACCACCGCGCTGGTGTCGTCGGGGACGGCGGCGTCGATCTGCGCCGGCTCGGCCCAGTCGACGAGGTGGCCGGTGAGCCGTTGGAGGTGGTCGAGCTGGACCTCGAAGGCCTCCTGCGGCTCCGGGTCGAGGTAGACGGGACGGAACAGGGGCTTGTCGGTGCTCACGGCGGGCCCTTCGTTGCGGTTGCGGTGACTCGGGCGTGGGAGTGCGGCGCTAGGGCGTGACCACGACCTTCAGCGCGGAGGCGTCCTGCACCTGCTCGACGGCGCCGGCGAAGTCCTCGAGCGGCCGGACGTCGGAGATCATCCAGTCGAGGTCGATGTCGCCGGCGGCGACCAGGTCAGCCGCCTCCTGGCAGTCGCTGAGCGACGAGGCCGTCGTGCCGGCGAGGACCAGCTCCTTGTAGTGGACGATGTTGGTGTCCAGTTCCACCGTCGGCCGGCTCTTTGGCAGTCCACCGAAGAACAGCACCCGGCCGCGCGGTGCCGCGAGCTCCAGCGCCTCACGCTGGATGGCGTGGATGGGTGCGGCGGTGATGACCACGTCCATGCCGAGCCCGTCGGTGGCGTCTGCCACCACCTCGGCGAGATCGTCCTGCGTGGGGTCGACGGTCAGCGTCGCGCCGGCCCGGGTGGCGGCCTCGCGGCGGGCGGGGGAGGGCTCGGAGCAGATCACCTGCGACGCGCCGCGGGTGACCGCCAGCGCGATGTGCAGCAGGCCGATCGGCCCGCCGCCGGCCACCAGCACGGTGTCGTCGTCGTGCACGTCGACCTTGCTCTGCCCACGCAGCACGCAGGCAAGGGGCTCGATGAGCACGGCGGTGTCGGTGTTGCAGGACTCGTCGAGGGCGATGAGGTTGCCCGCCTCGACCGCCCGGGCCGGGACCACCAGCTGGTCGGCGAAGCCGCCGTCCAGGGTGATGCCGATGCCGTCGGTGTCGGGGCAGAGGTTCTCGTTGCCGGTGCGGCATTGCACGCAGTGGCCGCAGCCGAGGTTGGGCGCCACGAACACCAGCGAGCCGATCTCCAGACCGGGGCCGAGGTCGGCGGCGGCGGACTCCGAGATCCGGCCGACGATCTCGTGGCCGGGGACACGGCCCTCGGCCTGTGCGTAGGCCGAGTGCTCGCCCTTGTAGATCCGGACGTCGGTGCCGCAGACCCCGGTGCCGGTCACCGCGACACGGACCTCGCCGGGCTGCAGCGGCTTGTCCGGGTGCTCCTCGACGACGAGGTTGCCGGGACCGCGGTAGGTGACGGCGCGCATGTCAGGCCCCCTGCTTCTGGACGGACGCCTGCCACCACGGATCGAAGGCAGGATCGCGGACCTCGTGGATGCCGACCGGCCGCTCCTCGAGGATCGACACCGTCCCGGCGAGCACCAGCTCGACCGCGCGGGTGCCCTCGGCAGCGCCCACCCGGACCTGCCCGGTGTCCATGGCGGCGACGAACTCCACCATCTCCTGGACGTACGCCGCGGCGAAGCGGTCGCGCCAGGAGGGGTAGACCGCCTCGGTGCGCTCGTGGGTGCCGGCGACGATGCTCTTGAGCCCGCCCGGGCCGGTGTCGCCGACCTCGAACATGCCGTTGGTGCAGGTCACCTCGACCCGTGCGTCGTAGCCGTAGTCGGCCGGGCACACCCCGGCGATGCTGGCGAGCGCGCCCGATTCGAAGGTGACGATCGCCAGCAGCGTGTCGTAGAAGTGCTCGGCGGTCGCGCCGCGGTCGGCCCCCTTGAAGTTGGACACCTGCACGTGGATCTGGACCGGCTCGGATCCGGTGAACCAGCTCGCGGTGTCGAGGTCGTGGCTGTTGACCTCGGCGAGCATGCCGTTGGAGGTGGCGATGTCGTTGGCCCAGGCCGGTGGCAGGCCCGGCCCGTGGGTCAGCGACTTGATGATCATCGGGTCGCCGACCCGGCCGCTGCGCAGCAGCTCGGCAGCGTCGACGAAGTCGCGGTCGAAGCGGCGCATGAAGCCCAGCTGCAGCGCGATCCCCGCCCGCTCCGCGGCGGCGGAGATGTCCCGGCACTCGTGGACGTTCATGGCCATCGGCTTCTCGAGGTGGACGTGCAGGCCCGCCTCGATCGCCGTGACCGCCAGGTCGCGGTGGGTGAACGTCGGGGTGGTGATGACCACGCCGTCGAAGGAGCCGTGCTCGAGCGCCTCGTCCAGTGAGCCGTAGACCTCCCGGACCCCGAAGTCGGCCGCCAGCTCGTCGGCGAGCTCGCGGTTCGGATCGACGATCGCGGTGACCTCGGCCTGATGGCCAAGGTGCTCGTCGATGCTCTTGGTGTGGAGGCGGCCGACCCGGCCGGCTCCGATCATGCAGATGCGCTTGCTGTCCATAGGGAGATGTCTCCGGGGTAGCGGCAGGTCGGTGAGGCGGGTCAGTGCTGCTGGGCGAAGCGGCGGTAGCCCGCGACGAGGTGCTCGGTCCACCAGCGGTAGCGCTCGTAGGCGCTGTCGTAGGCGTCGCGCGTGGCCGCGTCCGGGTGGGCGGTGCGACCGAAGGCGGAGGCGGCCAGGTCCGGCCGGTCGTGTCCGAGTGCGCAGATGGCGATGATCGCCGCGCCGCGGGTGCCCGACTCGACACCGTCGACGGGGTGGTAGGGCACACCCAGCACGTCGGCCTTGATCTGGTTCCAGACGTGGCTGCGGCTGCCGCCGCCGACGCCGGTCACCGCGTGCACGGCCTGCTCACCGGCCAGGGCGTCGGCGTGGCCGGCGTAGCCCCGGTACTCGAAGGCGATCGCCTCCAGCGTCGCGCGGGCGAGGTGGGCGCTGCCGTGGGCGGGGGTGAGGCCGATGACCGCGCCGCGGGTGTCCGGAGCGACCGGCGCGATGCGGCCCGAGAAGTGGGGGAAGACCAGGATGCCGTCGCTGCCCGGGGGAACCGTCGAGGCTGCGCGGGCGAGGTCCTCGAACGCCGAGCTGTCTGCGGTGTCGTGTCCGAGCATCTCACGGCACGCCCATTCGATGACCTGGCCGGCGTCGCCGACGTAGGCCAGCGAGTACCAGCGGCCAGCCAGCGCCGAGCGCATCGTCATCAGCACACCGGCTTTGGTGTCGGGGGTGAAGCTCGGCAGGCAGGCGCCGAGCACCGCTGCGGTGCCGGCCACGTCGAAGGCCTGCCCGGGGTCGGTGACGTCGGCGCCGAGCGCGCCGGCGGCGGTGTCGCCGCACCCGGCGGCGACCGGCACGCCGGCGGCGAGCCCGAGGTCGTCGGCGGTCTCCTTGGTGAGCTCGCCGACGATGTCGGTGCTCTCGATGATGGTCGGCAGCAGGTGCCCAGGGATGCCGAGCGCCGCGGCGAGGTCGTGGTCCCAGGTGGCCGTGCCGACGTCGGCAACGGAGGTGAAGTGCAGGTGCGAGGGATCGATGAACGCCTGCTCGCCTGACAGGCCGGCGGCACGCCCGGCGACGTAGCCGGCCGCGGTCACGAACGAGGCGGCCTGCTCGCACATCTCCGGCTCGTTGCGCAGCCACCACACCATCTTGGGCCCGATGCTGAGCGTCGGGGCGCAGCCGGCCGTGGCCGCGATGCGATCGCCGAACTGCTCGGCGATGTCGCCGACCACGCTGCCGCACCGCGAGTCGAGCCAGGAGTCGAACGGCGCCAGCGGACGGTGGTCGGCATCGACGATCCCGACCCCGGCCATCTGCCCGGCGACGGCGATCGCGCCGATCCGCTCCGGGTCGAATCCCGAGGTGTTCAGGGCCGTGCGGGTGGCGGTGACGAACGCGTCGTAGAAGTCGTCGAGGTCCTGCTCCACGTGGCCCTGCCCGAGCCGACGCAGCTCGATGGCGCAGCTGCCCTCGGCGCATTGGACGCCATCGAGGGTGAAGATCCCGGCCTTGACCGCACTGGTGCCCAGGTCGATGCCGAGGACGGCGTCAGCTTGAGTCACGTGTCGACTCCGGTGTCGTCGGGTGGGTCGGGCTCCGGCTCCACGCTGCCGCGGAAGCTCGAGAGGTCCTCCTTCATCTGGCGCAGCCGCTCGAGGTGTGCCGGTCCGCGCCGCACCGCGATGGCGGTGGCCAGCACGTCGATGAGCACCAGCCCCGCGAGCCGGCTGACGGTCGGGGTGTGGATGTTGGTGTCCTCGAAGGTCGGCAGCACCAGCGGCACGTCCGCGAGGTCCATCAGCGGGCTCGGGCCCCCGACGATGCCGATGAGCGTCGCGCCCTTGTCGCGGGCGTGTTCGGCGATGCTGACGATCGGACGGGTGCGCCCGGTGTTGGAGATCGCGACCACGACGTCGCCGCGCGACATCATCGAGGCCGCCATGAACTGCTGGTGGTGGTCGATGGGTGCGGCACACGGCACGCCGAACAGCTCGGACTTCTGCAGGGCGTCCTGGGCGACGATCCCCGAGGCGCCCAACCCGATGAACAGCACCGAGTTGGCGCTGAGCAGAACGTCGACCGCCTCGCTCACCGCGTGTGTGTCCAGCGCCCGCCGGGCACGGTCGAGGCTGCTGACGGTGTGGTCGAAGATCTTGACCGCCATGGTCTCGACGGGGTCGTGGACGTCGATCGCCGAGTCGGCGTGGGTCAGCGGCATCCCGATCGCCAGCGTCTCGGCCAGGGCCAGCTTGAAGGACTGGAAGCCGTCGAAGCCCATCGCGGTGCAGAACCGCATCACGGTCGGCTCGCTGACCCTTGCTCGGGCGGCCAGGTTGGCCATGCTGCTGCGGACCACGGCGGCGGGGTCGGCCAGCACCGTGTCGGCGACCTTCTGCTCGGACGGCCGGAGCACGCCGTTGGCTCCGGTGAGTCGCTCCATCAGCGAGAGGTGTGCGGTCTGGTCGGTCATGACGCCTCCAGCGCTGTCAACAGGTTGTCGACGGCCAGGCGGGTGGCCCGCTGGATGCTGCTGGTCGTATAGCCGCCGAGGTGCGGCGTCGCGATGACGCGGTCGTGGCGCAGCAACCTAGATGGCTCGGGAGGTTCGGTGTCGAAGGCGTCGACGGCGTAGGCGGCGAGCCGGCCGTCCTCGAGCGCGGCCAGCACGGCGTGGTCGTCGACGAGCGTCGACCGGGCGGTGTTGACCAGGATCGTGCCCCGTGGCACGCGCGCGAGCCGGTCGGCGTCGATGATCGGCCGCCCGTCGGGCGACGGGGGAGCGCTGAGGCTGATGACGTCGCAGGTGGCCAGCAGCTCGTCGAGGTCGACCAGGGGCACGCTGGCCTGCTCGGCGTACGGGTCGTGGCCGCGGACGTCCGCGCCGAGCCCGGCGAACGCCGCCGCCGTGCGCGCACCGACGGCGCCGAGCCCCACGATGCCGATCCTGCGATCGGGGAGCTCGGAGCCCTTGACGCGGGTCCATTCACCGTGCTTGAGCGCCGTGGCGGTGGGCACGACGTGCCGCAGCGAGCACAGCACCAGGGCGAGCACGAGCTCGGCGACGCCCTGAGCGTTGGCTCCGACGGCGCGGACGACCTCGACACCCGCGCGCTCCGCGGCGTCGAGGTCGATGGCGTCGGTCCCCGCGCCGTTGCGGCTGATGACCTTCAGGTCCGTCGCCTGCCGCAGCAGCCGCTCACCGATCGGCTCGACGCCGGCGAGCCAGCCCACACAGCCCGGAAGCAGTTCGAGCAGCGCATCCTCGGTGGGCATCGTGCCCGGCGACGGGCCGATCAGCTCATAGCCGTGCTCGCGCAACGGCTCGAGATCCTCGACCGCGTCGAGCCCGCCCGCGGTCAGCGACCGGGGCGTGACCAGGACACGCGCCGGGGTGGTCATCCGCGCGTCCCGGCGGCGATCTCGCTGAGCGCGTCGAACCTGGGGCCGGAGGTGGGCAGGTCGATGTCGAAGACCTCGCCGATGACCTGGGTCCAGCCGTGGATGAAGTAGATCCAGCCGTCCTCGACCTGCACGTGACCCGCGGCGCGGGCCTGGTCGAGGAAGACGAGGTCACCGCGGTAGTTGAGGTCCCAGGCGATCGCGCCCTGCGGGAACTCGACCTCGTCGGTCAGCGGCGAGCCGGGCGCGTCCTTGCCGAGTCCGGTCGCGTTGACCACCAGCGAACGGGGCTTGATGCCCCGCAGGGCCGCATCGTTGTCCGCCGGCGTCGGCGCGTGGATGGTCTCCAACGGGATGTCGACGCCCAGCTCGGCGTAGATCCGCTCCAGTGACTCGAGCCGCTGGGGGCTGCGGTTGGTCACCACGATCCGCGACGGACGGTTGGCGCCGAAGTCCGGCTGGGTCAGATACCAGCTGATCGCGATCGTCGAGCCGCCAGCGCCCATCAAAAAGGCCTCGGCGCCGGTCTCCTGCCAGTAGCCCGGCCGCAGGAACGCCTCCAAAGCCAGCCCCGAGGAGATCGGGTCCTTGGCGTGGCAGATCAGCTTGCCGTCGCGCTTGGAGAGGCAGCTGGTCTCGCCCATCATCCGCGCGAAGCGGTCCACCTCGTCGAACATGTCGGAGCAGGCGTTGAACAGGTCGATCTTGTGGGTGGTGACCAGACCACCCCAGCTGAGGGGATCGTTGGCGATGAAGTCGACCACCTGTCGGTAGCTGTCCTCCGGCGCGTGCGGGGGCAGATCGATGCCCTGGAGCCGGACGTCGCCGAGACCGAGCTCGGCGGCCCACTTGGGAAACACCGACTGGATCGACGACTTGCCGGTGGTGACACCGATGAAGTAGATCGTGGGGATCTCTGCCGGGGCGGGCAGCTGCACCGGTTCGTCTGCGTGCGTGCTCATGGGGTTGCCTCCGGGGCGAGGGAGCGGACCAGTTCGGTGGCGGCCGTGGCCCGTTCGGCGATGTCGTTCCAGCGGCCCGCCGAGATGTCGGCGCGCGGCGCGATCCAGGTGCCGCCGACCGCGAAGACCGACGGCAGTGCGAGGTACTCACCGGCGTTCGCGGCGGTGACCCCGCCGGTGGGCATGAACCGCACACCGGTGGCCGACAGCGGCCCGGCCAGCGCCTGCAAGGTCCGGATGCCTCCGTAGGCCTCGGCCGGGAAGAACTTCAGGTGCCGGATGCCGGCGTCCAGCGCCGCGATCGCATCGGAGGGGGTGACGACCCCCGGGACGAAGGGCAGGTCGTGCTCGGCCGCTGCCTCGAGGCAGCCGCGGCTGAGGCCGGGGGAGACGCCGAACCGGGCGCCGGCCACGCTGGCGGCGACGACCATCCGGGCGTCCAGCAACGTGCCGGCGCCCACCAGCACGTCGGGGCAGGCGCTCGCGACGCGTTCGATGGCCTCCAGCGCCGCCGGGGTCCGCAGCGTCAGCTCGATGACGGGCAGCCCCGCGTCGGCGAGCGCACGCGCGAGCGGCACCGCGTCGTCGACGTGCTCCACCTCGACGACAGGGATGACCTGGAACCGTGCCAGCTCACCGAGTGGATCGGCGTGGTCGGTCATGCCGCAGCGCCCCGGTAGCCGACGTGGCGGGGATTGGGCGTGGTCGTCCAGCCGTCCTGGCCGTCGGTGACCACCAGCTGAACCATCCCACCGGCGTCGGCGATGATCTGATAGTCCTGGCCCGCGTCCGCCCCGTAGCAGAACAGCGTGACCAGCGGCTCGTCACCGACGTTGACGCTGCGGTGGACCCAGTGGCCGGGAACGTGCACCGCTTCGCCGGGGGTCATCTGGATCGCGCGGCTGTCGCCGGCCACGGTGTCCATCAGCATCACCCCGCGGCCGCTGATGCAGTAGTAGAGCTCGGCTCGATCGGCCTTGACGTGCAGGTGCCCGCGCGTCATGGCGAACTCGTCGCCGACGCGGCCGGGGAGCACGGTGCTGGTGCCGATGATCAGCGCGCCGGCGCCTTCGTCGAGCTGGTTGACCTCGACGCGGTAGGCGAGCCGTTCGGCACCGAAGGAGGCCACCGCCTCCTGGTAGGCGTCGTCGTCGAGGTAGACCCCGGCGAGGTCACCGAGCAGCTTCTCGTAGCTGCCGGTGGCACCGGTCATCACCCCGTCCGAAGCGAGGGCGAGAAACGCAGGATCCGACAGCGCATCGTGAGGCTTCATCGAGGGATCGCCTTCCTCCGAAGCAGGATGTAGTGATTCTACATATTGTGCTCGTTTCGGTCAATGCACGGAGGCTATGGAGTATCACTCCATCACCGGCTATGGTCGACAGCGACACCGTGGTCGCCGCGTGGAAGGGGCAGACGCATGGACACGCCGGAGGCTCCGTCCGCGACCGCGGCCGGTCTGGTGCGCACCGTGCTCGGCGACCGGCCGGTGGCCGACCTCGGGCGGGTCGACTACCACGAGCACCTGTTCCAGGTGTCGCCGCTGCTGGCCGGCGACGAGCTCGACGACGAGCCCGCCAGCGGGGGAGAGGCCGCGCTCCTGCGCCAGGGGGGCATCGATGCGATGGTGGAGGCGACCCCCACCGGGCTCGGACGCGATCCCGCCGCGGTCGCGCGCATCAGCGAGACGACCGGCATCACCGTGGTGCACATCAGCGGCGGGCACCGCGACGAGCACTACGCCGCAGGGCACTGGCTGCCGGCCTGCGACTTCACGCAGCTGATCGAGCGGTTCGAGGCCGACGTCCGCGACGGGCTGCCCGCCGTCGACGGGGCCGAGCGGGCAGCGGTGGCGCTCGGGCCCGGCGGCGAACCCGTGCGAGCCGGCATGCTCAAGGCCGGGGTGGGCTACTGGCGGATCAGCCCCTTCGAACGGCGGGTGCTCGAGGCGGTGGCGACGGTGGCGCTGGGCACCGGGGTGTCGGTGATGGTGCACACCGAGCACGGCTCGGCCGCCTGGGAGGTGCTGGACGTGCTCGCAGGGGTCGGACTACCGGCAGACCGCGTCGTTCTGGCCCACATGGACCGAAATCTCGACCCTGGCCTGCACGCGGAGCTGACGCGCAGCGGCGCGTACCTCGGCTACGACGGCATGGCCCGCCACCGCGAGGCGCCGGACGCTGCCATCCTCGACTGCCTCGAGCGCGCCCTGGCGGACGGTGACCCAACGCGCGTGCTGCTCGGTGGCGACGTCGCCCGCAAGTCGCGCTACCGCGCCTACGGCGGGATGCCCGGGCTCGACTATCTGCCCCGGCGGTTCGTCCCCCGGGTCCGCGAGCGGCTCGGCACCGCCGCCGTCGACGCCCTGCTCGTCGACAACCCGGGGCGTGTGCTGACCCTGCGCGAGTCGTCGGCCAACGCCTGACGCGGGGCTGCCCGTGGCCGATCCCGGCCGGTGCCGGCCGTCGCACCGCCGCGCGTCGCAGCGATGCCCAGGGCCGAGTGGCGGCCGGGGTCTTCGGACGAGGGGCAGGCAGGCCGTCCGGCCCTACCCGCACGGGCGAGATCGAACGACCGTCGTGGGCAGCCACGCGGTGTGACGTCGTCGCCCGCCGCGCACGTGCGACGACGAGCCCGGATACGTGGCCAGACCGGCCCGGTTGATCTCGGGATCCGGCGACACACGCCCCCCTCCGAACAGCGGGTCCGGCAGCCTCACCAGTCAGTCAGAACGGTTCCTTGCCCCGCTTTACTACAAGCTGTAGTATAACTACACCTTCGGCCCAGCTAGTCAGAGTGAGCGACATCGGAGTCAAGATGCTTGTTGGTATCGACAGCTACTGCTTCCACCGCTATTTCGGCGAGACCTACCCCATGACGTCCGACTCGGGGAAGCCGATCCAGGTCGACCCGGGCACCCGGTGGGACATGAAGGACGACTTCGTTCCCTTCGCCGTCTCGCTCGAGGTCGACGAGGTCGCGCTCGAGACCCTGTTCTACCCCGCGCTCGACGACGACTACTGCGCAGCGATCAAAGAGAAGCTCGACGAGGCGGGCATGAAGCGCGTCATCGGCTGGGGCCACCCCGACGGCCTGCACGGCGGCCGTGACGAGGAGGCCCTCGAGGACCTGATCCGCCACATCCCGCGCGCCCCCAAGGTTGGCGCCGACATCATGCGGATCTGCGCCTCGAGCATGCTCTACGTCAACGAGCCACACGACGAAGAGGTCCGCAACGTCGTCAAGATGCTGAAGAAGGCCGCACCGGTCGCCGAGGAGCACGGCGTCACTCTGGCCATCGAGAACCACATCGACTTCACCTCGACCGAGATCCTCCAGATCCTCGAGGGGGTCGGCTCCGACTACCTGAAGGTCAACTTCGACGTCGGCAACTCGCTGCGACTGTTCGAGGACCCGGTGGAGGCCGCGCGCAACCTCGCGCCCTACACCGTGGCCACCCACACCAAGGACATCGTCACCCGCAACGACCACACCGGCTCGCCGATGCAGCGCTTCCTGTTCTGGCCGTCCGCCCCCGCGGGTGAGGGCCTGATCGACATGCTCGGTGTCGCCCGGGAGCTCGAAAAGGTCGGGTTCGAAGGCTCGCTCGCCATCGAGATGGACCTCTACGCCTCGCCGTGGGAGGACCGGCCCGAAGAGGAGAACGTCGCCCAGAGCATCCGCCACCTCAAGTGGGTCGCGGAGCAGATCGAGGCCGAGAAGACCCAGGGAGTCTCCTGATGACGCTTCAACCAGCGCCACGGGACCACCGGCAGGCCGTCCGCGTCGGGATGCTCGGGTACGGCTTCATGGGCAAGGCGCACAGCAACGCCCTGAAGACCGCTCCCTACATGTTCTGGCCGGACACCGCTCAGGTCGAGCTGCGGACCATCAGCGGCCGGACCGAGGCCAGCGTGCGCGAGGCGGCCACCCGGTACGGCTGGAGTCACTTCACCACCGACTGGCGGGACATCGTCGACGACCCAGAGATCGATGTCTTCAACAACGTCGGGCCCGACGCCGTGCACTACGAGCCCACGCTGGCGGCCATCAACGCCGGCAAGCACGTCGTGTGCGAGAAGCCCCTCTCGCCGGATCTGACCGAGGCGGTCGAGCTCGAGCGGGCGGCGACCGAAGCCGGGGTGAAGCACATGACGTGCTTCAACTACCGCTTCGTTCCCGCCGTCCGACTCGCCCACGACATGATCGCCGCAGGCGAGCTCGGTGAGATCTTCAGCGCCAACTTCCGCTACGCACAGGAGTGGCGCACCGACCCGACGGCGGACCTGCCGACCTGGACCGGTGCGCTGTCGGTGATCGGCTGCCACGCCGTCGACCAGGCCCGCTACCTGGTGGGGGAGATCGACCATGTGTCCGCGGTCATCACCAACCCGGTGACCTCGGCCGAGCGGGCGGAGCCGGTCGACACCGTCACCGCCCTCGCCGAGTTCGACACCGGTGCCGCGGGAACCATCGCGGCGACCCTGATCGCCCCCGGCCGCAAGAACATGCTGGGCTGGGAGATCAACGGGTCCAAGGGCAGCCTCACCTGGGATCTCGAGCAGCTCAACCTGCTTCGGGTCCACCGGCGGGGCACCAAGCTCGAAGGCTTCTCCGACGTCATCGTCTGCGAAGCCGACCATCCGCTGGTCGCCCCGTGGTGGCCGAGCGGTCACATCCTCGGTTGGGAGCACGGCCACATCAACATGTGGGCGCACTTCCTCCAGGCTGTGGTCAGCGACGGGAAGGTCGGGCCGGAGGCCGCGACCTTCACCGACGGTGCCAAGGCCGCGCGTGTCGCCGAGGCGATCACCCGATCCGCCTCCAGCGGAGAACGGACCTCGATTGCCGGCATCGGCTGACGTTCCGGGTGTGACGGTGGCCGCCGCGAGCGGCGGCCACCGTCACGACCGGCGTGGACATCGGCCGGATGCCACACCGACGACCGGACCGACCCGGACACGTCAGGGCGATCGGGCCGGTGAGGGAGCGGACCAGGTGAAGATCCAGCGCGGGTCCCCGGTGGCGGCGCACACGTGCGCGCCACCGCTGCGCGCAGGCAGCCACCACCTCGACGTCCACGCGGTCGTCGTCGGTGGTGCGAGCGGACGTGCGGGGGGAGGAGACAGATGAGCCGCGTCACGTCCGCCGCCGAATCCCCCCGCCCCGCAGGGGACGAACCGCTGCTGAAGCTCGCCGGCATCAGCAAGAGCTTCCGCGAGGTCGAGGTCCTGCGCGACGTCGTCCTCGAGTGCCCCCCCGGCGAGGTGCACGCCATCGTCGGCGAGAACGGCGCCGGCAAGTCGACGCTGGTCAAAGTCGTCGCCGGCGCGCACCAGCCCGATCGCGGGACCATGACCCTCGACGGCAGGGCCGTGAGCTTCCACCACCCGCGCCAGGCGCAGGCCGCAGGCGTGAGCATCATCTACCAGGAGTTCAACCTGCTGACCGACCGCACGGTCGCACAGAACATCTTCCTGGGTCGCGAGCCCACCCGCGGACCGCTGATCGACCGCAGGCGGCTCGAAGAGGACACCGTCGCGCTGCTCGAGCAGCTCAACGTCAGCGGATCGATCTCGCCCCGGGCCAAGATCAGCGACCTCTCGGTCGCCCAGCAGCAGATCGTGGAGATCGCCAAGGCGCTGTCGTTCGACGCGCAGATCCTGATCATGGACGAGCCCACCGCCTCGCTCGCTCCGCCGGAGGTCGAGGCGCTGTTCGAGATCGTCCGGCAGCTGCGCGAACGCGGGATGCTGATCTTCTACGTCTCCCACCGGCTCAAGGAGATCTTCGCGCTCGCCGACCGGGTGACGGTGCTCAAGGACGGCGACCAGGTCGCCACCACCGACATCGGATCGCTGACCCCCGACTCGATCGTTCGCCTGATGGTGGGGCGTGAGCTGTCCGACTACTTCCCGGAGCTGGCCGCCCCCGACGACATCGGCGAGGTGCGCCTGCGCGTGCGTGGCGGGTCGAACCAGCACATCTCCGACATCGACCTCGAGCTGCGCGCCGGCGAGATCGTCGGGCTGGCCGGGCTCGAGGGCTCTGGCCGCACCGAGGTCGCAGAAGCGATCTTCGGGGTCGAGCCGTTCGAGACGGGCACGATCGAGCTGGACGGCGAGCAGGTCTCCATCCGCCGGCCGCGGCAGGCCGTCGACCACCGCATCGGGTTCGTCACCGAGGACCGCAAGACCCAGGGCCTGGTGCTGCCACGCTCGGTACTCGAGAACACCCTGCTGCCCCTGCGCACCCTCTCGGGACACGACCGACGCGAGCGCGAAGCCGTCCACGAGGTCGCCGAGGGCTCGACGCTGACCATGCAGCTCGCCGAGCGGGTCGACCTGCGTGCCGCCAGCCTCGACCAGGAGGTCCGGTTCCTCTCGGGCGGCAACCAGCAGAAGGTCGTGTTCGCCAAGTGGCTCGCGTCCGACGCCTGGGTCCTGCTGTTCGACGAGCCGACCCGGGGCATCGACGTCGGCGCCAAGGCCGGCATCCACGACCTGATGCGTGGTCTGGCCAAGCGTGGCGCCGCGGTCCTGATGGTCTCCTCCGAGCTCCCGGAGGTCATCGGGATGAGCGACCGCATCGTGGTCATGAGCCACGGCCGGATCGCCGGTGAGCTGGAAGCCGGCGCATCGGAGGCGGACATCATGCTGCTGGCAACCGGCCAGTCCAACGGTGACGGACCGGACGTCCGGCATCCGGCCGAGGAGGTCGCGGCGGCAAAGACGGCACAGGAGGACCAGGCCGCGGAGACGGCCGAGGCGACCGCCGACAGCGAGCTGTCCGAGGTGACCAGCAATCCGCACGACGACCAGATGGGGCACGACCCCGGGGAGGTGAGCGGGTGAGCAGCCCTCCGCAGGAGCGCACCGCCAACCCGGCCCGCTCGCTGTTGGCGAAGTTCGACCTGACCGACATGCAGAGCGGGGTGTGGCTGGTCCTGCTCGCCGTGATGGCGGTCGGCTGGATCCTGGCCGGCCCCAACTTCGTCGGTGGCGGCAACCTCACCAACATCGCGGTCCGCGCGGTCCCGCTCGGGATCGTCGCCATGGGCCAGACCCTGGTCATCCTGGGCGGCTCGCTCGACCTGTCGGTCGCCTACCTGATCAGCGTCGTCGCGGTGCTCAGCGCCTTCGTCATGGACGGTGATCCCGCCAACATCCCCCTTGCGATCGCGGTCGGGCTGGCCGTCGGTGTGGGCGTCGGACTGGTCAACGGGCTGCTCGTCACCAAGGGGCGCGCCAACCCGCTGATCGCCACGCTCGGCACGGGCCTGGTCATGAAGGGGCTGCTCAGCTCGCGGTTCGCCGCGCAGACCGGCTCGGCACCGCGGGAGTTCCAGCTGCTCGGCTACGGGCGCGTCTGGGGCTTCATGCCGCTGTCGATCCTGCTGCTGCTGGCGGTGTTCGCCATCGCCTGGTGGCTGACCCGGGGGACGCGGTTCGGCTCACACCTCTACGCGGTGGGCGGCAGCAAGGAGATCGCACGGCTGTCCGGGGTACGCGACGACCGCGTGATCATCGGTGCGCACGTGTGGTGCAGCCTGACCGCGGCCATGACCGGGCTGTTCCTGGTCGCCCGTCTGGGTGCGGGTGCGCCCTGGATCGGCCCGGACGGCATCTACGACCTCGAGTCGATCGCGGCGGTGGTCGTCGGCGGAACAGCGCTGCTCGGCGGGCGCGGCGGCGTGCCGGGAACGCTGGCGGGCGCCCTGCTGCTGGCCGTCCTCGACAACATGTTCAACGCGCTACAGGTCGACGGCTTCCTCAAGAGCGTCCTCCGCGGCGTGATCATCATCGCGGCCGTCGCGTCCTACGCACTGCGCTCCAAGCGCAAGGATGTGGATATCGCATGAGCGACACGACCAAGCCAGCCGACGAAGGGCGGGTGCCCCAGCGCCAGCAGCCGGCGGCGTCGCGCCTGGACCGATTCGGCGGCCATGCGCTCGAGCACCTCAAGGCCTCCGCACCCATCCTCGCGGTGCTGATCGTCATCTTCGCGGCGATCATCTACCTCAACCCGGCCTTCCTGGACCCACCGGTGTTCCTGGCGTTCCTGCGCCGGGCGGCACCGCTGATGATCCTCGCCGCAGGACAGGTGTTCGTGATCGTCAGCGGCGGCTTCGACCTGTCGGTCGGATCGCTTATCACGGTCACGGTCGTCGTCGCCGCGGCGATCACCGAAGGCGATCCCGACGCCCTGATCCCCGTGATGATGCTGGTGCTTCTGATCGGCGTGCTGGTCGGGATGGTCAACGGCGTCGTGACCACCATGCTCAAGGTCCCCTCGATCATCACCACGCTGGGGATGCTGCTGATCCTCCGCGGGGCGGTCTTCTACTGGACCGGCGGCTCCCCGACCGGCGCGCTGGCCGACAACTTCCGTCAGTTCGGGCGGGAAGCGTTCGACCTGCCGGTGATCGGTCAACTGCCGTACGCAGCCATCATCGTGATCGCCGTGGCCTGGATCGCGACCCGGCTGCTGCACCGCACCGCATTCGGCCACCAGCTGCTTGCCACGGGCGGCGGTGCCCGGGCGGCGCAGTTGACCGGCGTCAACATCACCCGCGTCCGGATCATCGCCTTCGTGCTGTCGGCGCTGTCGGCGGTCATCGCCGGAATCCTGCTGGCCGGCTTCGCCGGCGTCTCCGCCCAGGTCGGCCAGGGCTACGAGTTCCGCGCCATCTCGGCGGTCGTGCTCGGTGGCGCGGCGATCGGCGGGGGCCGGGGGTCGGTGGTCGCCACGGTCATCGGAGCGCTGACGTTGGAAGCCCTGTTCATGCTGCTCAACCTGCTCGGGCTGCCACAGCCGCTCAGGGAGTCCGTGCAGGGCGTGATCATCATCGGAGCCGTCGTCTATGCGGGTCTGCGCCTGCAGCGGAGCGGCGGCTGATCAACGTGGCTGTCGCGACGACAGCCGGAGTTCAGGCAAAGGAGGTTGCCAGCAGTCACAGACGTAGCGCGAGTGCTGCGGCCAAGCACGAGCACGCGTCGTCGACAGTCGTCGACGACCGATCCCACCCACGGGAGATGACATGAAGACCAAGCACAGGTTCCGTTGGCCAGCGCTGCTGCTGGCCGGGGTACTCGTACTGTCGGCGTGCGCCGAGGACGACCCTGATCCGGCGGTGGACGACGACGTCGAGGACGTCGACGAGGAAGAGCCGGACCCCGACGCCGAGCCGACCGACGACGAGCTGTCCGAGGGACGGCAGTCCGAGTGGTTCGACGAGGAAGAGTTCGACGCACAGATGGCCTGGCGCGAGATGGAGCCAGAAGGCCCCGAAGGCGAGCCCTGGGTCCAGTACATCGACGCCGAGTTCCGTGACACCAGTGAATGGGCGACCGACGCCCCCTGGGACGTCTGCTTCTCCAACGCTGCCGTCGACAACCCCTGGCGCCAGGTCGGTTGGACGACCATGCAGGCGGAGGTCGAGCTGCACGACGACATCGCCAACTTCACCCACGTCGACGCGGGCGGCAGCGACGAGGCGCAGATCGCCGACATCGAAGAACTGCTCGAGCGCGGCGATTGCGACGTCCTGATCGTCTCGCCGAACACCACCGCGGCGCTGACCCCGATCGTCGAGCAGGCGGCCGAGGAGCTCCCGGTCATCGTCTTCGACCGTGGTGTCAACACCGACGCCACCGCCACCTTCATCCAGCCGATCGGCGGCTACGCCTTCGGCGCCGAGGCGGCGGAGTTCCTCATCGACAACGTCCCAGCCGGCGGCAACATCGTCGCGCTGCGCATCCTTCCGGGTGTGGACGTGCTCGAGACCCGCTGGGTCGCCGGCCAGATCCTGATGGAGGAGGCCGGGCTCAACATCATCGCCTCGGAGTTCACCGAGGGTGACACCGCGACCGTCCGTTCGATCATCGACGACATCCTCGACCGTGGTGAGGAGATCGACGGGGTCTGGATGGACGCCGGTGCGACGTCCGTCGCGGCCATCGAGGCCTTCGAAGCCCGTGGCATGGAGGTGCCGCCGATCACCGGCGAGGACCAGAACGACTTCCTGCAGAAGTGGGACCAGGAGAACCTGACCGCGATCGGACCGACCTTCCCCACCTACCAGTGGCGCACCCCGATCATCGCAGCGACGATGATCCTGCAGGGTGAAGAGGTTCCGGTGCAGTGGACGCTGCCACAGGAGCCGGTCACCGAGGAGAACCTCGACGAGCACCTGTTCGACGACATGCCGCCGCTGTTCTACAGCCAGTGCGGTTGTGAGGACCTGCCGGGCTTCCCGGAGCGTTGGCAGTAGTACCTCGCTGTTCAAGGCCCGGGGTGCGGAGCTTCGCGCCCGCGCCCCGGGCCGAGCACTCCATCGGGCACCCGGCCGTCCACCGCCGTGACGGCCGGCGCCATCACGTCAGGAGCGGGCATGAACCCGATCGGCGCCAACACCTGGATCTGGGTGTCGCCACCGACCGACGAGCGGCTCGCCGAGCTGGTCCCGAGGATCGCCGGATGGGGCTTCGACGTGGTCGAGATCCCGGTCGAGCAGCCCGGTCAGTGGGACCCGGCACGGACCGCGACGCTGCTGGCCGACCACGGGCTCGGCGCGAGCGTCTGCGCGGTGATGCCCGACGGGCGTGACCTGACCGTCGATGACGCCGAGGTGGTCAGGGCGACGCAGGACTACCTGCGCACCTGTGTCGACGTCGCGGCGACCGTCGGAAGCGGGGTCGTCGGCGGCCCGATGTACGCCCCGGTCGGGCGCACGTGGCGGATCGGCGCGGACGAACGCCGACAGGTACTGGATTCACTGGCCGCGGCGCTCGGTCCGGTCGTCGACTACGCGGCCGACGCGTCGGTCCGGCTCGCGGTCGAGCCGCTCAACCGCTTCGAGACCAGCCTGATCAACACCACCGCGCAGGGCCTGGAGCTGATCGAGCGGGTCGGCTCACCCGCCTGCGGGCTGCTGCTCGACACCTTCCACATGAACATCGAGGAACGCGACGTCGCGGCCGCCGTCCGCGCCGCTGGTCCCCATCTGGCCCATCTGCAGGTGTGTGCGAACGACCGCGGGACGCCGGGCGCCGACCACCTCGACTGGCCGGGCATCGCCGACGCGATCGCCGACCTCGGCTACGACGGGCCGGTGTGCATCGAATCGTTCACCGCGGAGAACGAGACGATCGCGACGGCCGCGGCGATCTGGCGGCCGCTGGCCGACTCCCAGGACGCCCTGGCGACCGAGGGCCTTGCGTTCCTACGCCGAACCCTGTACGCCTGATCCTCGCTCCCCGCGGCGTCGCGGCGGACACGGCTGGCCAAGAGGCTGCGCAAATCGGGCTGCCCGGCTCGCGCAGCCTCTAAGGTCTGGTCATGGCCTTCGACATCAGCCAACAGCACCTCGTCGACGCGCACTGTTGGGAGAGCGCCGATGTGGTCCCGGGGCGGCCGGAGATGACCGCCTTCCGCCGACGGCTGCGCTACCAGCAGACACAGTGGCGCGAGGCCAACGGCCACCCGATCGGAACCCAACCGATCGTGCCGAAGCACGGCAAGCCGTCGCGGCCCCTGGGCAGTCGGATCCCGCTCGACTACGCCCGGGACACCGGGGCCAACTTCCTCACCGACGCTGCACACGACGCCGTCACCTCGCGGCTCGCGGCGAAGGAACCGCACCAGATGCTCAGCGAGCAGCGGTTGTGGGCCGACCTGCTGTCATCGATGCCGATGTGCTTCAACCTGTTCGGCGAGCTCGCAGCCGACCCGGCGCGTGCAGACCGTGCCGTGCACGCGCTGTGCCCGGAAGCCCCCGGCGAGTTCGCAGCCGTCCACTTCGAGCACTCGCCGGGGCGTTTGGACGCGGACTACCTCGGCAACCTCAGCGCCTTCGACGTCGCGTTCGTGCTGGATGTCGATGACGACCACCAGGCGATCGTCGCGGTCGAGACGAAGTATCACGAGCGGGCGAAGCCGGAGACGGCCAAGCCCACCCGCCTCGACCACTACCGGCAGGTCGCCGAGGCCTCGGGCGTCTTCGTGCCGGGTGTCGACGCGGCGGTGAACAGCACCGAGCTCCTCCAGATCTGGCTCGACCACCTGCTGGTGCTCTCGATGCTCCAGCACCACAGCGGTCGGTGGGAGTGGGGTCGGTTCTTGCTCATCTACCCGGCAGGCAACAGTGACTTCGCTGCAGCCTGCCAGCGGTATCAGGAGCTGCTCGTCGACCACTCGACCTTCACCCCCCTCACGCTCGAGGAGGTGCTCGCTGCGGACGTCCTCCCGGCGACGTCGACCGCGCGGTTCTGTGACCGGTACCTGCCGAGCTGATGCCGTCGAGCTCGAACCCGGCTGCGAACCATCTGGGGCGTCAGCCGGCGGCGGTGCCCGGTTGCTGGTCGCTGCCCGACGGTCTGCTGACGCGCCGACCACGCGCCACCTCGGTGGCCAATGCATCGAGCGGCTGGGCGAACGGCGCCGGTCGGTCGACGAGACGTTGGAGCCAGGCAGCGGCTGCGTCGATTCCGCCCGGCTCGAGTGCGTAGAGCCGGCGCGTGCCGTCAGCACGGGCGCGGACGAGCCCGGCGTCGCGGAGGGTCCGCAGGTGCTGTGAGACCGCCGGCTGGGACATCGGACGCTCGGCCGCGAGCGCGGTCACCAGCGTGCCAACCGACTGCTCCCCGTCGGCGAGCAACTCGAGGATCCGGCGTCGGGCGGGATCTCCCAGCGCGTCGAAGGCAGCCACGGGTCACGCGTCGGGCGGGACGGTGTAGAAGGCGATCGTGCGCTCGGCCGCCTGGTGGGCGTCGCCAGGGTCGTCGCCGTCGGCGACCGCGGCGTCTGCCCAACTGGTCGCGGCATCGCGAATGAAGGCGACCCCGTCCGGGGTGGTCGGCCAGGCCTGCGCCTGTGCCGGATCGACCGCCGCGCCGGTGTCGAGGTGCAGGCCGAGCCCCATCAGCCCGAGGTCCCAGCCCACCCCGGCGGCCCCGGGCCCGTACTGCGTCCAGAAGTCGGGGTCGGCCGGTGCTTCGTGGGCGATCTCCAGCGTCGTTCCCGGGCCGGTGCCCTCGCCGGAGCCGTCGCCGGAGCCTTCGCCGGTCGGTGTGAGCGTGACCCGCAGCCAGGAGACCTGCTCGGCGAACTCCCAGGTCACCGCGAAGAACCTCGGCTCGTCGCAGCGCTCGACGGTCCCGCCGGCGTTGCCCTCGAGCTGGTAGCGGCCGCCCTCGTGCAGCTCGCCGCTGATCGGTAGGAACCACCGGGGGAGACGCTCAGGGTTGGTGATCGCGTCCCACAGGTCGGACGGATCGGTGGGGTAGGTGCGTCGGGCGACGACGGTGCGGGTGGTCAGGTCCTCGCGGGTCGTGGTGTGGACCTCCCGGGCGACGAGCCCAGCGGCGGTGTGCGGGTCGGATGGCATGCTCGGCTCCTTGTCGACCATTCATAAG
>SKSM01000293.1 GCA_007122985.1 Nitriliruptoraceae bacterium | reverse complement strand
CGGCGATCGCCCACAGTGCGAGGAAGCCGAAGACGTACATCGCATTCGGGACGACCGCGAAGGCGCCGCGCCGCACGAACGGCTCGTCGAAGTCCGGCTCGAAGTGGTCCACACCGAGCGCCCGGCGGATGCCGAAGTACCGCGCCACCGACACGAACGTCCAGACCGCCGGTGCAGCGATCACCGCGGCTGCGAGGAATGCAGCGGTCCCGGGCTCCCACAGAGAGCCGGGATCCGACGCGGCCACCCCCAGGACCACGACCGGACGCAGTGCGAACAACGCGAAGAACCCGGC
Organism: Nitriliruptoraceae bacterium; assembly: GCA_007122985.1. Taxonomy (GTDB): domain Bacteria; phylum Actinomycetota; class Nitriliruptoria; order Nitriliruptorales; family Nitriliruptoraceae; genus SKTG01. The sequence goes on along the minus strand of SKSM01000293.1, from coordinate 6,560 downwards.
GCCGTACACCCGCAGGCCGTTGGCGCCGAACCGGCGGGTGAACCACCGGTCGATCAGCTCGACGCGCCACCCGACGCCGGCCACCAGCTGATGGGCGACCGGGACGCCGATCGCGGCCGCCAGCCACGCCGTCCCCGACCAGCCGAGCCACGACCCGGTGGGGCGGGCGAGCCACCACGTCAGCCCGGCGAGCACGGCCGCGACGACCAGCTGGCGGCCGAAGCCCTCGGCCCGGTGCAACGGCTGCTCGGAGATGCCCGTCCTCCTCGAAGCTCGGTCGCGGTGTGGCTGTCGGGCGGTCGGTCCGGCCGTCGACGGCGTCGCTGGTCAGGCAGCTGCGTCCCAGCCCGCCCACCGTCGGACCTCGACGACGATCAGCGGCCCGGCCGGCGACGCATCGTGGTAGTGGGGGTAGCGCTCGGTCAGGCAGCGTCGCCCCTCACTGCCCTGTGCCGGATCGTCGACGATGCTCGCCACACCGTCGGCCCGGACCCACCACAGCTGTGACCAGTCGTGGTCGTAGTGGTCCACCAGCAGCGAGCACCGCGGCTCGAAGGCGAGGTTGGCCAGTCGCTGCAGGCGTTGGTGGCGCTTGGGCTTGTGGTCCACCGCGGTGTAGACGTGGTCACCGCTCACCGCGAAGACCACGGGGACCACGTGCGGTGCCCCGTCAGGACGTACCGTGGCCAGCCGCGCGATCGGACTGGACTCGAACCGGCGGCGTGCCGCTGCTGTGTCCATGCGGCCAGGCTACGGGGGATGGCAGCACCACCTCAAGGCCCTGCGCGCCGGCCCGGAGGGCGCCATCACGTGACGGCGACGACCTGCGCGTCGAGCTGCTCGCTCAGCGTGGCGACGAGCGCGTCGGCGTCCACCCGGAACGACCATCCGTGGGCACCCGCCCCGATCGTGACCGTGCCGGTGCCCACGACGCTCGCGTCGATGAGCACCGGCAGCGCCACGCGTGTCCCGAACGGGGTGATCGTCCCGCGCTCGTAGCCGGTGACCGCGCGGGCCTCGTCGGCGTCCGGCAGGGACACCCGGCTGACGCCGAGGTGGGCGCGCAGCCTCGGCCAGTCGAGCCGCCGGTCGCCGGGGACGACCACCAGCAGATGATCGTCCTCGGCGCGACGGACCACCAGGGTCTTGAGCAGGTGCTGCGGGGTGACCCCGAGCTTGGCGGCCGCGTCCTCGAGGCTGTTCGGACGCTCGATCTGCCGCAGCTCGTAGGCGAGGCCGAGCGCCGTGGCTGCACGGATCGCCGGGGTGTCGGGTGCGCTCACGGCTCGAGCAGCAGCTTGCCGGCCGTGGTGCCCGACTCGATGTCGGCGTGGGCACGGGCGGCCTCGGCCAGCGGGTAGCGCCCGTGGACGGCGACCTCGAGCTGACCGGCGTTCATCAGGTCGAACAGGGCACCGGCCCGCCAGGTCAGCTCGTCAGGGGTGGCCACGTAGTGGGCGAGGTTCGGTCGGGTGGCATACAGCGATCCGTGCCGGTTGAGCTCCTGGAGGTCGACCGGGCCCACCGGCCCGGATGATGCGCCGTAGAGCACCATCAGCCCACGTGGACGCAGGCACTGCAGCGAGTCCCAGAAGGTGGCCTGCCCGACCGAGTCGTAGACGACGTCGACGCCGGTGCCGCCGGTCAGCGAGCGCACCGTCTCCGGCACGTCCACCTCACGGTAGAACACCACCTCGTCGGCCCCGAGTCGCCGCACCGCATCGGCCTTCTCCGGGGTGGAGGTGCACGCGAGCACCCGTGCCCCACGCCGCTTGGCCAGCTGCACCAGGATCCGGCCGACCCCGCCGGCGGCGGCGTAGACGAGCACGGTGTCGTCGCGGCCGAGCTGGTAGGTCGAGTTGGCGAGGTAGTGGGCGGTCATCCCCTGCAGCATCACCGCCGCGGCGATCGCGGGGTCGATGTCCGCCGGCACCGGCACGGTGCGCTCGGCCACGACCGTCACCTGCTCGGCGTACGACCCGAGCGCATCGGTCCAGGCCACGACCTCGCCGACCCGGCGGTCGGTGACCGCCGCACCGACCGCGGTGATGGTGCCCGCGCCCTCGAGCCCGAGCCCGGTCGGCAGCTCGAGCGGGTAGAGACCGGAGCGCTGGTAGGTGTCGATGAAGTTGACGCCTGCGGCAGCGACCGTGACCAGGACCTCGTCGGCGGCGGGCTCGGGCACGGGCAGCTCGGTCAACTCCAGGACGTCCGGTCCGCCGGTGGATTCGATCCGGATGGCGCGCACGGTGGGCTCCTCGTCGCTTCGCGTCCACGATAGTCCGACGTCGGTGTCGGCGGCCGGGGCCGCGTGGCGCGGCCATCGCAGTACCGTTGTGGGCGCCCGCTGCCGGCCGCTGCCGGTGTCCCTGCCGATCGTCGTGGGCGCTTCGGAGGTCCCGTGGCCGAACTCGCGCTGATCGCCCACGACGCCCGCAAGGACGACCTGGTCGCCTTCGCGGTGCGCCGGCGCGACGACCTCGCCCGGTTCGCGCTCGTCGCGACCGGCACCACCGGCCAGCGGCTCGCCGACGCCACCGGCCTCCCGGTGGAGCGCATGCGCTCCGGGCCGGTGGGCGGTGACCTGCAGATCGGGGCGCGGCTGCTGGAGGGCGGCGTCCGCGGCGTGCTGTTCCTGCGTGACCCGATGACCGCACATCCCCACGAGCCGGACATCCAGGCGCTGCTGAAGATCTGTGACATCCACGGTGTGCCGTTGGCGACCAACCTGGTGACCGCCGGGCTGGTGCTGGACGGGCTGGTCGCCGCGCTGGACGCCGACGACGGTGCGTGACGACCCGGTTCGCCGCCCGTTGACCGTGTGCCGTAGCCTCGCGCGGTCCCTTCGATCCGCCCCGACAGCCGAGCCGACCAGGATGCGCCGTGTCCGAGCTGGATCCCGCCGCTGACGCCGACGGCAAGGCCACGCCCGGCGCTCCCGCCGCGTTCCGGAGCGTCGACGACGCCCGCACCCGCCTGGAGTCGGCCGGCTACCTCGTCGATCCGGCGATCGAGACCGTGGTCTACCTGGCCGACCGGCTCCAGAAGCCGCTGCTCGTCGAGGGTCCCGCCGGGGTCGGCAAGACCGAGCTGGCCAAGGCGGTCGCCGCCGCGCGCGGCGCCGACCTCGTCCGGCTGCAGTGCTACGAGGGGTTGGACGAGGCCAAGGCGCTCTACGAGTGGAACTACAAGAAGCAGCTGCTGCGCATCACCCACGCGCGCGGTGGCGACGCCGCCGGCGGCGAGGACTGGGAGGAGGTGGAGGACGACCTGTTCGGCGAGGACTACCTCCTCGAGCGGCCGCTGCTCAGAGCGCTGCGCAACCCCCGGGACACCGTGCTGCTCATCGACGAGGTCGACAAGGTCGACTTCGAGTTCGAGGCGCTGCTGCTCGAGATCCTCTCCGACTTCCAGGTCACCATTCCCGAGCTCGGCACCGTGACCGGTGGCTTCCATCCCTTCGTGGTGCTGACCTCCAACAACACCCGCGAGCTCTCCGAGGCGCTGAAGCGCCGCTGCCTCTACCTCTACCTCGACTACCCGACGGTCGAGCGTGAGCGCCAGATCGTGCTCTCCCGGGTGCCGGAGGCACCCGAGCAGCTCGCCGATCAGTTGGTGCGCATCGTGCGGTCCCTGCGGCAGCTCGAGCTCAAGAAGCCGCCGTCGATCTCCGAGACGCTCGACTGGGCGCGCACGCTGCTCGCGCTCGGCTTCGACGTGATCGACGAGGACGTGGCCACCGCGACGATGAACGTGCTGCTCAAGTACCAGCAGGACGTCGACAAGGCGACCAGCCACCTCAAGCTGCCGCCCCGCCCGGAGATGAACTGAGCGACGTGGGCGGGCACGACGACCCGATGGCGGCGGACCGGCGAACCCTGGTCATCGCCGCGGTCGCCATGGTCGCGCTCATCGCGATCGGCGTGGTCAGCTCCGCGCTGTTCACCGCCTCCGCCTGCGAGGCGATCGAGCCCGCACCGGTGGAGCTGACCGCCTACGGCACGGACGTCGACGGCGCGCTCGAGCAGGCGTTCTCGGACCTCGACCAACCCGGACGCGACCGGATGGCAGCCACCGTCGAGGCCCTCGGCGGGCAGCTCGGGCCGGTGAGCGCCGTGCACGTCCTGCCGGATGCCGTCGGGCTCGCCGCAACCGGCATCGGCGTCGTCGCAACGGGCCCGACGACCGCCGTGGTGGACGGCGTCGGGCCGGCCACGGCGGTCGACGTCGGCGAGGCCGCCGTGGTCGGTGACGGCGCCGCGCTCTACGGGCTCGCGCTCGAGAACCCGTTGACCGGCCAGGTCGACGCGCTGCAGCCGGTGGCCACGGGCACGGCCGAGGGCGGAGCGCTGGAGGGGCTGACCTGCCAGGACACCGCCACCGTCGGCACCCCGCTCGCCTTCCACCTCGGTGCCGGCGGCGGCGAGCTGGCGCTGCTGCGTGCCGACGAGGACGGCGAGGACGCGATCCTCGAGCTGCGCGACCCCGTCGACGGGCGGGTCTGGGCCGCACCGCTGGAGCTCGGCCGGGCACCCGCCGGTGTCCAGGGAGCGCGGCTGACCGCGGACCTCGGCGACGACGCCGTGGTCACCGGCTACCGCGCGGACCCGGACGCCGCCGGGCTGCCGGTGCTGGCCGGCTTCGACCGGGCGGATGGTGCGGCGCGCTGGACGTTGACACGCGACCACCTCGACGCGGCGGTCTCCGACGACCGCCCCGACCGCATCGAGGTGGTGGCGGTCGGCAGTGAGCTCGCGGTCGTCGAGGTGCAGGCCGAGGACCTCGACGCGCCGCGCGACCCGGCGGCGACCGAGCCGGCCACGACCGGCCCCCGGACGCTGGTCGGGGTCGATCCGGCGACGGGGGAGCTGCGCTTCGTCGAGGAGCTGGCCGACGGCACCGACCTCGCGGACGTGCTGGTCGACGGACGGCGGGCGCTCGTGGCGTTCGGTGTCGACGATGGGACCCGCGTGGTCGAGCTGGGCGAGCAGGCGGACGACGTGCGCCACGAGCTGGCGGTGGCCGATGCGCGGCTCGCCCGATCCGACGACGGGACGGTGGTGGTCGTCGGCGACCGCGGGGTGTCGCTGCTCGCCGACGGGCGGGTCGACACCGTGGCGAGCGAGCAACCGGCGACGGCGGTCCTGGCCGACGAGGACACGACCACGATCGTGTTCGGTGAGCCGGACGGGGGCGGGGTGGTCGTGGTGGTCTTCGGCGGCTGATCGGGCACGGTGCTGCGTCCGGGGCGGTCGAGCCGGCCGATCGGTGGCGAGCGTCAGTGGCTACCGTTCGGGGTCGGGCGAGGAGCCAGGACGTGGATGCACACGCGCACGGCACCCCGCAGGCGGCACCGTCGACGGGCGACGGTCTGCTGCAGCGGGTGCTGGACTTCGTGGCCGCACTGCGCCGGTCGGGCATCGGCGCGACCCAGGCCGAGGCGATCGACGCGGTGCGGACCCTGCCCCACATCGACCTGCTGGAGCGCGCGCAGCTACGCGAGGCGCTGGCGGCGGTGACGGTGACCGCCCGCAGTCATCGCGACGCCTTCGACGACCTGTTCGAGCTGTACTTCCCGGCGCGGCCGGCTGCCGAGGACGACACCCCGGCGGTGACCGATGCGCCGGCAGACGAGTTCGACGGGGAGTCCTACCTGCGTGACCTGCTCGACACCCTGATGTCCGGCGGTGACGAGACGATCCGCCAGCGGGCGCGGCAGGCGGTCGAGGCGTTCGGGCGGGTCGAGGGTCGTGACGGCGGCGCCTCGTACTTCCAGTACCGGGTGTTCCGTGCGGTCGACCTGCAGCAGCTGCTGCGCGACCTGCTCGGTCGGGCACAGGACGAGGCGGACAACGGGCTGACCCCGTTGGAGGAACGGCTCTACCGCGACGAGTTCGAGGCGCGGCTGCGCAGCTTCCAGCAGGAGGTGGAGGCCGAGATCCGTCGGCGCGCGGCGGCCCAGCGCGGCCGTGAGCAGGTGGCCGAGCGGATGTCACGCCCGCCGGTGGAGGAGCTCGACCTGTTCCGGCTCACCGCCGAGGATCATGCCCAGCTGCGCAGCCAGATCCGCCCGCTCGCACGCAAGCTGGCGACGCGCGTCGCGGTCAAGCGCAGGCACGGCAAGGACGGGCGGCTGGACGTGCGCCGCACCGTGCGCCGCTCGTTGTCCACCGGCGGTGTCCCGTTCGAGCCGTCGTTCCGGCCGCGGCGTCCCCACAAGCCGGAGCTGTTCGTCGTCTGCGACGTGTCCGGGTCGGTGGCCTCGTTCGCGCGCTTCACGCTGATGCTGGTCCACGCGCTGCAGGAGCAGTTCTCCAAGGTCCGCTCGTTCGCATTCATCGACACCCTCGACGAGGTGACGGCGCTGTTCGAGCACTCCGACGCCGGCGATGCGATTCGACGGATGATGGCCGAGGCCGAGCTGGTGTGGCTCGACGGGCACTCCGACTACGGCCACTCCTTCGAGCGCTTCCACGCCGAGCACGCCGCCGACATCACCGCGCGCACGACCGTGCTGATCCTCGGTGACGCGCGCAACAACTACCGCCAGGCCAACGCGT
>SKSM01000251.1 GCA_007122985.1 Nitriliruptoraceae bacterium | reverse complement strand
GTCGTCGTCGAGTCCGACGTGCACGCGTCCGTCGAGCACCGCGATCGTGGCCGGCACCACACCGGTGTCGCGTAGCTGCGCCTCGAGCGCACGCCCCACCTCGAGGTTGCGTGGGCGCGGCAGCCCGTGGGCGATGATGGTGGTCTCGAGCGCGACCACCGGCCGTCCGGTGGCCAGCGCCTCGCTGACCTCGCCGGTGACGGCCGGTGACCCGGCGGATGTGGGCATCGAAGGTCCTCGTGGTGGAGCACGGCCGGCGGACTGCCCGTCAGTCCAGTGGGAGGGCTCGGGCGACGGGCGGCGGTGACACCGCCGCGCCGGCTGGACGGGTCACGCGGCGGCCCACGGTGGCGCCGCCGCTCGGATGGAAGCGTCACGCAGGAGCCGATGCTCCCACCACCGACACCGGCGACGCAACATCGCCGCCCACGCGGTCCTCAGCCCGGCGGTGCGTCGGCCGGACCGGACGATCGTCGCCCCGCGCGTACGGCCATGCCGATCGCGACCACCGCCGTGGCGAACAGCGAGACGATCAGCAGCACGGCCCACGGACTCACCCCGCGCGCCATGGGCATCGGGCCGCGGTGGTGGTCCGCAGCGTCCCGCGACGGGGCGTCGTCACCGTCGGCGGCCGCCTCCTCGGAGAGCGCTACGAGGTGGGCGACGACGTCGTCGATCTGCTGCTCGTCCAGGGTCCCGCCGAATGCGGGCATGCCGCCCCGGCCCTCCTCGATGGTCGTGCGGACCTGTCCGACGCCGAGCCGCGCAACCGCATCGTCGATGGCCGGGACGCTGCCCTGCCCGGACGCGTCAGCGCCGTGGCAGGCCGCGCAGGTGGTCGCGAACTGCTCGCGCCCCGCGGCCGCGTCACCGACCGGCTCGCCCGCGGCCCCGCCGGACAGCAGGGACACCGAGATGGCCGCGGTCGACACCAACAGCGCCGCACGCCTCGGTGCCCGCCGCGAGCCCTGCAGCGGGGCGGCTCCCGGACGCATGGACACCGCCACCACCTCGTCGTCGATTCTCGTCCGCACGGTGCCGGAAGGGTGCCGGGCAGTGCGCGGTGCCGGATTCCGGACCGTGAGCCGGATCGCGCTCAGGGCAAGGATGCCACCAGCGGGGTCGTCGGCTCGAATCGGCGACGGTCGTGTGGGCCCGCGACCGGCCACGGGGTTCCGACCTCATCAGTATCCTCGGACCCGCCTGCGTCCACGCCCACATCGGGCGTCCGCCGACCACATGCCATCGATGGGGATCCCATGACTGCTGCCACCGTCTACGTCGGCATGAGCGCAGACCTCATCCACCCGGGACACATCAACGTGCTGCAGCAGGCATCCGAGCTCGGCGACGTGACCGTCGGACTCCTGACCGACCAGGCCATCGCCAGCTACAAGCGCCTGCCGCACATGACCTACGAGCAGCGCAAGACCGTGGTGGAGAACCTCAAGGGCGTCGTCGCGGTCGTCCCGCAGGAGACCCTCGACTACGTCCCGAACCTGGAGTGGCTGCGCCCCGACTACGTCGTGCACGGCGACGACTGGCGCACCGGCGTCCAGGCCAACACCCGCCAGCGGGTCATCGAAGCGCTGGAGCAGTGGGGCGGCCGGCTCGTCGAGGTCCCCTACACCGAGGGCATCTCCTCGTCCCAGCTCAACGCCTCGCTGCGCCAGATCGGCACGACCCCGAGCGTGCGGCTCTCGCGGCTGCGCCGGCTGATCGACACCAAGCCGATCGTGCGCCTGATGGAGGCGCACAACGGGCTGACCGGTCTGGTCGTGGAGAACACCACCGTCCAGCGCGACGGCAGGCAGCTGGAGTTCGACGGCATGTGGTCGAGCTCCCTGACCGACTCCACCGCCAAGGGCAAGCCCGACATCGAAGCGGTCGACATCAGCTCGCGGCTGACCAACATCAACGACATGTTCGAGGTCACGACCAAGCCGCTGGTCTTCGACGGCGACACCGGCGGCAAGCCGGAGCACTTCGCCTTCACCGTGCGCTCGCTCGAGCGGCTGGGGGTCTCGGCCGTCATCATCGAGGACAAGGAAGGGCTGAAGCGAAACTCGCTGTTCGGCACCGACGTCGCACAGCAGCAGTCCTCGGTCGAGGACATGAGCTTCCGGCTGCAGGTCGGCAAGCAGAGCCAGATCACCGACGACTTCATGGTGATCGCCCGGATCGAGAGCCTGATCCTCGACAAGGGCATGGACGACGCCGTCCGGCGCGCCGAAGCCTACGTCGACGCCGGCGCCGACGCCCTGATGATCCACAGCCGCCGAAAGGAGCCCGACGAGGTCTTCGAGTTCTGCGACCGCGTCGCCAAGCTCGACCTGCAGGTCCCGATCGTCGCGGTGCCGACCAGCTACCACCAGGTCACCGAGCAGCAGCTCGCCGAGCACGGCGTCAACGTCGTGATCTACGCCAACCACATGCTCCGCGCCGCCTATCCGCAGATGGTCAAGGTGGCACAGACCATCCTCGAGCACGGCCGGGCGCTGGAGGCAGACCCCTACCTCGCGCCGATCCAGGACGCGCTGGCGATCATCCCGGACAACCGATGATCGATCCGGCGCAGTTCGTCGACCACCTCTTGGAGCACGGCGTCAGGTTCTTCACCGGCGTGCCCGACAGCCTGCTCAAGCACCTGTGCTCGCACATCATGAGCGAGCTGCCACGCGAGGCCCACGTCATCGCCGCCAACGAGGGCGCCGCCGTCGGCCTCGCGATCGGCCACCACCTGCGCAGCGGGGAGGTCAGCCTCGTCTACCTCCAGAACTCCGGTTTCGGCAACACCGTCAACCCCCTGCTCTCGCTCGCCGACCACGACGTCTACGGCGTCCCGATGGTCCTGCTGGTGGGCTGGCGGGGACAGCCGGGCGTCAAGGACGAGCCCCAGCACGTCAAGCAGGGCCGGGTCATGGAAGCGCTGCTCGAGGCGATGGAGCTGCCCTGGACGGTCCTGCCCCGCGAACAGTCGCAGGCGGCCGAGACCATGCGCACCGCGGTGGACACCGCGCGTCGCGAGTCCTGCCCGTACGTCGTGCTCGTGGAGAAGGACAGCTTCGGCCCCCCACCGACCGCTCCGGTAGCGGCGTCGGATGCGCGGACGCCGGCACTGCCCACCCGCGAGGAGGCACTGGCCGTCCTGGTCGACCAGCTCGGCGAGCACACGATCAACGTCTCGACCACCGGGATGCTCAGCCGCGAGCTGTTCGAGTACCGCGAGCGCACGGGGCAGTCGGGTGAGCGCGACTTCCTCACCGTCGGCGGCATGGGGCACGCGAGCTCCATCGCGATGGGCGTGGCCATGAGCGAGCCCGAACGCGAGGTGTGGTGCCTCGACGGCGACGGTGCGGCCCTGATGCACCTGGGAACCCTGGCCGTCATCGCCGACCACGGTCGCAACACCTTCTTCCACGTGGTGTTCAACAACGGCGTCCACGACAGCGTCGGTGGACAGCCCACCTCCATCGGGGTGGTCGACCTCGCGGCGACGGCCCGGGCGCTCGGCTACCGCGACGCCGCGTCCGTGGCGACGCTCGACGAGCTGCCCGCCCGGATCGCCGAGCTGCGTGCCGCCGGAGGGCCTGCCCTGCTCGAGCTGCACGTGCGGCCGGGCAACCGGCCCGACATCGGACGGCCGACGCGAACGCCGGCCCAGAGCAAGCAGGCGTTCATGACCGCCGTCCAGCGAGAATGACCGCGATGCCGGCCACGGAGGCACACGTCCAACAGATCCACCGCCCTGCGGCCGTCACCGCGGCACCCGCACACTGCGCGCCGGGCGCCGCCCGGTGCCGCCGCACCCCGGCATCGCTGGTCGAACGATGAGCGACCCGATCCGCCGGCCCGTCACCTACGGCGACGGCGCCGTCGAAGCGCTGCCGCAGCTGGTCGCCGACCTCGAACGCCGACGTGTCCTGCTGGTCACCGGCCGGCGGTCGTTCGAGGCGTCGGGCGCCCAGCGCGTGCTCCCCGCACTCGAGGCTGCGGCACAGGTGCGACGGTTCAGCGACTTCTCCCCCAACACCGACGTCGACGATCTCGCGCTCGGGCTCGTCGAGGTGGCGCGCTTCGACCCCGACCTGATCGTCGCCATCGGTGGCGGCAGCGCGCTGGATCTCGCCAAGCTGCTGTGCGCCTTCCGGGGCACCACCGATCCGGACGAGCTGCGTTCGGGCATCCGTGCCGGACACCGCATCGATCGTCGCGACACCGCACTGATCCTGGTGCCGACCACCAGTGGATCCGGCGCCGAGGCCACCCACTTCGCCGTGGTCTACATCGGTGACGAGAAGTTCTCCGTCGGCAGCCCTGCGCTGCTGCCCGACCGGGTCGTGCTCGATCCGCAGCTGACCGTCACCGGGTCGGCCTACCAGCGAGCGACGTCGGGTATCGACGCCGTCGCCCAGGCGGTGGAGAGCCTCTGGGCGACCGGCGCGACCGACCGCAGCCGCCGCTTCGCGCGGCACGCCCTGCGCCTGCTGCTGCCCCATCTCGAGCGCTTCGTCGAACAGCCCACCGACGAGCCGGCCCGTGCGATGGCGCTCGGCAGCCACCTTGCCGGTCGCGCGATCGACATCTCCCGGACGACCGCCGCCCACGCGCTGTCCTACGGGATCACCAAGGGCTACGGCGTCAGCCACGGTCACGCGGTCGCCCTGACGCTGGGCCCGTTCATCGAGGCGCACGCCGCCGCAGCGGCCGGCGACCTCCAACCGGGCGTCGATGCGGCCCTCCATGCCAGGGTCATGGAGCGCGTCACCGCCTTGCTGGGCGCGACGTCCGGCACCGATGCACGCGACCGGTTCGTCGCCATGATCGAACGGCTCGGGCTCGTCAGCCGCCTGTCGGACGTCGGTGTGGTCACCGCCGACCAGCGGGCGGCTCTCGTCGACGGGGTCAACGTCGAACGGCTCGGCAACAACCCGGTGGCCTTCGATTCCGCGCAGCTTCTGTCCCTTGTGGAGCGAGCCGCCTGATCGGTCGCCGTCCACCGGCATCGCACTATCCTCGAGCCGCCCGGACGGGCACGTCCGGAAAGGAACGGATCCACCATCGGTCACATCCAGCGCGCGAGCCGGATCGTGGCAGCCCTACGCCCCGTGATCGAGGCCGCGACCCGCACACGCCGCCGCCGTACCGCGGTCTTCGGGAGCTTGGGCCTGGCGGTGATCTCGTTCGCCGTGCTCGGGGTCGCGTTCGGGGTCCCTGGAGCGATCGGATGGATCCTCGCGGTCCAGCTGGCGACCATCGTGGCCGTCCTCAAGAACCGGGTGGACCTGGCCAACTCCTCGCGCGCCCGCTACCTCGCCAACCAGGAACGGTTCGAGCAGGAGCTGCGGGCCCGTGACGCGCGGATCGACGCGATCGAGCGCTCCTCGGCAAGCCTCGCCGACCAGATGGCCAACCGGCTGACCGCGCACGCCCGGGTCCTTGCCGAGCTGGAGCGGCCGGAGGAGGCCGCCGACGCCCTCGACGAGGCGCTGGGGCTGCGCCCCGATGACGTCGGGCTCCGAACGCAGCACCATGACATGCTCGTGCGCTGTGGCGAGCAGGGTGCGGCAGCGCGCTTCATCAACGCCATCGAACGCCAGCACGCGATCTCCAACTACCCGCACGCCCGGTCCCTCGCGGAGACCGGGATCGAGCTCGCCCCGTCCGCCGGCCGGCTGCACGACCTCTACGTCGCCACGCTGGACATCCAAGGTGACGACGACGTCGCGCTGGACGCCGCGCTCGAGGGCGCACGAGCTCACCTGCGCGAGCTGCGCGCGCACCGGGGCACGGTGTCCGAGCCGATCCGGCTGACCCCGGAGCGGCGGGTGCTGATCTCCGGGTTCTTCTACTCCGGTTCGGGGGCCGTGCTCGATCATCTGCGCGGCTTCGACCGGGCCGCCTACTGGCCACGCGGCGAGATGCGGCTGATCAAGTTCCCGGGCGGGCTCGCCGATCTCGGCAAACGCCTCACCAAGCGCGGTGAGCTGCGCCCCGGCGATCTGGTCGACCTCTACCTGCACGTGACCGGTGCGAAGCTCACCTCCCGGCCCCGCGGAACCTACGACCGGTGGCGTCACGTCAACCACTTGGCGAACCGCATGTTCAACCGCGACCTCGACCAGTCGTGCGGCTACCTGATCGAGGTGCTGGAGGGCTTCCTCGCCCTGGTCGAGCGGGTCCGGTCCGGCCCGCTGTCGACGGCCGACTTCGAGCAGCACTTCCGCGAGGTGCTCGAGCGCGGGTTCGACGCGGCCGCGACCGACAACGACGTCGACCACCTGCTCGTCGACCAGGCGGTGACCGCCTGGCGCCTGGAGATCGCACGGTTCCTCCCACCATCGAGCTTCGTCGTGGTCCACCGCGACCCACGCGACCAGTACGCCGAGGTCCGCGAGGTCATGCAACAGCCGGGACGTAGCAAGCACATGGAGACCCCCGAGGGGTTCGCCGAGACCTACCGCAACAACCGCGCGTACGTCGAGGAGCAGATCCCCAAGCTCGAACAACACTTCGGACACCGCTTCCTGCGGGTCGCCTTCGAGGACTTCGTCATCGACCACAAGCGCGAGGATCAGCGCCTGCGTGCGTTCCTCGGGCTCGAGGACCGACGCCTCGTCGAGCGTCGATTCAAGCCGAAGCGCTCGCGCGTCAACGTCGGCAAGCACGCGGCCCTGCTCGACGAGACGGCCGTCCGCGTCCTCTCCGACCGGCTGTCCGGGTACCTCCACCCGCACGCGACCCCGGACCCGTCGTCGGCCGATGCCGTCCAGGCCGCCGCGAACACCGCGCTCGGGTGGGAACGCGCCAAGTCACGTTAGTGGTCTGAAACCGCAGTCCTCGTCGCACCGAGACGTC
>SKSM01000168.1 GCA_007122985.1 Nitriliruptoraceae bacterium | reverse complement strand
CGGCAGGTCCAGCGCCGCTTCGCCGCAGTCCGCATCGGCGGCGGCACCCTGCCGCGGCTCGTGGTCGCCGGGCTCGCCGCTGCGCTGGTGATCCTGCCGGCACGTCTGTGGCTGGAGCTGCCGGTGGCCGTCGAGGTGCTGCTGGTCGGCGGCGTGGCAGGCAGCGTCTACATCGGGGTGGCATGGCTGCTGCGCGTGCCCGAGGCCCGGACGCTCGTGTCCACCGCCACCCGCCGGCGGTGACAGGCGGCGTCGCCTCAGCTGCGCGCTGGTGTGAAGCGGTCGAACGCCCGGATCGTGGCGTGCAGATCATCGACGGGGTCGCCGCCCGTTGCGACCACGCGCAGCACCAGATGGTCGAGCCCGGCGTCCCGGAAGCGGTCCAGCAGCGGCGCCGGATCGTCCCACGGGCTCCCCGACCAGCCCAGTGCCTGCAGGGTCGGCTCACCCAGTGCCTCGGCGAGCTCCAGCCCGGAGGCATCCGCCTGTCGCGCCCGCTCGGCACGGGCCAGCGCCTCACCGAATCCCTGCCGCTCGAGGTGGGCCGCGTAGGCCGGCAGGCGGCCGTACTGGGCGATCTGCGACGCGAGGGCGCCCCGCGCCACGTCCGGGTCCTCCCCGACCGCCACGCGGACGTAGCCTGCCACCTCGACGTCGTCGGGGCTGCGTCCGGCGGCGCCGGCCGCGTCGCGCACCAGCCCGCCGGCGCGGGCGACCTCCTCCGGTCCAGCCCAGTTCAGCAGCGCCCCGTCAGCGCGCTCACCGGCCAGGGCGAGCATGCGGGGGCCCATCGCCGCCAGGTAGCGACGGGTCGGTGGCGGCGACGGGGACACCGCGAGGCGGAATCTGCGGCTGGAGAGGACCTCGCCGTCGACGTCCGTGCGCTCGCCCGACTCGATCTGCGCGAGGATCGTCAACAGCTCCCGAGCGGCCGTGAGGGGCCGATCCACCGTGGCCCCGTGCCAAGGCCCCATCGTCGCCCCGTGGCTGACGCCGACGCCCAGCAGGAACCGGCCACCGGTGGCCTCCTGCAGGGTGGCGCTGGCCATCCCCAACTGTGCGGGCGAGCGCGTCCAGACCGGCACGACGCCGACGCCCACCTCCAGCGAGGTGGTGGCGCTTGCCCACGCCTGGCACAGCAGCAGCGCGTCGCGGCCGCTCGCCTCATTGGTCCACAGCGAGCGAAACCCCGCTGCTTCGACGTCCACGGCGATGCGTTGCTGCACGGGGATCGCAAGATCCTCGCTGACACCGATACCGAGCTTCACGCGCGTCCTCCGGTGGGGTCGTCCGGATCATCGCCGGGCAGGTCGTCGGGCAGATCGTCGGGCAGGTCGCCGGGCAGGTCATCGTCCGGGTCGTCGAACGGATCGAACCAGCCCTCGACTGCGTGGCGCACCGAGGCAGGGTCGATGATCGCCAACAGCTGCTCCTGCCACCAGCCCAGGTGATCCATCACCGCCAAGGGGTAGGCGGCGGGATCATCCTCGCTCACCGCGTCGCGGTCGATCGCCTCGACGTCGATCCGCGCACCGATCGCCAGCCGGAGGTCGTTGAGCACGCCCAAGACCAGCAGGGGCTCGTCGTCGACCAGGTCCACCCGGACCCGGCCGCGCCAGTACTCCCCCCGGTCGAGGATCGCCAGCAGCTCCTCGAGCTCCGCGATGCGCCGGGCCTGCAGCTCGTCCGCCAGCAGGTCGCGGACCTCCTCGGCGACCTGCTCGTCGCCGAGCACGGGAGCCGGGAACAGCCGGCGCACGACCGCATCGTCGGCATCCCCTGCCTGCAGCGTGGCCAGCAACTGGTCGCGTGCCGTGCGCAGCAGCTCCACCTCGACCTCGCGGAACGTCGCGCGGACCGCGTCACCGTGGCGCTTGAACGTGCGGGTCACGTCGAGCGCTGCATCGTCGCGTGCAACCCGTAGCCGTGCAGCTGCTGGACGTAGAGCTCGGCCTGCTCGCGCGGCTCGGTGGCCACCAGCGCCTTGCCCCGGTGGTGCACCTCCAGCATGAGCTTGCGGGCCACGTCCTCCGGGAAGGCGAACACCCGCCGGAAGACGAACACCACATACGACATCAGATTGACGGGGTCATCCCAGACGATCACGTCCCACGGCCGGTCCGCTTCGACCTCGGCGTCGGTCTCACGAGCCTCCTCGCGAACCGGCGCGGCGCTGCCGCCAGAGCCCTGCGCCACCTCGTGCACCTCCCGGCTGCGCTGCCCACCGCGCTGCGCGACACGGTACCTCGCGCCACGTGCCAGGGTCATCGAGGTGGCGTGTCCGAGCCACGCCCCGCGCCGGCGCTTCGCTCCCGCTCAGCGGCGGCTGTCCGATCCGCGCCGGCGCTTCGCTCCCGCTCAGCGGCGGCTGTCCGATCCGCGCCGGCGCTTCGCTCCCGCTCAGCGGCGGCGACGCCTCGCCATGCGGCGCTGACGCTCCCGCTCCTCGAGCTCGTCCCAGCTCGGCGGCGCGGCCATGGTGCGTCCGACGGGGTTGTGGGACGGGGCCGCCTTGGTGACCGAGACCTCCGTCGCCGCGGGGCGCCCGTCGTCGCTCTCGCCGATCTCGAACTCGACCTCGTCGCCCGACCGGAGGGTGTCACCGGTCAGGGCCGAGGCCGGGACATAGACCTGCTGGCCGTCCTCGGCGATGATGAAGCCGAAGCTGCGGTCGGGGTGGAAGACCTTGACGTGTCCGCTGGGCATGGAGCGCTGACCTCGAGGTGCGTCGGGAGCGACCGCGCCATGGTGCACCTGGCGGTACCACACGCGGTCGAGGGTCCGGTACGGCGAAGGCGCACGCGTGAAGCGCGTGCGCGTCGGCTGCGGAGGGTAGCGCCTGGCCACCGCCACCGCCGCCGCCGGTGCGCAGCCTGCCCATCGGCTCAGCCCTGGGCGGCGATCCACGCGCGCGCCGCGTCCTCGACCTCCTCGAGCTCGCCCGCGGCGAGCGCCTCGATCGGCGTGCGTCGGTCCAGACGCCCCTGCGCAGCGGTGAACCAGCGCCCGGCCGCCTCGTCGTCGACCCAGCCCTGCAGGACCCGCAGCACGTCCAGGGCCACCTCGAGCGGATCGCGCTCCGATCCGGGCTCGGCGGCGAGCAGCTGCTCCACGGCGTCGTCGCCCGCGACGAACCGCAGCTCCGCTTCGTCGTCCAGGGGGTCGTCGCGGTACATCGTGCTCAGCCTCCCGCGCGCAGGGTCGCGTGCTCGCGTTCGCAGTCCTCGACGTAGGCCTCGGCCGCGGCGATGCGCTCCGGGAGCCGCTGACGCTCGTCCTCGATCGCGCCGAGCCGTGCGGTCACGGCCTCCTCGAGCGGGCGGTCGGTGTGACGCAGCGGCCGTACCAGCCTCGGGTCGACCTGCGCGAGCAGCGCCTCGGCCTCCTTGGTCGTGCGCCGCAGCCGCTGCGCCTCCGCGGCGAGGTACTCCTCGTAGCGCCGCAGGGCGGCAAGCTCCTCCCGCGCTCGCAGCAGCGTGAAGTAGGCGGCCTCCACCTCGTCGCGTGGCATGGTCAGCCGACCGATTCGGCACGTGCCTTGAGCCCGTGCAGCCCCTGATCGAGGATGGTCCGGGCAGCCCGCTTCTTCATGAACCCCGGCAGCGGGAGGTCCATGTCGATCTCGAGGGCGTAGCGCACGACCGTCGAGCCGTCGTCGTCGGTCAGCTCGTAGAGGCCGTCGAGCTGCGAGAGCGTCTCGCCCTCGACCAGATGCCAGCGGATGTCGTCGCCGTCGTAGGCGTACTCGATGGTGTAGGTGATCTGCGACACCTTGGCATCGACATGGAAGGTCGCCTGGTGCGGCGAGCCGTCCTCGTGCTCCTCGAGCACCTCGATCGAGGTCACGCCCTCGGCCCAGTCGGGATAGGCGGGCAGGTCGGTGATGGTGTTCCAGACCACCTCGAGCGGGGCGTGGATGGTGATCCGGTCCTCGACGCGTTCGCCCACCGTGTCCTCCTCGCCGCCCGTCGGCGCTGCGGCGCCGTGCCGCCGTGCCGGAGCGTAGCGAGCACGTCACCGGAGCCGGCCCGTCGTCGCTGCGGCGCTCAGTCCGAGCCGTCCAGGTCGTCAGCGGCCTGCGCGATGCCGGCCTCGAGCTCGCGCAGCTCGCGGACCTCGCGTGTCAGCCGGCGGCGCAGCTCGTTTGCGTGCTCGACCGCCGGACCGAGCACCTGCGGCCCGTCGCCCTCCCAGGCGGGGCAGATCGCGCGGAAGTCGCACCACGAGCACAGCCGGTTGGGCGTCGGCGCGAAGGCCCGGGCGCGGATCCGCTCGGCGGCGGCGAGCACCGCCGCACGGGCGCCGTCGAGGTCCAGCTCGTCGAGTCGGGCGGTCACCTCGACGCCCGGGACCACGAAGTCCAACGAAACCGTGGCCGGCAGCTGTCCGTAGAGGTGCTGACAGGCCAGCGCGTAGAGCGAGAGCTGCAGCGAGCCCGCGACCCGGCCGCGGTCCTTGACCTTGCGGTTGGTCTTGTAGTCGACGAGGTGGAGCCGTCCGTCGTCGTCGGCGTCGACGCGGTCGATCGATCCGACGACCACCGCCTGCCCGTCGACCGGCAGTTCGAACCAGGCCTCGGTCGCCGCCGGCAGCCGGTAGCCCGGCGCGGCACGCTGATGGAAGCGCCGCAGCACGTCCTGTCCGTGGCGGTACCAGCTGAGCTGTTCGTCGCGGGAGAGCTCACGGAACCCGGTGCTGTCCCACGCCTCGTAGAGGAAGCCGAGCAGCTCGTCCACCGTGGGGCAGCGTGGCAGCTTGCGGTCGTAGAACCGCTCCAGCGCGCCGTGGATCGACGAGCCGAACGACAGGTGCGGGCTCGGCTCGGTGGGCAACCGGTCGACGTAGGCGTAGCGGAACTTGCGTGGGCAGGTCCGGTAGGAGTCAACACGGCTGAACGACAGCCGGACGCGGCCGTCGCGGTCGAGCAGCGGGGGCCCGGACGGCTCGAACTCCCCGAACGTGCCGGGCGGGGAGCCGTCGACGTCGAGCAGCCGCAGCGCACCGTCGGCGTCGGTGGGACCGGGTGTGTCGGGCATGCCGGCGAGCGTAACCGTCAGACCGCGGCGAGCTCCAGCACCGCGCGATGCAGGTGGCCGTTGCTGCTGATGGCGCTGCCGCCTTCGGCGGTCCGGTTGCCCGCGAGGTCGGTGAACCGGCCCCCGGCCGCCTCGACGACGCACTTGACCGCAGCAAGGTCCCACACCGCGACGGCCGCCTCCACCGCCGCGTCGGTGCTGCCGGCCGCGACCAGGCAGTGCTGCCAGAAGTCCCCGTAGCCGCGGATGCGGGCGGCGCGTCCGGCCAGCTGCGTGGCCAGGTCGATGCGTCCACCGGCGGCGAACGTGTCGAGCCCGCCGAGCGCCACCTCGGCGTCGCTCAGCCGGTCGATCCCGCTGACCGCGATCCGACGACCGTCCTGGCGGGCGGGACCTCCGGCCACGCCGTCCCACCGGCTGCCGAGCGCCGGCGCGGAGACCACACCGGCCACTTCCTGGCCGTCGACCTGCACCGCGATCAGCGTCGCGAAGATCGGGTTGCCCCGCACGAAGTTGGTCGTGCCGTCGATCGGATCGAGGATCCAGGTGGGCGCGTCCGCAGGGCCCCGTCGGCCGTCCTCCTCCCCCAGCACCGCGTGGTCGGGGAAGCGCCGCGCCAGCTGCTCGCGCAAGGTGCGCTCGACCAGCTCATCGGTGGCGGTGACCCACGTGCCGTCGGCCTTGGTCCGGACATCGAGGTGGTGGCGGAAGGCCGCCATGGTGAGCCGATCCGCGAGGTCGGCCAACTCCAGGGCCGCGTCGCGCCACGCGGACGCGTCGACCGCGGTGGGGTGGACGGCCGTGGTCACCAGTCGAACGTCATGCCGTCGAAGCGCAGGATGATGTCGTTGGGCTGCACGGTGAGGGTGACCTCCTCACGGGGAACCCACAGCGGGATGCACGGACCCTGGCCGGCGTGGCCCATGAGGCAGATCCGCAGCTGGCCCTCCTCGTCGAGGCCGATGATCTGTCGGGCGTAGCTGAGTAGCTCGTGGAACTCCGCGCTCCCGGCGCGCCGCTTCTGGTAGGCGGTGGCCCAGCGGGACTCCGATCGGCCGTAGTTGGCGATCACCTGGCCCGGCTGGAGCTTGGTGATGCCCGTCAGCGACCGGACGACCTTCAGCGGCTTGTCCTGCTTGGGCGCCTTGCCGAGGCGGACCGCGGCGTCCGGCTGACTGAGCCGGCCGGGCAGGTCCTCGAGTTCGAAGTTGCCGGCCGCCTGTGCGGCCTTCTGGCGCTCGACGGGGACCTGCACCTCGATCTTCGTGGCCACCGGGGCCTCCTGCTGCCGTGGATGTGTACGAGCCGTCGGGCGGCGTCCGCGGCGCCGCGGGGGCACCGCGGTGACGACGGGCGGCATCGGTCGCCAGGGTACGCGCCGCTCCGGCAGGTGGTACCCCCGACCGGATTCGAACCGGCGTCACCACCTTGAAAGGGTGGGATCCTAGACCGCTGGACGACGGGGGCCCGGCCGGCGGGGTGCGCCGACCGGGGCGCAGGCTACCGCTCGTCGGCCAGGGCAAGGGCACGGCCACGACGCCGTACGACGGCGCCCCAGAGCACCAGCCCGGCCACCACGACGGCAGCCGCGCGGGTCAGCCACCCGAGGACGTCGCCGATCACCAGGTAGGGCGTGAGCCCGGAGACCAGGGGCAGGTCCTTGCGGATCGAGTCGACCGTGAACACCTCGGTGGCCTGCTCCATCGAGCCGTCCGGCGCGACGAACGCCGACGAGCCGCTGATCGCGGCGTGCACCACGTGCCGGCCGGTCTCGATCGCACGCAGCTGACTCTGGGCCAGGTGCTGCGCGGGCTCGGCCGTGTCGCCGAACGAGGCGTCGTTGGTCAGGGTCAGCAGCAGCTGGGTCGGCTCGTCGCCGTCGCCGAGGACGTTGTCGCGGGTCGTGCCCTGGAACTTGGTCTCGAAGCAGATGATGGTCGAGACGGGAACCTCGGCATCGCCGACCCGGATCGTCTGCGGCCCCTCGCCGGCGACCGCGTCGCGTGGGATCTGGTCGAGCGGCGGGAACCAGTCGAGGTACTGCCGGGCGGGGATGTACTCACCGAACGGCACCGGCCGACGCTTGATGTAGCGGTCGGTCTCCTCCAGACCGTCCTCGAGCACGATCGCTGCGGTGTAGCGCTGGGTGTCGGGATCCGGACCATCGAGCGTGGCACCCGCCACCAGCGTCCCCGAGGCCGACGCGACCTCACCGGCGAGCTCACCGAGCGGAGCGCCCCGCTCGGTGAACGGGTCACGGTCGAGGCTGGACTCGGGCCAGACCGTGACATCAGGGGCACCGTCGCGCTCGATGGCGGCAAGCGTCTCGTCGCGCATCGCGGTGGTGATGCGCAGTGGCGGGTTCGGATCCGGTGACTGGTCCTCCCAGTGGCGCCGGTCGTTGCCCTGCACCGCGAGGACGTCGAGGCTGCCGTCCTCCTCCGGTGGCTCCACGACCGCGAGGACCGAGACCAGCAACCCCCCGAGCAGCCACGCGATCGGCCAGCGCACCGTCCCGAGGGCCTGCTCGACCGGGGCACCGTCGCGGCCCCACACCGCGTGCCACGTCGCGCGGATCGTGAGCGCCGCCGCCACCCCGATCAGCACCACCAGGAACGTGATGCCACGGCCTCCGACGAGCCGCGCGACGGGGATCAGCCAGGAGCCGTCGACGTGGGCGTAGGCGATCGCCCCCCACTCGAAGCCGCCGAGCGGCCAGATGGCCCGCCACGCGTCGATGCCCGTCCACAGCGCCGCGGCCACGAGCGGCAGCCAGCTGCGGTGCAGGAAGGGCACCAGCAGCACGCCGAGCACACCCATCCACACGATCTGGACACCGACGAGCAGCCCCCACCCGACGTAGCCGGCCGGCATGATCAGCCAGCTGAGCATCGGCGCGAAGGTCGCGGCGCCGGCGAGGGCACCCAGCCGGAACCCGCGCGCTCGACGTCCCGACTCCGCACGCACCGACGCATCGACCCACAGTGCCGCCACGAGCAGGGCGGGGGCCAGGAACGAGGTGGGCCACCACGCCAGTGGGGGATGCGCCGCCAGCAGCGCCAGCCCCGAGGTGGCGGCCAGGGCCGGCGACAGGACGCGTCCCACGGTCAGGCGCAGTCGCGGCAGAGCAGCCGGTCGGCATCGGCGAGCTGGGTGTCGCGCTTGGCCATGAAGCACGAGCGGCAGACGAACTCGCGGTCGCTGACCCCGTCGACCTCGGCGTCGTCATCGTCCTCCCCGGCGACCGCCGTGGCCAGATCCTGTCCGTCGTCGTCGAACTCCACGTCCGGTGGAACGACGGTGACGTCGTGCCCGACGTCGTCGTCGACCGCCGCCTCGAGCTCGCCGGCCTCATCGAGCGAGTCGGTTGGCAGCTCGTCGTCCTGCTGCAGGTCGGAGCCGAACTCCTCACCGACCTGCTCACCGACCTGCTCGCCGACCTCCTCGGTGGCCTCCGGGTCGTCGAGGTGTTCGTCCTCGTCGAACTCCGAGGCGTCGTCGAAGCTGTCTGCCTCAACGGCCTGTTGAGTGTCGGTGTCCTGTGACGTGCGTCCGGGCGGGGTCACGGGGAAGCTCCTGGTGCGAGAGCGGCAGCGCAGGCCGGTCGAGCCGCGCTACGACGGGGCGACGGCGACCCCCGTGGCGCCACCGCCGAGCGGCGGGGCGAGGGTTGGTACCAGAGCCCACACGGCAAGGCAAGAGGCGGACGAACAGGGGCAGCGACCGGCACGCCAGCCGACGTGGACGGGCGCACGGTACCCAGTCGTCCGCCGGCCCCGGAGCACCAGGTCGCGTTGTGGTCAGTCAGCCGCACGAGGCCCCGGGCTGCTCGCCCGGGGCCTCGAGGATCGACGGGGGTTGCGCCCGCCGTTGGGGCCGCGTGGGCTGGAACGGCTCACCCGACGCGTTGTCTACTGAGCGGGGCTCCCCCAGAGCGTTCGGCCACGCCGCCGGTCAGGTCCACCGTCCGCGTCCCGGCCCCGAACGGGGCCGCCCGACCACCCTGCCGCTGCGCATGCCGGGCGTCGTACGGACGGTCCGCCCCCCTGCCGGAGGTGGCCGCCGCTCGCCGGGAGACACGCAAGCACCCGGGCCCCGCCAGCGTCAAGCGCACCCACGGTGGTCCGAGCCTCGATTGCGTTCGCCGCGCACCGCCATCGTCAGGCCGAACTGTCACTGCTCGTGGGCGTCCGGCAGTGGTGCCTCGCCGTGGGCGACCCGTCCCTGGGCGATGGTCAGCACACACGGGCTGGTCGTGGGGTCCTCCGCCGCGTACGGGTCGCCTTCGAAGGCGGCCAGGTCTGCGCGCATCCCGGCACGGACCACACCGACGTAGCGCTCCTGGCGCGCGGCGCTGCGACCACCGAGCGTCGACATCGACACCGCTTCGAGGCGGCTCACCGCGTGCTCCTCGAACGGTCGGTGCTCCGCGGCTCGGACGGCCCCCCAGGGATCGATGTCCGTGACGTTGGCATCCGACCCGAACGCCAGATCGACCCCCCGGTCGGCCAGTGCGCGGAACGGGTTGGTCCACCGTGCCCGCTCCTCGCCCAGACGCCGGGCGTACATCCCGTCCGGGCCGCCCCACCGCGCTTCGAAGTTGGGCTGGGCCGAGATCACCAGTCCGAGCTCCGCGATGTCGTCCAGCAGGTCGGGCGGCAGCACCACCGCGTGCTCGATGCGGTGACGACCCCGGCGCACGAGATCCACGCCGCCGTCGGCGTCGAGCTGCTTGGCCACGGCCGACCAGCACCGCACCACCTGGCGAATCGCGGCATCCCCGATCGCGTGCACAGCCGACTGCAGCCCCGCCCGGGTGACCTCGAGGAACCAGTGGTTCAGGGTGTCGTCGTCGAGCTCGAGATGACCGGTGATCGCCGGGCGGTCCTCGTAGGCCGACGCCAGCGCCGCGGTGTGCGAGCCCAGGGAGCCGTCCAGCAGCAGGTCACCGCCGACCTGGCGCAGATCGCGCTCGATCGCGACCTCGACGTCCAGCCCACCCCAGTACGGCACCACCTCGATCGGCCAGGCGCCGGTGACCCACGCATCGAAGTCGTCGATGCCCATGATGTCCGGACTGCTCATCTCGTGGACCGTCGCCAGCCCCCGCTCCGCGGCCGTGCGCACGGCGGTCCGACGGGCCGCGGCCAGCTCCGAGGTGCTCATGGTCCCGACCGCCCACCTGCGGGCGATGTGGTTGGCCTCACGCTTGAGCACGCCCGTGGGGCCGTCCTCGTCGTGCCCGACGCCGTCCGCACGTGCCAGCGGCGCGGCTCTCAGCGTCCCGCGATCCACCAGCGCGGCGTGACCGTCGACACGTGAGAGGTAGACGGTCCGCTCCCCCGCGACCTGCGAGAGCTCGTCCGGGGTCGGCAGTGCGTCGACCACCCGATCGGGGTCCAGACCGTGGCCCCAGATGACCTGGCCGGTGTGCTGTCCTGCGTAGCTGGCGAGCGCCCGCATCAGCTCGGCCGACGAACGTACCCGCGAGAGGTCCAGGCCCTGGAGCCCCAACCCGGTCGGCGTCAGGTGCAGATGCGCATCGACGAAGGCTGGTCCGATGACACAGCCGGGTAGCTCGTGGCGGTCACGGTGTGCGGGTGCCTTGTCGGGATCGTCGCCGACCCACACCACCCGGCTGCCGCGCACCAGGACCGCGTGCGCGGTGGTGCGGGCGTGACCGAGCGTCACCACGCGATCGGCCACGAGCAGGGTGCCACGCGGCCCGGGTGGCGCCGGCCGCCGCGCTGGCGCAGACAGCGTGCTGGTCACACTCGCTCCCGTCCGTCGGCCCAAGTGTCGGCCCAAGTGTCGGCCCGGGTATCGGCTCGGGTGTCGGCCCGTGCCGCTGAACGGCGGTCCGCTGCCGCAGGCAGCGGTGCCCTTCCGACCTGCGGCGAGCGTAGGTGCTCACGGCCTGGGATGTGACCGCTCGTGCTCATGCCGCGGCAGCCGCGCCGAGCGACATCACCAGCAGGGTCGCCCCGAGGACCCCGAGTCCGAGCGCCGTCCAGGCACGCCGACGGGCGACGGGAGCACGACGCCACTCGTCGAGGATCGCCAGCAGTGCGGTGACCATCGCCGCCGCGACGCAGCCGGCGGCGCTCAGCACCAGCAGCACGGCCAGGCCGGCGCCGCCGCTGGCGCCCAGCAGACCGACCCCACCGGCGGCGACGACCCCCAACGTGACGGCAGCTCCCAGCACCCGGTAGGTGATCCGTAGTCGCCGACGGTCGTGTTCGGTGACCACCCGGCGGTCCTGCCCGGGCGGTCGTGCACCGGCAGGGTTGTCGCCGGGATCAGTCATCGCCGCGCGTCGTTGGTCAGGTGCCGGCCGATCACCAGCCGCTGGATCTGGTTGGTTCCCTCCAGGATCTGCAGCACCTTCGCTTCACGCAGGTAGCGCTCGACCGGATGGTCGGTGGTGTAGCCGGCCCCGCCGAGGACCTGCACGGCGTCGGTGGTGGTCTGCATGGCGGCATCGGTCGCCACCAGCTTGGCCATCGCGGCCGGGACCGTGGTCGGATACCCGCTGCCCGCGTCGGGGGTGTCGGCGAAGGAGCCGACACCCGACGCATGGTCACGCCGGTCGGCCGAACGCCGGTAGAGCGCCCTGGCCGCCTCGGTCCGGGCGGCCATGTCTGCCAGGAGGAAGCTGACCCCTTGGAACTCGGCGATGGGCCGGCCGAACTGTTCGCGCTCGGTGGCGTACCGGCTGGCATGATCAACGGCCCCCTGCGCGAGCCCGACCGCGCATGCCGCGATGCCCAGGCGACCACCGTCCAGGGCGGCCATGGCGGTCGTGAACCCCTGGCCGACGTCACCGCCGAGCAGCCGGTCGGCGTGCACCGGTGCATCGTCGAAGACCAGCTGCGCAGTCGGCGAGGCCCACAGCCCCATCTTGGACTCGGGTGCGGTGACCGTCATCCCGGGTTGGTCATGGTCCACGATGAACGCGCTGATCCCCCGGGCCCCCTCCCCACCCGTGCGCGCCATCACCAGGTAGCGCTCGGCGACCCCACCGTGGGTGACCCATGCCTTGGTGCCGCTGAGCCGGAAGACCTCCCCGTCGCGGACAGCGCGGGTCGTCATCGACGCGGCGTCGGAGCCGGAGCCGGGCTCCGACAGGGCGTAGGCCCCGAGCACTCGACCGGCCACCAGGTCGGGCACGAAGCGCGCTCGCTGCGTCGGTGTGCCGTAGGTGTCGATGGCCCACGTGGCCAGGGTGTGGACCGACAGGCCCATGCCGAGCGCGAGGAAGGCGCGCGAGAGCTCTTCGACGACCATCAGGTAGACCCGCTGCGGCAGCCCGCTGCCACCGACGTCCTCGCCGAAGATCAGACCCGTGAGGTCCATCGCAGCCAGGTGGTCGAACAGGGGCCGGGGGAACTGCTTCGCGGCCTCGTAGCCATCGGCGGCCGGCGCCACCTCGGCGGCGACGAACCCCCGGACGAGCTCGATGAGGGCCCGGTGCTCCTCGGTCAGCGTGTGCATCCTGTGGCTCCTCGGGCGATCCGGGCGGGTGCTGCGGCTGCGGTCAGGACCGGCTCCGCGAGCGGGCGCTGCTTGGAACCAGTGACATCAGCACGCGCCGGGGCTCGTAGCCGAGCGCTTCGAGGAACCGCCGGCCGTCGTCGTTCTCCGCGGCGACGGAGATCTCCACCACGGGTACCCGGGTGTCCTCGGCCCACCCCTGGATCGCGGTCAGCAATGCCTCGCCGACGCCTCGTCGGCGCGCCGGCGCGCAGGTGAACACCGGCCCGATCGTGCAGCCGGTCTGCCGCAGGGTGCCGGCGGCGTAGCCAACGGGCGTCCCGTCGTCCACGTCGGTGGCGAGCCAGAAGATGCCTCCCTGTGGCAGGGGGGCATCGGTCGGCTGGCCGAACTCGTGCTCCTGCTCGCGCTTGTACTCGGTGGCCAGTGCCCGGATCTCCTCGATCCGTGCGCGTCGTACCTCGATGCCGCCACCCGATGTCGTCGCCACCTGATCGTCTCCCCTGATCGTCTCCCCCGGGTCCACCTCGAGCGGGCGCGTGTGTCGCTGACGTCAACCGGCCACCACCGCGTGACGCGGACGGTGGTTGAGCCGTTCGACGCCGTCGGTCGTGACCACCACGATGTCCTCGATCCGCGCACCGAACCGTCCGGGCAGGTAGACGCCCGGCTCCACGGAGAACGCCATTCCCGGCTGCAGCGGCTCGCGGTTCCCGGCCACGATCCACGGCTCCTCGTGCTCTTCGACACCGATGCCGTGACCCGTGCGGTGGATGAAGTACTCCCCCAGGCCCGCCGTCGTCAGGTGGTCGCGGGCCACCCGGTCGATGTGCTCGGCGGGGACGTCCGGCCGCACGGCGTCAACGGCCATGTCCTGGGCCTCCTCGAGCACCCGGTGCAGCTGCTGATAGCCCTCCGGGAGCTCGACGACTGCGTAGTTGCGGGTCATGTCCGAGCAGTAGCCGTTGCGGGTGCCGCCGATGTCGACCACCACGGCATCGCCCGGTTCGAGCTCGCGCTCGCCCGTTTCGTGATGGGGCGAGGCGCCGTTCGGGCCCGAGGCGACGATCACGAAGTTGACCTCGTCGTGGTCCTCGAGGATCAGCTCGGCGATGTCGCGCCCGACCGCCGCCTCGGTCCTGCCCGGCCGCAACAACTCGGGCACACGGGCGTGGACCGCGTCGATGGCCGCCCCGACCGCCCGCAGGGCCTCGACCTCCTCGGCGGTCTTGATCAGACGCAGGCTGCGCATCACCGTCGAACCGGCCACCCAGTCCGCGCGGGGCATCGCCCGCTGCAGGGCGAGGGTGAAGCTGGCCCAGAGGCGGTCCTGGACCGCGAGCCGGCCGGAGGCCGCCTGGCTGCCGAGGTGGTCGACCACGAGGGAGACCGGGTCGTCGAGCTCGCCGAAGGTGCGCAGCTCGGCCAGTTGGTCGGCGCCGCTGCCGCGCGCCCGCGCGGACTCGAGCTCCGGCACGATCAGGATCGGCTCATCGGCGGCGGGGACCACCAACAGCGTCAGGCGCTCCAGCGGCAACGCGTGGTAGCCGGTCAGGTAGCGCAGGTCCGCGGACGGGCCGACCAGCAGGGCATCGACGCCCTGGTCGCGCAGGGCCGCGCGTGCCCGGTCGAGGCGATGGTCATGCATCGAGCACCTCCGTCGATGACAGCGTAGGGGCGCACGGTGGACGAGGAGCACCCGCCGACGGCGACTCAGACCTTCAGCTCCAGGGCCGAGGGCAGCACCTCGAAGGTTGCCGGCGTGGTGCCGAGCACTTCGCCGTCGGCTTCGACGGTGAACGGCCGGGCGGTGTCGACGGTGACCGAGCGCGACCGCCACGCGCGGACGTCCTCGCGGTCGAGGTGTCGACCCCGTCGCAGCTGCGGCTGAGCCCGGATCACGTCGATCGGACGGCCACCCCACATCTGCACATCGAATCGTCCGTCGCCAGGCAGCGCCCGCGGGGCCACGTGCAGTCCCCCACCGAAGAACTGGCCGTTGGCGATCAGGACGTTGCAGACCTGGCCGGTGTGGCTGCCGCCGTCGAGGGTGACCGTGGTCGCCACCCGCCGAAAGCCCAGCACCGAGGCGACGATCGCGGCCTCGTAGCGCCGACGGCCGAAGGACCGCGGCATGCGGTTGGCCAGCGCCGTCACGCTGCCGCCGTAGCCGGCTTCGGCGACGTTGACGAACAGCCGCGTGAGCATCGTCCCGTCGGGTCCGCGCACCTGGGCGCGTCCCACGTCGATCGGCTGGACATGATCCGTCAGCAGATGGTCGGCGAGCAGCTCCGGCGGACGGTCCAGCCCGAAGGTGCGCATCAGGTCGCTGCCGCTGCCGGCCCCCACCACCCCGACGACCGTCTGCCCGCCCACGCGGTCGCCGGTCGCCGGGTCCAACACACCGTTGACCACCTCGTGGACGGTGCCGTCCCCGCCGATGGCCACGATCAGGCGCCGCCCCTGCGTCGCGGCCTCGTGGGCGAGCCGGGCCGCATGTCCGGGCGCGGTGGTCGCGACGACGTCCGGGTCGACGCCACGCTCCCGCAGTGCGCTGATCAGCCGGGCCAGCACCGGCTCGCGTCCGTCGCCGGCCGACGGGTTGGCGATCAGCAGCGGCACCCCGAAGGGGAGGTCGCTCACCTGCACCTCACCGTCCTTCCCGTGGTGTCCCCACCACCTCGTCCCCCGCCTGACGGGGCCGGTCGGCCATTGCGGTCAGGCCTCCACGATCCCGCGTCGCAGGGCGTCCACCGCGCTGCGGGCCTCACCGGCCAGGCCGGGCCCGCCGACGTACCGCAACTGACCCGCCAGATCGGCGACCTGCTTGATGTTGCGGACGAAGTCCCCGCCGGTCAGCTCCAGCCTGCCGAGCGCTTCGTCCAGGTCCGACCCGGTCGCCCAACGGTAGGCGGGCCCCACGAAGCCGGGATCCAGCTCACCGGTCGGCTGCAACCCCGCGGCGCGCTCGTAGCCACGCAGCTCCTCGGCCAACTCGAAGACGTCGTCGACGGTGTCCTGCAGGGCCAGCGTCGGGATGTCCGGGTGCTGGGTCGGCTCGCCGCCGCGCGGCTCGTAGAGGAACAGCGCGGCCGCCCCCGCCACCTCAGCGGGCTCGAGGCCGTCGAGCAGGCCTCGGCGCACGGACTCGGCGACCAGCAGGTCCACCTCGCTGTAGACCCCGGCGAGTCGCAGACCCTCCGCTGTGGGCACCGGCTGGTCGTCGACGTAGCCGAGTTCCCGCAGCACCGTCAGGATGCGGTGGAGCTGTCGGACCAGCGATCCGGTCGCGGCGTCGATCTCGCGCCGCAGCGCTTCGGCCCGGTCGGAGAGCTCGTCGGCGCGGTGCTGCCAGCGTTCGTGCTCGTCGCGCTCCGGGCAGGCGTGGCAGGGATGGGCACGCAGCCGCTCGCGCAGCTCGGCGATCCGGCCCGAGACCTCCCCGTCCGGGAGCGGCTCAGGCGTCGGCTCCTCGATCTGCGGAGGGTCCAGTGTTCGCAGGGTCGCGGCGATGTCGCGCCGGAACTCCTTCTGGCGCGGGTGCCCCCGTCGCGGCAGGCGGATGCGCTCGACCGGCCGCGGGGGCTGTTCCAGCTCCCGTGGGCCGATCCGGGTCAGCGCCCGGTCGTCGGTGACCACCTGGGCCAGCGGAATGCCCTTCTTGGTCAGGTGCACGCCGACGACGGCGGCGAGCCCACGGCGCCCCACCCACGGCAGGTGCAGCACGTCCCCCGGTTCGAGCCCGGCGATGGCCTCCCCGAGCGAGGCGCGTGCCCGGTCGCGCCGCTGTCGCGCCGCGTCCTTCTCACGCTGGGACAGCTCCCGCCGCAGCGACCAGTAGGCCGACCAGTCCCCCGCCTCGCACACCAGGTGCCGGGCGTAGCCCGCGAGCCCGTCGTCGAGCTCGGCCAGCTGCTCGGCCTTGCGACTGACCGACTCATCGGCCTCGAACTGCGCGAACGACGCGCCGAGCAGCGCCTCTGCCTGTTGCAGGTCGTGGCGGCGCAGCAGGTTGACCGCCATGTTGTACGAAGGAGCGAAGGAGCTGCGCAGTGGGTAGGTACGGGTGCCGACCAGGCTGGCGACGGTACGAAAGTCAAGGTCACGCTGGTAGAGCACCACGGCATGGCCCATCTCGTCGATGCCCCGACGCCCGGCCCTGCCGGTCAGCTGGGTGTACTCCCCTGGGGTCAGCAGCACGTGCGACTCGCCGTTCCATTTCTCGAGTCGCTCGATGACCACGGTGCGCGCCGGCATGTTGATGCCGAGGGCGAGGGTCTCGGTGGCCACGACCACCTTGAGCAGCCCTCGCTGGAAGAGCACCTCCACGCACTCCTTGAAGGCCGGGACCATGCCCGCGTGATGTGCGGCCACGCCGTCGATCAGGCCCGACCGGAACGAGCGGAACCCGAGCACCTCCAGGTCCGCATCCGGCAGGTCGGCCAGCAGCGTGTCCACGACCGCGGCGATCTCGGTGCGTTCGTGCTCGGAGGTCAGCCGCACCCCGGATCGACGCAGCTGTTCGACCGCGTCCTCGCAGCCCTGGCGGGAGAACACGAACACGATCGCCGGGAGCCAGCGACGTGTGGCGAGCTCCTCCACGACCCGGGGCCGCGAGGGCCACCGCAGCTTGACCGGTGGACCCTGACGTCGGCCCTTGTTGGACACCCGGTTGCGCTGACGCGCCCGACGCTCCAGCATGACCACGTCCGGGTTGGGCACACCCGAGAGCGCCTGCGCCGCCCGTTCACGGTGCTCGCGGCTAGCGCCGCCCTTGCGGCCGGCCCGGAAAGTGTCGTAGATCTCGTCATTGACGAAGTAGTGGTGGCGCAGCGGCACCGGCCGGTGCTCCTCGATGATCACCTCGCACCCGCTGCCGACCTGGCCCCGGCCGCTGCCGTCGCCGCCGCGGACCCGATCGAGCCAGCGGCCGAACTCCTCGGCGTTGCTGACCGTCGCAGACAGTGAGGCCAGCTGCACCGAGGCCGGCAGCTGGATGATGACCTCCTCCCAGACCGCGCCGCGGGAGCGGTCGGCGAGGTAGTGCACCTCGTCGAGCACCACGTGGCGCAGCCCGGCGAGAACCGGCGACGACTCGTAGATCATGTTGCGCAGCACCTCGGTGGTCATCACCACCACCGGGGCACCCGGGTTGATGGACCGGTCGCCGGTCAGCAGCCCGACCCGATGCTCGCCGTAGCGCAGGATCAGGTCGCGGTGCTTCTGGTTGGACAGCGCCTTGATGGGCGTGGTGTAGAAGGCCTTGCCGCCCTGCTCGATCGCGTCGTCGCAGGCGAACTCGCCCACCACCGTCTTGCCCGCCCCCGTCGGTGCGGCCACCAGCACGGATCGGCCGGCCGCCAACCCCGCCATCGCACGCAGCTGGAACGGGTCCGGCGCGAAGCCGAGCCGCGCGATGAAGGCGCTGAGGCGCGGGTCGTCGGACGACGGGGCGACGTCGTCGGCGAGGTGGTCGGAGGACACGGACACGGTTGCTCGTCGGATCGGTGCGGTGGGCACGAGGCTACGGGGTCTGGCCGGCCCGAGGTGCCAGCCGCCCGGGCCTGCCCGCGGATCAGTCCTCGCGCCCCTCCAGGAAGCCGCGCAGTGGTGCCGGCGGCGTCACGTCGGTCCGCGACCCGTCCAGGTCGGCGGTCGACGCGCGTGCACTTTGCACCAGCTGCTCGGAGCGCATCCGCAGCCGACCCACCTCGGTGATCAGATCACGCTGGGCGGTCTCGTCCTCGACCCTGGCCGCGTGGCCGAGCACCTCGACGGCATCCCGGGACAGGGTGACCCCCGAGATCAGATGACGTTGGACCGGCCGTGCCGAGGCGGGCAGGTCGACGCCCGCCAGCCGGATCAGTGCGGCGTCGTATGCCTCGAGCCATTCGTCGAGGTGGCGCTCGACCAGGTCAGGATCGCCGTCACGACGCAGCTGCACCAGCGCCTCGCTGACCGGCGCACGCTCGTCGGTGGTCGAGGTCCAGATGCCGTCGGCGTCCAGTGCGATCGGCAGGACCGAGGCTTCGACCGCCCGACGTGCGTCGGCCTCCGGCCCCGGAGCGGTCAGGCGTCCGAACAGCGCCCCGGCCAACACCGCCACCAGCGCGACGATCAGCAGCAGCCCGAGCCGCTGCCGCCGGGCGAGCAGCACCACCGCCGACGAACGGCTGCCCGGTCTGGGCACGCGGGCGGCGGGCCCCCGATCGGCTGCGCTCGGCGGACCCTCGTCGCGCGCGCCGTCGTCGCTGCTCACACCTGCCCCTTCGCCCCCGACCGCCGACGCCGACGGCGCTCGGTGAACCAGGCGACCAGGATCGACAGCTCGTAGAACACCCAGGCAGGTCCCACCACGAACAGCAGCGTCACCGCGTCGGTCGTCGGGGTGATGAACGCCGCGGAGACCGCCATGACCACGATCGCGTACGGCCGGGCCCGCCGCAGCCCCTCGGCGCCGACCACCCGCAGCAGGACCAGCGAGATCAGCACGAGCGGGAGCTCGAAGACCAGGCCGAACGCGATGCACAGGGCCAGGAAGAAGGTCAGGTAGTCGGTCGCCGAGAGCAACGGCTCGATGCCCGGCCCACCGAGCGCCAGCAGCACGCGCAGGGCACGGGGCACGATCAGGTAGGCGAAACCGATGCCGGCGGCGAACAGCAGTTGGGCGGCGAGCACGAACGGCAGGGAGTAGCGCTTCTCCCTGCTGGTGAGGCCCGGGGAGATGAACCGCCACAGCTGGTAGAAGATCACCGGACCTCCGAGGAACAGCCCGATGACCAGCGCGGTCTTGATCCGCACGCTGAACGGCTCCAACGGCTTGGTCGCGATCAACGCACAGGCATCGTCGGGTCGAAGTGCGCTCGGAACGGCGCAGTACGGCGCGATCACCACGTCGAGCAGGTAGGGAAACAGCGCGTAGCCGATGGCCGCGCCGAGCGCCAGGGCGATCACCGCGCGAAACAGCCGCGTGCGGAGCTCCCGCAGGTGCTCGAAGAGGGTCATCTCCCCCGCGGTGCGATCGGCCGCGGCGGCGTCCTCCACGGCGATGGCCTCAGCGCTCCGCGTCGGGGTCGGCCGTGGACGAAGACCCGGATGCCTCGCCGCCCGGCTCGTCCGGCCCGTCGCTGCCGGCGTCGGTGTCCTCGGTCGCCTTGCGGAACTCGCGCAACGATGTGCCGATGGAGCTGGCCAGCCCGGGCAGCTTGCGTCCGCCGAACAGCAGCAGCAGGATCAGGAGGATGATGACCAGTTCGGGAACGCCGATGCCGCCCATGGAGCGCTCCTCGCGTCGCAGGTGGAGGCGTCGGTCAGTGTACAGAGGGCCGGCCACGGCCGGTGGACGGGCGGGACGGCGGGGCCGGCGGCCCTGACGCCTCGTGCCGCGCCCAACGGTCAGTCGGTCCGGGCCTCGCGCGGTGGCCATGCTCACGCTGCTCGGCGAGCCGGTCGAGCTCGCGGCGGGTGACGGCCTGGTGGTCGGCCAGCTCCTCGACCAGCGGCTGCACCCGCTGCAGCGAGCGCGACGCGTCACGATAGGCGCAGACCGCGCGCTGGACGGTGATCAGCACCACACCGGCGACGAGCAGTGCACTCGCGGCGAGGCCAACGACCAGCACGACGACGGCGGGCGTGGCCACGGTCCTCCTCGGCTCGGGCGCGGCAAGCGTAGCCACGGCACGAGCACCCGCGCCGCTCGGACCGCTGGCGGATGAGCTGCGCCCCCGCCGTTCGGCGGGGGCGCAGCCGGTGCCCCGGACCCCGCGCAGGTGGGGAGAGGGAGACGGAGAGGGAGTGGGACGCGTCCGGCGCGGACGGGGACAGCTCGCAGCGGTCAGCGAAGGCCGCTGGTCAGCAACTCGTCGAACCAGTCGTCGGCCTGCAGAGCGAGGTGGAAGTCGAGCAGGTCGTCATGGGTGAGGGCCGGGCCGCCCGGCAGCAGCTCCGGGTGCGGTGGCAGGATCGGACCTGCCTCCTCGACCTCCACGCCACCGGTGGCCAGCAGTTGCGCGATGCGCTCGTCGGCGGGCTTCTCGACCACCCCGTCGCAGTCCGGGCAGCTGAAGCGGTAGGTACTGCCGTCGGTGACGTCACCGTCATCGGCCCGCACCAGCTGCAGCACCACCTGCTCGGGCCGGAGATCCACCTCCCCGCAGTCGGGGCAGCTCGCACGGATACGGGTCATGCCGGGCTCCTTACCACAGCGTTCGTCACCCGAGGTGTCGGCCGCTCACCGCCGCACCTGAAGACCCTTCGTCCCACAGCGCGGCCACCTGCGGTCGTCCGGATCAGCCCGTCGTGCTCCCGTCGCCGTAGACGGCGAGGGCCTCGTCGGCGACCGCTCGGACCTGCGCGGCGAACTCGTCCGGCTCGACGACCCGGGCCTGCCCGGCGGCCATCAGCACCAGCCGTGCGAGCCAGCCGGGCGCATCGGTTCGCAACCACACCCGCACGTGACCGTCGTCGCGCTCCTCGACCGCGTCCACGGTGACCGCGTCGAGCACCCATCGTCCGCTGGCGCTGAGGTCCAGCACGATGCGCAGGTGATCGTCCTCGGGCACGTAGCGCGGCGGGTCGAGCCGTGCGGGCGG
>SKSM01000263.1 GCA_007122985.1 Nitriliruptoraceae bacterium | reverse complement strand
TGGCCGCGGCCGGACTGCCGGTGCGCTGGTTTCCCACACCGCAGCCGACGCCGTTGGTGGCGTATGCGCAGAAGGCGCTCGGTGCCGCTGCAGCCGTGGTGATCACGGCCTCGCACAATCCGCCGGAGTACAACGGCTACAAGGTCTACGCCGACGGTGCGGCGCAGATCGTGCCGCCCACCGACCGGGCGATCGCCGGGGCGATCGATGCGGTCGGCCCGGCGGCGCAGGTGCCGCTGGACGACCCGGTCAGCTCGTCGCTCGTCGTACCCGTCGGTGCCGAGGTGGTGGACCGCTACTTCGACGAGCTGCGTGCTGCGCGGCCGGCGGTGCAGGGACCGACGCCCACGATCGTGCACACCTCGCTGCACGGCGTCGGGTCGGCGTTGGTCGAGCGTGCGCTGGCCGAGGGCGGCTACGACGACGTGCACGTCGTGGCGTCACAAGCCGAGCCCGACGGCGACTTCCCGACCGTGAGGTTCCCCAATCCGGAGGAGCCGGGGGCACTCGACGAGGCGCTGGCGCTCGCCGGGCAGGTCGGGGCCGACGTGGTGCTCGCCAACGACCCGGACACGGACCGGCTGGCCGCCGCCGTCCCCGCACCGGCGGGTGGCTACCGCCTGCTGACGGGCAACCACATCGGTGTGCTGCTGGCCGACTACCTGCTCGCCGGGATGCCCGTGGACCGTCCCCTAGTGGTCTCGAGCATCGTGTCGACGCCGATGGTGCACGCCGTGGCGGACACCTACGGGGCACGGTCCGAGGTGACGTTGACCGGCTTCAAGTGGATCTGTGCGGCCGCGCGGGCCATCGAGCCCGAGGACGGTCGCACCTTCGTCTACGGCTTCGAGGAGGCCCTGGGGTCATCGGTCGGCACCGTCGTGCGCGACAAGGACGGCATCGGGGCCGCGGCGGCGTTCGCAGACCTCGTGCGGTCCCTCGCCGCCGAGGAGCAGACGGTCCTCGACCGCTGGGAGGAGCTGTGCCGCCGCCACGGGCTGTGGGTCAGCCACCAGCACTCGGTCACCCTGCCCGGCGCTGCGGGCCAGCAGCGCATCGCCGAGGCGATGGGCGCGCTGACCACCCGCATCCCCGACGACCTCGCCGGGCACGCGGTGACCGGTCACGTGGACTTCCGCATCGACGCCGACCGACGTCCCGCCTGGCTCGGCGAGCACGATCTGGTGTCGATGGACCTGGCCGACGGTCGGGCGATGATCCGTCCCTCCGGCACCGAGCCCAAGTGCAAGATCTACGTCGATCTGCGGGCCGAGCTCGGCGCGGAGGACGATCTCGACGCGCGGACGCACGCCCTGACCGACGAGGCGCGGGCGGTCGCGACCGCCCTGGCCGCCCACGTCGGCTTCGACGACGGCTGATCGTCCGGGGTTCGTCCGGGATACCGTCCGCCGCGCCCACCGGCCGCGGCCCTGGCCGAGCGTCCGATCCGGGCGCCCGTTCACTGCGTACCTTGGCGGGCGCGACCAGCACACCCGAGCACACACACCACGGCTGCGCCGCAGACCAAGGAGTGATCATGAGCACGACCAGGACACCCGCAGGAACCGCCACTGCGGTGCGCTCGACCCTCGACGAGGACGCCAAGGCCGTCGTGCAGCGCAAGCTCCAGCCCCTGCTCGTCGACCTCGTCGACCTGTCGATCACCGGCAAGCAGCTGCACTGGAACGTCATCGGTGACAACTTCAAGCCGCTCCACGAGCACCTCGACGAGGTGGTCGACCAGTACCGGACCTGGTCCGACGACGTCGCCGAGCGGCTCACCTCGATCGGGGTGCCGCCGGACGGCCGTCTCCAGCGGGTCGCGGGCGACTCGCCGGCGAACCCGGCGCCGGAGGGCTGGACGCACCAGACGGATGTCGTGGCGGAGATGAGCGACCGCATCGAGGCGGTTGCGCGAGCCACACGCGAGCGGCTGGACGGGCTCGGCGAGGTCGATCTCGCCAGCGAGGACCTGCTGATCGAGATCCTCGACGGGCTCGAGATGCAGCTGTGGATGTTCTCGGCCCAGCAGGGCTGACCCCGCGGGTCACAGTGGCCTGCGGAACCGCCGTTCGGTCGTCGCCGACGGATCGTCGAGCTCGCGTCGGTCGCCGGTATCGACGTAGCCGAGCCGTCGGTACAGCCGATGGGCGTCCCCGAACCGGGTGTCGGACCACAGGTCGACGGCCTGTGCGCCGACCTCGGCCGCGTGGCGCTCGACCCGGCCGACCAGTCGCGCGGCCAACCCCTGCCGCCGGTGGTCTGTGTGCACGTACAGCCGCTTGAGCTCCACGTGGCCGTCGGCGCGCAGCGGCCCCGCGCCGATCGTGGCGATGATCCGCTCGTGCCGCTCGACCACCCACCACGGACCGCCACGCTCGCGCGCTTCGCGGGCCGGTGCGAGCAGGTCGCGATCGAGCCCGTCGAGGTCGAGCACACAGCCCGGGTACTCGGCGAAGACGGCGCCGATCAGGGCGGTCAGCTGCTCGGCATCGGTGTCGACGACGGGTCGTAGTCCGTCGATCACGTCCCGTCCGAGCCGTCGCCGGCCGGACCCTGGTCGTCGTCGTGCCCGTTGGCCTCGCCGTCGCCGTGCCCGTTCGCATCGTCGGGGACGTCGGTGACACTCGCGGTGCCGAAGCCAGACGACCTCGCCCACCGGGTGCTGTCGTCGGATCTACCGGGGGCATCCTGCGACGCACCGGGGGACGCATCCGATCCGTCGCCCGCGTGGTCAGGTTTGCCTGGCGCGTCCTGCGACGCACCCTGCGAAGCGTCGGCCGGGCCGTCGTCGCCGCCGGATCCACCACCGGACCTGCCGGGTGGGTCCTGCGAGCGACCGGGTGCCTCGTCGGCGCGTCCCGGCGGGTCGTCGGCGCGTCCCGGCGCGTCGCCGGATCGCCCGGGGGCGTCGTCGGCCCGAACCGGCACCGGACTGGGCCGAGCCGCTGCGTCGTCGGGGATCCCGGGCACCTGCTCGGACCGGCCCGATGCGGCGTCCGCACGACCGGGTGCGCCGTCGGAGGCGCCGAACTCGGTCGCCCGCAGCGCCGCCGACGCGGCGTCGCCATCGGGCGCGGACGTGTCGTCCCGGCTGTCGGTGACGGAGCTGTGCGTGAGCGAGCCGATCAGCTCCGCATCGGATCGGTCGGGCGCCAGCGAGCCACCGTCGTGCTCGCCGGGAAGCTCGGGGCGGGGGAGCTCGATGCCGACGGTGCCCGCCAGGTCGGCGACCAGCCGCTGTGCAGAATCC
This sequence comes from Nitriliruptoraceae bacterium, assembly GCA_007122985.1. Classification (GTDB taxonomy): domain Bacteria; phylum Actinomycetota; class Nitriliruptoria; order Nitriliruptorales; family Nitriliruptoraceae; genus SKTG01. Next base: position 3,626 of record SKSM01000263.1, on the reverse strand, counting down.
GGCAACGAGCCGGCCACGGCGAGCACCAGCGCGAGTGCCGCGGCGACGGTCGTCGTCGCGGCCGCGACCGAGACCCGTCGCCGCAGCCAGTCCACCATCGGCGCCAGCGAGGTGTCCGCGGTGAACGGCTTGGCGGTCGCCGGCCGCGCCTGCTCGGCCAGCATCGCCCGGAGGTGGTCGTCGGCGAGCTCGTCGTCGACCGGCTGCACCACGGCGCTGCGCGTGGCCACGACGGTCTCGGCGACCCGCAGGTCACCGAGCTCCTCGCGCCACCGCCGCACGCGGTCAGCGTCCATCGTCGGGTCCATCCGTCGGAGCAAGCGCTGTCAGCTGATCCAGGGTGACGTCTCGGGCGCTGGGCGCACGCATCTGCGGGTGCTGGGCGCCGTTGTGGGCGGGTGGTCGCGGCTCGTGGCGTTCCAGCGCCTCGCGCAGCGCCGTGGTCGCCCGACGCTGGAGCTGCTTGACCGCACCGGAGCGGCGGCCGGTGATGCGCGCGACCTGTGCGATGGACAGGTCCCCGATCACCCGGAGCAGCAGGACGGTTCGTTGGTCCTCGGTCAGGGTGGCCAGGGCCGGTTCGAGGTCGCCGAGCCCGACGGCCGCGAGGGCATCCGCCTCTGGATCGTCGCGCGCCGGAGGGGTGTCCAGCTCCTCGGTCGCGGTCGGCTCGGCGGGGCGTCGCGCGGCCCGCCGACGTGCGTCGATCAGCCGGTGGTGGGCGATTGCGAGCACCCAGGAACGGAACTGCTCGGCGCCGCCATTGAACCGGTCGATCCCGCGCACCACCTCCAGCAGCACCTCGCCGGCCACGTCGTCGGCGTCGGGCAGGTGCTGCGCGCGCAGGTAGCCGATCAGCACCGGCGCGATGTCGTGGTAGAGCGACTCCCACGCGGTCGCCTCGCCCGCACGGGCACCCGCCAGGGTGCGGGCGAAGTGGTGGTCGCGGGTCATTGCGGCCTCGGCCGGGGTGGGTGTGCAGGCTCGCGGACGAGCGAGCGGTCCCTTCGGTCGCGCACCACGCAACCGTGCCAGGTTGCGGTTCGGCGTGCTCATGGCCGGATGGCCGGGGTCGTCCCGACTACCCCGGCGACCCGGCGGTGTGCTCGGGCGTCACCGGGCCGGTGACCGCACCGCCGTCGAGGTCGGTGGTCATCGGTCCGGCCCGACGTCCCTCGGCGATGTCCACGGGCCGTACCACCGACGGTGGCTCGGTCCCGACGTGGAGATCGGCGGCCACGCCGCAGAACCGCAGGCTGCCGTGGTCGCCGGTCTTGACACCCTTGCCACCGCGGCCCTTTGCGGGGTAGTCGGCCGCCGGCGTCCGCTTGGCGCGACCGGCGGCGTCGATGGTCACGATCTCCGCGTCGTCCCGCCCCGCGGGCAGCACGGTCGCGCTGACCACGGTCGTGCCGTGCGGCACGTTCATCCCGGTGACGCCGGCCGCCGTGCGGCCCATCGGCCGGACGTCCGCGAGCCGGAAGCGGGCGACCAGTCCGCCGTCGTGGGCGACGACGAGGTGATCCTGGTCACCGGCGACGACCACGCCCACCAGCCGATCGCCGGCGCGGACCCCGGCGGCCTGCAGGCTGCGTTGGCGCGCATGGACGAACTCCGCGAGCGCGGTGCGTTTGACCTGCCCGGACGCGGACACCGTCACCAGGGTCGCATCGTCGCCGGACCGTGGCAGCGCGACTGCGCCGACCAGCGGCGCGTCGGGCCCGGCGCTCGCGAGTACGCCACCGGCGTGCGCGCCGCGCTGCTTCGCGGGCACGACCGGGACATCGGCCAGCGGCAGGCGGTAGCCCGCGCCCTGCTCGTCGACGAGCAGCAGGGTGTCGTCGGTGGTCGCGCGTACGACCGCGACGACCGGGTCGTGCGCGTGCTTGTGCGACGGGGTGGTGCGGCGGCGGGCGACGGGCTTGATGTAGCCGCCGCGGGTGACCAGCACGGTCACGTCCTGCGCTTCGAAGCCGGCCTGCGATCCGCCCGCCAGGATGTCGCCGGTGTCGATGCCGTCGGCGACCAGGCGGGAGCGCCGTGGCGTGGCATGGACACGCTTGAGCTCGGTCAGCTCGTCGACCAGCACCTGCTGGAGCACCGCGGCGTCGTCCAGGATCGCCTCCAGCGCCGCGATCCGGTCGAGCAGTTGCCGGTACTCGTCCTCGAGCTCGGCCCGCTCGAGCGCGGCGAGGCGTCGCAGCTGCATGTCGAGCACCGCCTGGGCCTGCACCTCGGAGAGCTCGAAGCGCTCCATCAGCTGCTGCTTGGCCGCCGACGCCGACTGCGCTGCGCGGATCAGCTCGATCACCGCGTCGAGGTGATCGAGGGCCGTGAGCAGCCCTTCGAGCACGTGGGCACGGTTGCGTGCCCGGGTCAGGCGGAACCGGGTGCGGCGCGTGACGACGTCGCGCTGGTGGGCGAGGTAGTGGGTCAGCGCCTCGACCAGCCCGATGGTCCGCGGCGCGCCGTCGACCAGCGCGACCATGTTGACGTTGAGGTTGGTGCGCAGGTCGGTGTGCTGGTAGAGCCGGGCGAGCACCGCCGCGGGGTCCGCGCCACGCTTGAGCTCGACGACGATCCGCATGCCGTCGCGGGACGATTCGTCGCGCAGGTCGCGGACCGCGTCGAGCTTGTGCTTTGCGACCAGGTCCGCGATGCGCTCGAGCAGCGCGGCCTTGTTGACCTGGTAGGGGATCTCGGTGATCACGATGCGGGGCAGGTTGCCGGAGCGCACTTCCGTGGTCGCGACGGCCTCGACGGTGATCGCCCCACGCCCGGTGCGGTAGGTCTGTTCGATGCCGTCGCCGTGGACGATGCGCGCGCCGGTCGGCAGGTCGGGTGCCGGCAGGCGCTGCATCAGGGCGGTGACGTCCGCATCGGGGTGCTCGAGCAGGTGCAGCGCGGCGTCGATCACCTCACCGAGATTGTGCGGCGGGACGCTGGTGGCCATCCCGACTGCGATGCCCGACGCGCCGTTGACCAGCAGGTTGGGGAAGCGGGCGGGCAGCACGACCGGCTCGGTGTCGTAGCCGTCGTAGTTCTCTTGGCTGTCGACGGTCTCCTCGTCGATGCCGGCGAGCAGCTCCATCGCCAGGGACGACAGCCGTGCCTCGGTGTAGCGCATCGCCGCGGGCGGATCGCCGTCGACCGACCCGAAGTTGCCGTGCCCGTCGACCAGTGGCTCGCGCGTGGCGAAGTCCTGGGCCATGCGCACCAGGGCGTCGTAGATCGAGGAGTCACCGTGGGGGTGGTAGGTCTTCATGACCTCGCCCACGGCGGAGGCGCACTTACGGAACGGCCGGTCGGGGTGCAGCCCCGACTCGTACATCGAGTACAGGATGCGGCGCTGCACGGGCTTGAGCCCGTCGCGGACGTCCGGCAGTGCGCGCCCGACGATCACCGACATCGAGTAGTCGAGGAACGCCTGCTCCATCCGTGACTCGAGCGAGACGTCACGGATCTCACCGCTCACCAGTGCGGCCTGGGTTGCCATCTCTCCTCCGTGCGATCATTCAGCGAAGCGTCACCTGCGTCTGCCGGCGGCAACTCCTCGGGGTGCGCGTCCCGGCGGCCCGGCCGGTCGCACTCAGACGTCGACGTTCTCCGCGAAGTGGGCGTTGCTG
>SKSM01000160.1 GCA_007122985.1 Nitriliruptoraceae bacterium | reverse complement strand
GGGTGGGGCCCCTGTCGATCCAGCCCTCGGAGCTCGCCAAGCTCGCCACGCTGCTGTGGCTCGCCGACGTCCTCGAGCGCAAGCGTCCCGCCGACGGCAGCGTGCATCCGCCCGACCATCTGTTCATCCCCGCCGTGCCCCTGCTGCTGGTGCTCGCGGCGCTCACCCTCGCCCAGCCGGACCTCGGCACGACCATCCTGCTGGCGCTGATCGTCGCGGCGGTGCTGTGGGTCGAGGGGCTGCCCGCCCGGTACGTCGCCGCCGCCGGGGCGATCGGGCTGCTGGCGGTCGGGGCCCTGGCGGCGGTCGCGCCCTACCGGGTGGCGCGCATCCGCGGCTGGCTGTGGCCGGAGCAGTACCCGTTGGATGAGGGCTTCCAGCTGCTGCAGTCGCTCTACGCGCTCGGGTCGGGGGGCTGGTTCGGGCTCGGGCTCGGCTCCTCGCGGGGCAAGTGGCACTTCATCCCCAACCCGGAGACCGACTTCATCTTCGCCGTGATCGGCGAGGAGCTCGGCCTCGTCGGCTCGGTGGGCACGCTGCTGCTGTTCGCCTCGCTGCTGTACCTCGGGCTGAAGACCGCCTACGCCGCCCACGACGGGTTCGGCCGTACCGTGGCGCTGACCATCACCGTCTGGCTGGTCGGCCAGGCACTGGTCAACATCGGCACCGTCACCGGCCTGCTGCCGATCACCGGGGTGACCCTGCCGCTGGTCTCGGTCGGTGGCACGTCGCTGGTGTCGAGCCTGCTGGCACTGGGCATCCTGGTCTCGATCTCCCGCAGCGCCGCCGGCGCCGATCCGTCGACCGCGTCACGCACCCGCCCCGCCCGGGCACCGCGGACGCCGACCCGTGGAGGCCGCCCGTGACCCGCACCGTGTTCGTCGCAGGCGGTGGCACCGCCGGCCACGTCTTCCCGGCAATCGCCGTCGCTCGCGAGCTCAGCCGCCTCGCTCCCGACGTCGACCCGGTGTTCGTCGGCGTGGCAGACCGCCTCGAGGCGCGGCTCGTTCCCGAGGCCGGGTTCCGGCTGCACCTGATCGAGGCGGCGGCGATTCCGCGACGGCCCTCACCGAAGCTGCTCAAGGTGCCCTCGGCGCTGCGTGCCGGGGTCGCACGCTGCACGCAGCTGATGGCGGAGGAGGGCGCCGTGGGTGTTGCGACCTTCGGCGGCTACGTGTCGTTCCCGCTCGACCGGGCTGCGGTGAGAACCGGGCGCCCGCTCGTGATCCACGAACAGAACAGCGTGCCGGGGCTGACCAACCGGGTGGCATCGCGGTGGGCCGATCGCACCGCGATCTCCTTCCCGGGCTCGGCACCGCGGTTCCGCCACCGCGAGCGATGCGTGGTCACCGGCAATCCGGTCCGCTCCGACGTGCTCGAGCTCGACCGCGACGCGGCCCGTCCCGCTGCCCGTGCGGCCTTCGGGCTCGAGCCCGACCGGCCGACCCTGCTGGTCTTCGGCGGCAGCCAGGGCGCGCGCAGCATCAATGCGGCCGTGGTGGCTGCGTACGGTCAGTGGGGCGGCACCGACCTGCAGATCCTCCATGCCGCCGGACGCGACGGCTACGCGGCAGCGGCCCGTGCCTGGGACCAGGCCCGGGCCGCCCATCCCGACGGCCCGCTCGTGAAGCTCGTGGACTTCATCGATTCGATGTCGCAGGCCTACGCCGCCGCCGACGTGGTCGTCTGCCGGGCGGGAGCGACCTCGATCGCGGAGCTGACCGTGCTCGGGCTCCCGTCGGTGCTGGTGCCGTATCCGCACGCCACGGCCGACCATCAGACCGAGAACGCCCGGGCGCTCGAGCGCGCCGGGGCAGCGGTGGTGATCCCCGACGCCGACCTCGACGCTGCTGGGCTCGTGCAGGCGGCCTCCCCGCTGCTCACCGATCCGGACCGCCACGCCTCGGCCGCCCGGGCCGCGCGCGCGTTCGGACGCCCCGACGCCGCCACCAACGTTGCCCGGCTGCTGCTGGAACTGGTCGAGGCCCGCTCATGATGCCCGCGCTGACCCCAGAGACCCGCGTCCACCTCGTCGGTGTCGGCGGCGCCGGGATGTCGGGCATCGCCCGCATCCTGCTGCAGCGCGGCCACCGCGTCTCTGGCTCGGATCTGCGGGACGGGCGCACGCTCGAGGAGCTGCGGGTGCTCGGGGCTCGCGTGGAGGTCGCCCACGCCGCCGACCACCTCGGTGACGCCGACATCGTCGTGACCTCCACGGCCGTGCCCGACAACAACCCGGAGATCGTCGCAGCCCGCGAGCGGGGGCTGCCGCTGCTGCGCCGCGCGGAGATGCTCGCTCAGCTGATGGCACAGGACCATGCGGTGCTGATCGCCGGCACGCACGGCAAGACGACGACCACCTCGATGGCGGTCATCGGGCTGCAGGCGGCGGGCGGCGACCCGTCGTTTGCCATCGGCGGCGCGCTCAACGAGAGCGGCACCAACGCGCATGCGGGCACCGACGGTCGATTCATCGCCGAGGCCGACGAGTCCGACCGCTCGTTCCTGGTGTTCCGCCCGGACCTGGTGGTGATCACCAACATCGAGCACGACCATCCGGAGGAGTTCGCTGACGCCGACTCGGTCGAGGAGGCCTTCTCGGGCTTCCTCGAGCGGCGGGCACCCGGTGCACCGGCCGTGCTGTGCCTCGACGATCCTCCAACGGCGCGGCTCGCCGAACAGGCTGAGGCGCCGGTGGTCACCTACGGCGCCGACCCGCGCGCCGATGTGCGCATCGTCACCGAGGACGGCGAGCATCGGCTGCGGATCGACGGCGAGGAGGTGGCCGACCTCGCCCTGGCGGTGCCCGGCTGGCACAACGTGCTCAATGCCACTGCGGCGTTGGCGGTCTGCCACCAGCTCGGCGTCGACCCGGCTGCGGCCGTGTCGGGGATCAGCCGCTTCACCGGTGCCTCCCGCCGCTTTCAGGTGCTCGGCGAGGCCGCGCGGATCCGGGTCGTCGACGACTACGCCCACCATCCCACCGAGCTGCGGGCGACGCTGGCGGCCGCACGCACCACGGGCCCGGAGCGCATCGTGCTGGTGGTCGAGCCGCACCGCTACTCGCGCACCGCGGCGCTCGGCGCCGAGCTCGGCCGGGCCGCCTCCGCCGCCGACGTGGTGATCGTCACCGACGTCTACGGCTCCGGAGAGCCGCCGGTGCCGGGGGTCAGCGGCCGCACGGTGGCCGACGCCGCGGCGGCTGCCGGGGCAACGGTGGTCTACCGCCCCCACCTCAACGAGGTCGTCGACGAGCTCGTCGAGGTGGTACGTCCCGGCGATCTGGTCCTGACCACCGGGGCCGGCGACGTCACCCAGGTCGGCGCACGCCTGCTGGCGCGGCTGTCGGGGCGACGGTGACCGGGGCGCACCGGACGGTCGACCCGCTGGTCGCCGAGCTCAGCGCGGCCTGCGGTGGCCAGGTCATCGCGGACGCGTCGCTGGCGGGCCTGACCACGTTGCGGGTGGGTGGTCGCGCCCGCGTGCTGGTGACCGCGGAGACCGACGCCGACCTGGTGGCCGTCTCACGGGCGGGCCGGGACCACGGCGTCGGCTGGGCGGTGATCGGGCGGGGCTCCAACCTGCTGATCAGCGACGCCGGCTGGCCGGGCATCGCGGTGACGCTCGGACGCGGGTTTCGCGGTGTGACCGTCGACGGTGGGCGGGTGCAGGTGGGCGCGGCCGAGCCGCTGCCGAGCCTGGCGGTCACGGTCGCCGACGCCGGGTTGAGCGGCTTCGCGTGGGCGTGTGCCGTGCCGGGGACGCTCGGCGGCGCGGTGCGGATGAACGCCGGCGCCCACGGCGGGGAGATGGTCGACCACCTCGTGGAGGTCGAGGTGGTGCGGCTGGCCACGGCCACGCGCGAGAGCTGGCCGGTCGGGGCTCTCGGGCTGACCTACCGCCACAGCGAGCTGCCCGACGACGCCGTGGTGGTCGCGGCCACCCTCGAGCTGCGCCCGGGTGACGCGGCCGAGGTCCGCGAGCAGATCGCCGGGATCCGGGCCTGGCGGCGGGCGCACCAGCCGCTGAACGAGCCCAACTGCGGGTCGGTGTTCACCAACCCGCCCGGTGACTCGGCGGGTCGCCTGATCGATGCCGCCGGCGGCAAGGGTCTGCGGGTCGGCAACGCCGAGGTGTCACAGCGGCACGCCAACTTCATCGTCACTCGTCCGGGCGCGACGGCCACCGACGTGCACCGGCTGATCGAGCAGGTCCGCGCCAGGGTGCGCGCGGCGGCGGGCATCGAGCTGGTGGCCGAGGTCACCCTGCTCGGCGGCTTCGAGCCACCGCAGGACACCGGCCCGGCCGGCGTCGGCGACGGTGCGCGACCCGCCGGGGCCGACCCGTGGTGATCGACGACCGCATCGCCGAGCGCCGGGCCGAGGTCCGCGACGAGCGACGCCGTGCCCGGCTGCGGCGCACGCTCGTCGCCGTGGTGCTCATCGGGCTGGTCGTGCTGCTGCTGGCCGTGGAGCGCTCGGCGCTGGTGGCCCTGGAGGAGGTGGCGGTCACGGGGACCGACCGCCTGGCAGCCGCCGACGTCCGCGAGGCCGCGGACCTCGAGCTCGGCACCTCGATCCTGCGTCTGCGGCTCGGCGAGGCACGTGAGCGCGTCGAGCGGCTGCCGCTGGTGCGCACGGCCGAGGCCCGCCGTGTCGATCCGCTCACGGTGGTGATCACCGTCACCGAGCGCGAGCCGGCGCTGGCGGTGACCGACGGTCAGCACCACCGCGTGATCGACCGCGACGGGGTGGTCCTGCTCGACGAGGAGCACGAGCAACTGCCGGTGATCGAGGTGACCGACGAGCCGCCGGCGGTGGGCGCGTCGGTCGAGGAGCACACGGCGCTGGCCAACGCCCACCGCGCCTGGCGGGGGCTGTCGGGCCCGATCCGCGGTGAGGTGGTGCGCTACGAGGCGAGCAGTGCGGACGCGCTCGAGCTCGAGCTCGCCAACGGCGTCCGGGTGCGCTTCGGCCGGGCCCACCGCGTCGACGAGAAGGTGCGGGCGCTCGGAGCGGTGCTCGCCGACGTCGGCGACGCACCCGTCGAGGCGATCGACGTGCGGGCGCCGGGCGCTCCGGTCGTGGTCGGGCCCTGATCGCATCCTCACCCGTCCGAACGGTGCGAGGTGCTTGACCCTGTGTCGTCGTCCTCGCTACCGTCCGGCGAGGTTGACATAAGTCTGGACCTCTACCTGAGGTCGAGGTCCCAACCTCGTCAGCACCACCGCGCACCCGCACGCCGCACGAGGCACGCCCGACCAGGCACGCCGAACCAGGCACCGATGACGAGGAGGGACCCGTGACCGCAGCACCGTCCAACTACCTGGCCGTGATCAAGGTCGTGGGGATCGGTGGCGGCGGCGTCAACGCGGTGAACCGCATGATCGACGCGGGTCTGCGTGGCGTGGAGTTCGTCGCGATCAACACCGACGCCCAGGCACTGCTGATGTCGGACGCGGACGTCAAGCTCGACGTCGGCCGCGACCTGACGCGTGGGCTCGGCGCGGGCGCGGACCCAGAGATCGGTCGCCAGGCCGCCAGCGACCACCGCGACGAGATCCTCGAGGTGCTCAAGGGTGCCGACATGGTCTTCGTCACCGCCGGAGAGGGCGGCGGCACGGGCACCGGCGCCGCCCCGATCGTGGCCCAGGTCGCCAAGGAGCTCAACGCCCTGACCATCGGGGTGGTGACCCGCCCGTTCACCTTCGAGGGCCGCAAGCGGTCCTCTCAGGCCGAGGACGGGATCGACGAGCTGAAAGACGAGGTCGACACCCTCATCGTCATCCCCAACGACCGGCTGCTGCAGATCTCCGACAACGACACCTCGGTGGTGCAGGCGTTCCGGCTGGCCGACGACGTGCTGCTGCAGGGGGTGCAGGGCATCACCGACCTGATCACCACCCCGGGGCTGATCAACCTCGACTTCGCCGACGTGCGCACGGTGATGAACGACGCCGGCAGCGCCCTGATGGGCATCGGCAAGGCACGAGGGGAGTCGCGCTCGCTGGAGGCCGCCAAGCTCGCGATCTCCTCCCCGCTGCTCGAGGCCTCGATCGACGGCGCCCGCGGTGTGCTGCTGATGCTGGCCGGTGGCAGTGACCTCGGGCTGTTCGAGGTCAACGAGGCCGCCGACGTGGTCACCGAAGCGGCCCACCCGGAGGCCAACATCATCTTCGGTGCGGTGATCGACGACTCGCTCGGTGACGAGGTCAAGGTCACCGTGATCGCGGCCGGCTTCGACAAGTTCGAGGGCACGGTCGAACAGCCGGGCGCCTTCCTGCGCACCGCTCCGGAGCCGCAGGCCTCGCCGGACGGCGGATCGCAGAGCGGCCCGGCGGCCGGTGCCCCCCCGCCGAGCATCGTCGACGACGACGACGAGGACGAGGTCTTCACCCCGCCGTCGCGGCGCAACGTCATCGAGATCACCGACGACCACGCGGACGAGGACGACGAACTCGACGTGCCGTCGTTCCTGCGCTGACACGGTGCCCCGTCGGTGGGAATCGTGATCGAGGCCGCCCGGCTCGGACCGGTCGCGCGAGGCTGGTTCACCGGACGCGACCACGAGGGCGGCCCACGGCCACTGGGCGCGGCGGGCAACCTCTCCCACCGACGACCCCACCGGCCGGTGGACCTGGCCGCCGACCGCGCCGCGGTCGCTGCCGCGACCGGCACCGAGCACACCCGCTGGCACCTGATGCAGCAGGTGCACGGTGCGCAGGTCGGCGTCGTCCACGCCGGCACGCCGCCGGGGGCGGAGCTGCCGGCGGTCGATGCGATCGTCACCCGTGAGCCCGACCGTCCGCTCGGGGTGCAGGTGGCCGACTGCGTGCCGGTGCTGCTGGCGGGTGACACGGCCGTCGGAGCGGTCCACGTCGGGCGCCGGGGGCTG
>SKSM01000279.1 GCA_007122985.1 Nitriliruptoraceae bacterium | reverse complement strand
GTTCTCATCGCCCGACCACAGCTGGTTGGCGGTGCGACGGATGCCGAGGGTGTTCTCGAGCCACCGGATGTAGCCGTCCGAGCCGCCGCAGCGGAACTGGACCTCGAGCTGATGGTCGTGCACCTCGGCGCCACGCTCGGCCGCGACCCGCTCGATCCAGCCGCTGTCACCGATCTCGGTGCGGCGCACCGCCTGGAGGTCGTCGATGAAGAACACCGACACACGCGCGACCGCCAGCAGCTCGTCGATCTGGGGACGATCCGGGTCGTCGGCCCGCCGTTTGGTGAAGCGGTTCCAGGAGTGCTCACGGATGCGGTGGGCCTCATCGCAGACGAGCACGTCGAGCTCGTCCTCGTCGGCGTTGAGGTAGGAGTTGAAGTAGTTGAACTGCTTTGCGGCCCGGCTGCCGACGAGCTTGCGCACCGTCTGGGTGAACGCGGACGAGCCCGTGGCATGGTGGGTCGCGTACCCGGCTGACGACAGCTCAGCGACCAGGTTGAGCGCCAGCACCGACTTGCCCGTCCCCGGGCCGCCGCGCACGATGAACACCGCCTGCTGGTCGAGGCTCACCGCCTGGTCGACCGCTGCCAGGATGGAGTTGAACACGACCTGCTGCTCGTCGAGCAGGATGTAGCTCGGCTCGTCGCGGATCATCTGCGCGGTGTGCTCGAGGAGCTTTCGGTGGGGGCGGTAGCGGCCCTCGCGCACGGTGTGCAGCACCCCGAGGCCGTTGCCGCCACCGAGCCGGTCGTCAAGAAACTCCACCAGTTCGGCCAGGCGGTCGCCGGCGAACAGCGGATAGATCCCGAGCAGGTGTGCGTAGCGCTGGTCGAACAGGTCGGACGTGGCGTCGTAGGGGAAGTCGTGCAGGAACGAGCACGCTCCCAGCCGGATCGAGGCGTCGTGGAAGGCGGTGTGGGTGTCGGCCAGGTACTGCCGGTACTGCCCGGCCTGGGCCGAGGGGTGCAGCTGATCGCGGATGCGTCCGCCGTACATCACGCCGACGCAGTCGGGCACCGGTGACACCTCGGCGTGGTCCCACTGCTTGAGCTCGACCAGCACCGCGCCGGGGCGCCCGTCGTGGTCGCGGCCGGTGATCAGTGCGTCGATGCGTCGCGAGCTCAGCGGCAGCTGGAACTCGAGGAAGATCCCGTGGTCGAGGAAGCCCCCATGACGCAGGCCGTTGGACAGCGCCTTGAGCGAGTTGCGCCACGACCGCAGCTCCGATGGGGAGGGGTCGTGGCCGAGCTGGTCGAAGTACGCCTGTCGCAGCTGCTCGGCGATCCGGTTCTGCGTGGTCTGCTCGACGAAGTCGGCGGTGGTGCCCCAGTACAGCTCCGCCACGGCGCCCCCTTTCCGGTGTCCGGCCCCAGGCTAGTGATGCCCTCGTGCGGGTCGCCGGAGAGTGAGGGCGGCCACCGGCGTCCCGTCCCCCGGACCCGGCAGTCGGATACGGGGGAGTGACCCGGCACACGACGTGAGCCCGCCCGCTGTGCGGCGGACGGGCCCACGGATCCAGGTGGGGTCAGCTTCCGTTGACGCCCTTGGCGATGCGGTCACCGACCTCCTTGTCGATGTTGCGCCAGTAGTCGAACGCGCGCTGCAGCACCGGCTCGGAGACGCCGTCGCTGAGGTGGCCCACGACCGTGTCGACCAGCCGGTCACGCTGGGCGTCGTCCATGACCTCGCGGACGAGCGTGTGGGCCTGGCCGAAGTCGTCGTCGTCCTTGCGCAGGGTGTAGGCGGCGTGGAGGAACTCGCCGCTGGCCTCCCAGGTCTCCGCGGCGGGGTAGCGCTCCCCGTCGGCCTGCGGTCCGCCCTTGGAGTTGGGCGCGTAGACCGGGTCGGAGACCTTCTGGACCCGCATCGCACCGTCCTTGCTGTAGCTGTGGACCGGCGCGACGGGCGCGTTGACCGGGATCTGCTTGTAGTTGACCCCGATGCGGGCACGGTGGGCGTCGGCGTAGGAGAAGATGCGAGCGAGCAGCATCTTGTCCGGGCTCGGGCCGATGCCCGGCACCAGGTTGTTCGGCTCGAAGGCCGCCTGCTCGATCTCGGTGTGGAAGTCGGTGGGGTTGCGGTCGAGGGTCAGGCGCCCGACCTCGATCAGCGGGTAGTCGCTGTGCGGCCACACCTTGGTCAGGTCGAACGGGTTGAACCGGTAGGTCTCCGCCTCCTTGAACGGCATGATCTGCATGTACAGCGTCCAGCTGGGGTGGTCGCCGCGCTCGATCGCGTCGAACAGGTCGCGGGTGTGGTAGTCGCCGTCCTCGCCGGCGAGCCGGTCGGCCTCCTCCCCGGTGAGGGTCTGGATGCCCTGGTCGGTCTTGAAGTGGTACTTGACCCAGAACTTCTGACCCTTGGCGTTGACCCACAGGTAGGTGTGGCTCGAGTAGCCGTTCATGTGGCGCCAGGTCGCGGGGATGCCGCGGTCGCCCATCAGCCAGGCGACCTGGTGGGCCGACTCGGGTGAGAGGGTCCAGAAGTCCCACTGCATGTCGTGGTCGCGAAGGTTGGAGTCCGCGCGGCGCTTCTGGGAACGGATGAAGTGCTGGAACTTCATCGGGTCGCGCAGGAAGAACACGGGGGTGTTGTTCCCCACCATGTCGTAGTTGCCTTCACTGGTGTAGAACTTCAGCGCGAAGCCGCGGGGGTCCCGCCAGGTGTCGGGGCTGCCACGCTCGCCCGCGACCGAGGAGAAGCGCAGCAGCGTCTCGGTCTTGGTGCCCGGCTGGAACACCGCGGCCTTGGTGTACTCGCTGACGTCGTTGGTCACCTCGAAGCGGCCGAACGCACCGGCGCCCTTTGCGTGGGGTTGCCGTTCGGGGATGCGCTCACGGTTGAAGTTGGCCATCTGCTCGATCAGGTAGTGATCGTGGAGCAGGATCGGCCCGTCGGGACCGACGGTGAGCGAGTGCTCGTCGCTGGTGACCGGGATCCCGGCATCGGTCGTGGTGGGTTTGCGGCTGTCGCTCGCCAAGGTCATACCTCCGTGGTCACATGTGCGCGACGATCGTCGTCGCGCTGGTCGTAGCGTGGGGGAGCAGCGGTGTCGCGGTAGCCGGTGGCCCCGTCTCGACAGGCGGGGCACCGCCCCCAGAACATCACCTCGGCCTCGTCGATGTCGAAGCCCTGGTCGCCGTTCGGCGTGAGGCAGGGACGTGCTCCCACCACGCAGTCGGCGTCCTCGATGATCCCGCAGTGGCGGCAGATCAGGTGGTGATGGTTGTCGCCGGAGCGCCGCTCGAAGCGCGCGGGATGCCCGGCGGGTTCGATCTGGCGCACGAGGCCCGCGTCGGCGCAGGCGGCAAGCACGTCGTAGACCGCCTGCCGAGAGATGGTTCCGATGCGTTCGCGCACCCCGGCGCTGACCTGTTCGGCGGTCGCGTGGGGGTGCTCGAGCAGCCAGTCCAGCACCGCCAGGCGGGAGGCGGTCACCCGCAGTCCCGCGGCGCGGAGCTGCTCCGCCGGCGTCGCTCGATGCTGATCCATAACGATGACGACTCTAATCGTTTCTTGGACTCAGTCAAGAATGGGGCCGGAGGGCTCGGGTGCTGCAAGCAGATCCATGGCCGCGTCGACCGTCTCGGCGCGCAGCTGCTCGTAGGGGATGTCGGTCAGCAGCGTGGCGCTGCGGCTGAGGCCGTTGGCCGCCATCACCGCGCGGATGCGCTGCCGCTCGCTCGGCTCCGGGCCGGCCAGCAGCAGCTGGAACTGCGCTGCCAGGCGCGGCACCCAGTCCTCGGCGTCCGCGTCGGCCAGCCCGGTTGGGTCGCTGGTGAGCGCCAGGAAGATCAGCCGGTGGGTGTAGGTCAGGTCGAAGAAGCGTTCGAGAAGCTCGCGCGGCGCGAGGTCGCGGCGGGCGGCCTCGGTGAGGAAGGCGTCGACGTCGTCGACAGCCGGCTGCACCAGGCTGCGGATCAGGTCCGCCTTGGTGGCGAAGTGGTAGTAGACCGCCGCCCGCGTCACCCCGAGCCGGTCGGCGATGTCCTGCAGGGTGGTGTGGGAGAAGCCCTGCCGCACGAACAGCTCGAGCGCGACCTCCTGAAGGCGGTCACGGGTCCGGGTCGTTCGCCGGTCACGCCGCGGTCCTGTGTCTGATCCACCCACGCGGGGGTTGCCTCCTGGTGCGTTGGACGGCGGTGCGGCGGCTGCGCGAAGGCTAGCGCGCGCAGCGTCGGGCACCTGGGAGCGCAAGTAGCTTACTTGCGAGATAGTAAGGTATCCGGTACCGTGCACCCGACGACGGGATCGCTGCTCGCGAGCGGAGGGGTCATGGGTCGGGTGCCGGCGGTGCGGTTCGCGGAGGTCTCGAAGCGGTTCGGCCAGACGGTCGCCCTGGACGGGTTGACGCTGGAGGTGGGCGAGGGCGAGGTCGTGGGGCTGTTGGGGCCGAACGGGGCGGGCAAGACCACGACGTTGCGGGTGCTGTTGGGCTTGATCCGGGCCTCGGAGGGTCGCGCGCAGGTGTTCGGGGTGGATGCGTGGGCGGATCCGGTCGAGGCCCACCGGCAGGTCGCGTTCGTCCCGGGGGAGTTCGCGGTGTGGCCGCAGCTGACGGGTGGGCAGATCCTGGACCTGCTCGGTGCGGTCGCGGGTGGGTACGACTCGGCCGAGCGCGACGAGCTGGTGGAGCGGTTCAACCTCGATCCGACCAAGAAGGGGCGCAGCTACTCCAAGGGCAACCGGCAGAAGATCGCGGTGATCGCGGCGTTGATGACCCGGGCGCCGCTGCTGGTGATGGACGAGCCCACCTCGGGGCTGGATCCGTTGATGGAGGTGACCTTCCAGGCGTGTGTGGGTGAAGCGCGGGCGCGTGGGCAGACGGTGCTGCTGTCGTCGCACATCCTCTCGGAGGTCGAGGCGGTGTGTGACCGGGTGGCGGTGCTGCGCTCGGGCCGGCTGGTGGAGTCGGGCAGCCTCGAGCAGCTGCGGCACCTGCATGCGCACACCGTGGAAGCCACCTACGTGGGCCAGCCGCCACGGTTGGAGGGCGTGCCAGGGGTCGAGGACGTGGTCATCGGCGACGGGGTGATCCGGCTGCAGGTGTCGGGCTCGACCGATCCGTTGCTTAAGGCGTTGGCGCAGGCCGAGGTGCCCTCGATCCAGATGCGCGAGCCGACGTTGGAGGAGCTGTTCCACGCCTTCTACGACGAGTCCGATGACGCTGCCGGGGTCGGGTGACGCCGGTCACCGGACAGGAGGTCGACATGGCAGGCGCCGCGACGATGCACACGGACGTGACCGCGCCCGGCGAGACGGTGGTGGAGCGATCACCGGCAGCGGTGTGGTGGCGGGCCTACCGTCACCACCTGCGGCTGCTGCGCAACGGCGCGATCGCCTGGATCGTCGCACTGGCCGTCGTCGGTCCGGGGTTCGTGACCACGATCCAGGACACCTACGGTCCGGACGAGCTCGCCCGTATCGGCCCCACCCTGGAAGGTGTTCCCGCGTTCGAGGCCCTGTTCGGGCGCACGGTCGCGATGGACACCCTCGAAGGATTCGCGCTGTGGCGCTGGGGCGGCTTCGCGGTGCTGCTGGCCGCGATCTGGGGGATGCTGGCCGCCAACAAGCTGCTACGCGGCGCGGAGGAGGCCGGCCACCTCGAACCGCTGCGCGCCGGTGCGATCACCCCGCGGGGGCTCTTGGGCTCGGCCGTCGCAGCCATGCTCAGCGTCTACGCCGTGCTGGCCGTGGCTGTCGGGCTCGGACACGCGGCCGTCGGCATGGACGCGGGCACCGCATGGGCGCTCGGTGCGACCCTGGCACTGCTCGCCGCCAGTTTCGCCGCCCTGGGTGCTCTGGCCGCGCAGCTGGTCTCCTCACGCCGACGGGCGCTCGGCCTGGTCGCACTCGTGCTTGGTGTCAGCGTCGGAGTGCGGGTCCTGGCCGCCGCCACCGCGACCCCCGCGTGGGTGTGGTGGGCGACGCCGTTCGGGTGGGCTGGCCACCTCCACGAGGTCGACCAGGCGCGCACCGCGGTGTTCGCGAGCTTCGCGGCGTTGCTTGCCGTGCTGCTCGCCGCCGCGTTCGCGCTGGCGAACCGTGACCTGCACGCCGCGCGCTTCGGCGGTGGCGACACCGTGGTCACGCGGGCCCGGGCGCTGCGGGGGCAGCTCGACCTGGCGGCGCGCCTGACGGTCGGACCGGTCGTGGCCTGGGGATCGGGCATGGCGGCGGGTGGGCTGGTCTTCGGTCTGCTCGCCGACGACTTCTCCACCGCGATGGCCGATCTCGGCACGCCCGTGGAGGTGTTCGAGCAGATCGGCTTCGCCGGGATGGACACCCCGGAGGGGGTCGTCGGGCTCACCTTCGGGTTCCTGGTGCTCGTGCTGGCGCTGTTCGCCGCCGCGCAGGCCCAGGCGATCCGCGAGGAGGAGGCCACCTGGCGCATCGAGCACCTGCTGGTCCGACCGGTCGGCCGGGTGCGCTGGCTGGCGACCCGCACGCTGGCCAGCGCCGTCGGGGTCGCTGTGCTCGCGCTGGCGACGGGGCTTGCGGCATGGCTTGGGACGGTGGCCACCGCAACCCCGATCGGCCTGGTCGACGCCCTGGTCGCGGGCGTGAACCTGGTGCCCCTGGCGTGGTTGTTCCTCGGGTTGGGCGTCGCGCTGTTCGGGCTGCTGCCGCGGTTGACCGCACCGGTGGTCTACGGCCTGGTGGTGGTCGGCTACCTGCTCGACTTGATCGGCGCGCTGTTGGACCTGCCCGAGGCGGTGCTCGACCTCAGTCCCTTCGGCCATCTGGCGAGCGTGCCGGCCGAGGACCCCGCCGTCGGCCCGCTGACGATCATGCTGGCGGTGGGGGTCGTCGGTGTGCTCATCGGCCTGGCGGCGTTCCGCCGCCGGGATCTGCGCGAGGCGTAGTCGTCGCCGGTTTCCGGGCGCGTGCGTGCG
>SKSM01000040.1 GCA_007122985.1 Nitriliruptoraceae bacterium | reverse complement strand
TGGATCGTCGTGCTGGACACCACCGAGCCGACCGTGCGCCGCGAGCCACACCGCGAAGAGCTTGTGGTCGGCGGCGAGCGCGAGGTCGCCGCGCACTCGATCGTGGTCCTGCGCGAGGACGCGGCGTGACCCAGCCGGTACGTGCGACCTACCGGCTCCAGCTGCGTCCGGGCCACGGGTTCGCGGCAGCCGCCGACCTGGTCCCGCAGCTCGCCGAGCTCGGGGTCAGCCACCTCTACCTCTCCCCGGTCCTCGAGGCCGTGCCTGGCTCGACCCACGGCTACGACGTCGTCGACCCGACCCGGGTTCGCGACGAGCTCGGCGGCGAGCCGGGCCTGCGCGCGCTGGCCGGGACCGCGCACGCGGCCGGTCTCGGGCTCGTGCTCGACATCGTGCCGAACCATGTGGGCCTGGTCAGCCCCGCCAACCCGTGGTGGTGGGACACGCTCGCCCACGGGCCGGATGGCCGCTACGGGCGGCACCTGGACATCCACTGGCGGCCTGGCGCCCACGGGCAGCCGACGCTGCTGCTGCCCGAGCTCGGTCGACCGCTCGCGGACGAGCTCGCCGACGCCGACCTGCAACTCGACCACGTCGTCGACGGTCGTGCACCGGCGTGGCGCGTCGTCTACCACGACCATGCCTGGCCGGTCGCACCCGGCACGCTCGCTGCGGCCGGGCTGGACCCGGACGACCCCGACCGCACCCGCGCCGTTGTCAACGAGGACCGCGACCGCTTCGCGGCGCTACTCGAGCGCCAGCACTACCGGCTGGCCCACTGGCGCCGCGCCAACGAGGAGCTCGACCACCGTCGGTTCTTCGACGTCGACACGCTCGGGGCCTTGCGCATCGACGACCCACAGGTCTTCGACGACGTGCATGCGACCGTGCTCGGGCTGATCCACGAGGGGCTGGTGGACGGTCTCCGGATCGACCACCCCGACGGGCTCGCCGACCCGGTCGGCTACCTGCGGACGCTGCGCGAGGCGGCCGGCGCAGACACCTGGATCGTGATCGAGAAGATCCTCGAGGCGGGCGAGCGGCTGCGACACACCTGGCCGGTCGACGGCACCGTCGGCTACGAGTTCGCCGACCTCGAGCTCGGCGTGCATGTCGCCGCGGACGCCGGCCCCGTGCTCGACCGGTTCCAGGCTCGGCTCACCGGCTCGCCGGTCGACCGTACCGCGCTCGTCGAGGACGCCAAGCGCACCGCGCTGACCAGCCTGTTCGGGGCGGAGCGGCGCCGGCTCGTCGCCGCCCTGCGCGCGGCCTGGCCCGGCGCCACCGTCGGGGAGGCGGAGGCCGCCGATGTCGTCGAGGAGTTGCTGGTCGCCTGGCCGGTCTACCGCACCTACGTGCGGCCAGATCCCGGGGAGATCGGTCACGTCGACCGCGAGATCATCGAGCACGCGGTCGCCTACGTGCGCGCCGCCCGACCCGACCTCGGTGACCACCTCGAGGTGGTGGCGGCCCTGCTGTGCCTCGACCAGCGCTCCGACGCGGCCGACCACTTCGTCACCGCCTTCCAGCAGCTGACCGGTCCCGCGGTCGCCAAAGGGCTCGAGGACACCGTGCTCTACCGCGACCTGCGCTTCGTGGCGGGCAACGAGGTCGGCGGCGACCCCTCCCGGCTCGGACGGGCGGTCAGCCAGCTCCATGCCGCCAACGCCGACGCCGCCGGCCACCGGCCGGCGACGATGCGCCTGTCGTCCACCCACGACACCAAACGCAGCGAGGACGTGCGTACCCGGCTGGCCGTGCTCTCGCAGCGTCCCGACGACTGGGTCCGGACCGTCGACGACCTGCGCGACCGGCTGGCGCGGCGCCGCACCGGCGCCGCGCCCTCCCCCGCCCACGAGCACCTGGCGCTCCAGACCGTCGTCGGTACCTGGCCCATCGACGAGGCACGCCTCGGCGACTACCTCGTCAAAGCGGCCCGCGAAGGCAAGGAGCACACCGACTGGCTCAGCCCCGACGCGGACTACGAGGCCGCGTTGGTCGACACCGCGCGGCTGCTGGTGACCGACGAGGTGGTCGCTCCCGCCGTGGCCGCCGCGGTCGACGAGGTGCGCGAGCCCGGCTGGCTGACCTCCCTGTCGCTGGTGGCCTGCAAGCTGACCGCTCCCGGGGTCCCCGACACCTACCAGGGCACCGAGCTGTGGGACCACTCGCTGGTCGACCCCGACAACCGTCGGCCGGTCGACCACGCCGCCCGGGCCCGGCTGCTCGCCGACCTGCGGGGCGATCCCGACCCGGCCGCGGTCATCGCCCGGCTCGATGAGGGCCTGCCGAAGCTGTGGCTGATCCGGCAGGCACTGGCACTGCGCGCCGAGCGGCCGGCCGCTTTCGGCCCCGACGGCGGCTACCTGCCGCTGTGGGCCGTCGGCGGGCGCGCCGACCAGCTGGTCGCGTTCGTCCGCGGTGGGCAGGTCGCCACGCTCGCGCCGGTCCAGCTCGCCCGGCTCGGGCCACGCTTCGTCGACTGGGACCTCGGCGACACGACGATCACCCTGCCCCCGGGGCGTTGGACCGACCGGCTCACCGGCGTCACCCACCCCGGTGGCACCCAACCGCTGGCCGGGCTGCTGGCCCGGTTCCCGGTCGCGCTGCTCGCGCGGGAGGGCTGACCGATGGATCGCGAACGGCTCCAACGGCTCAACATCGTCCCCGCCTACCCGGACGCCTTCGGGTCGTGGCACCACATCGACGAGGCGAGCGCCCGCCACCTGCTCCACGCCATGGACCTCCCACCGGACGCCACGGCCCTGCCGCACACCGACGACGTGCTCGTCGCGCGGGCGGGCTGGTCGCGCGAGGCACCCGACGGGGTTCTCGAGCTCGAGGACGGCAGCACCCGGCCCGTCAGCGGGGCCCTGCCCGACGACCTGCCACTCGGCTACCACCGCCTCCACCGCCTCGACGGTGGGGCCACGTCGGTGATCGTCAGCCCGGGTAGGTGCCGTCCGCAGCCAGGCCGAGCCTGGGGCTGGGCCGTCCAGCTGTACGCCACACGATCGGCCGCCAGCTGGGGCGCCGGCGACCTCGCCGACCTGCGCGAGCTCGGTACCTGGTCGGCCGCGCAAGGTGCCGGCGTGGTCCTGGTCAACCCGTTGGACGCGGTCATCCCGGAGCGGCCCCGCCAGGCGAGCCCCTACTTCCCCTCGTCGAGGCGCTTCCGCGACGTGCTCTACCTGCGCATCGAGGAGGTCCCTGGCGTCGAGACCGTCGGCGACGACCTGCCCCGCCTCGCTGCCCGGGCAGCGGGCACCCGTGAACGGATCGACCGTGACGAGATCACCGCGGCCAAGCTCGAAGCCCTCGAGCTGATCTGGCAGCGCTGCGAGACGGCCGGCCGTGAGGACGGCTTCGCCAGGTACCAGGCCGAGCAGGGCGCGCCCCTGCAGACCTTCGCCACCTTCATGCTGATCGCGGAGCGCTACGGAGGGGGCTGGCGAGGCTGGCCGACCTCGCTGCGCCACCCGGACGCCCGGGCCGTCGAGGTGGCAAGGGCCGAGCACGCCGACCGGGTGCGCTTCCACGCCTGGGTCCAGTGGCTGCTCGACGAGCAGCTCGCGGCGGCGGCACGCGCGCTGCCGCTGATGCGGGATCTGCCGGTCGGCTTCGACCCCGACGGGGCCGATGCCTGGGCCTGGCAGGACGTCCTCGCCCGCGACGTGACCGTCGGTGCCCCGCCCGACGAACTCGGCCCACAGGGGCAGGACTGGCTGATGCCGCCGTTCGTGCCCTGGAAGCTGCACGCCGCCAGCTACCAGCCGTTCATCGAGACCGTCCGCTCCGCGCTACGGCATAGCGCCGCCCTGCGCATCGACCACGTGCTCGGCCTGTTCCGGCTCTACTGGATCCCTGCCGGTGGCCAGGCCGCCGGCGCCTACGTCCGTCAGCACACCAACGAGTTGCTCGACATCCTCGCGCTCGAGTCCCACCGGGCCGACGCCTACATCGTCGGCGAGGACCTGGGTACGGTCGAGCCGGGGGTCCGCGAGCACCTGGCCGACCGCAGCATGCTGCGCTACCGGGTCGTGTGGTTCGAAGACGATCCACCGAGCGCGTGGGACCGCCACGGCCTGGGGTCGGTGACCACCCACGACCTGCCCGCGGTCGCCGGGCTGTGGGAGCGCACCGACCTGGCGGAGTACGAGCGGGTCGGGGTTCCCATGGACCCCGACCGGCTGGAGCGCATGCGCGACCGGCTGATCGAGCGCACCGGGCTCGACGACGATGCCGGTCCCGACGAAGCCTGCGTCGCCGCGGCCGAACTGCTCGCCGGCGCGGGCACCGACGTGGTGGTCGCTCAGCTCGAGGACGCCGTCGGCGCCACCCACCGGATCAACATCCCGGGGACCACCGGCGACCAGCGACCCGAGAACTGGTCGCTGCCGCTACCGGTCCGGCTCGAGGACCTCCCCGACCACCCGACCGTCCAGCGCGTCGTCGCCGCCCTCCAGGACGCCGCCGATGACCAGGTCACGGACGAGCCGGCCGTCACCGGCTGAGGCCCCCGGACGGCGGCTCGGCCACCCGGCTCAGCCGGCGCTGTCGAGCTCCAGGATCGACGCCTCGTGCAGCAACGCGCGCAAGGGGCGGCGAGGCTCCCCCGTCAGCTGCGTCTCCTCCACGGCTGCCTGCCGGTAGATCTGGACCGTCCGTCCAGCGACCGCTGCCCAGTCGTAGCGGCTGCGGATGCGCTGCAGGCCACGCTCGGTCATCCGGGTGGCGAGCTGCTCGTCGCGCAGCACGCGGATGACGGCGTCGGCCAGCCCGTCGCTGTCCTGCGGCGTGAACGACAGCCCACTGCCGTCCTCGATGATCTCACGCAGGCCGCCGGTGTCACCGACGACCACCGGCGTGCCGCACGCCATGGCCTCCACGGCGACCAGCCCGAACGGCTCGTAGATCGACGGGGCGACGGCGACGTCGGCGGCGGCGTAGTGACGGCGCAGCTCCTGGTCCTCCAGGAAGCCGGTGAAGCGCACGTGCCGCTGGAGCCCGAGCCGTCGGACCTCCCGTCGCAGCTCCCGCGAGTAGGTGCCGATGCCGGCGACGAAGAAGCGTGTGGGGCCGACCTCCGCCCGGATGCGCTGCATGGCCTGCAGGACGGTCTGCACCCCCTTCTCGTACTCCAGCCGGCCGGCGAACAGCACCATGCGGGTGCGTGGACCCGTCAGGGCCGTCCGGGTCGCACGCGCGTCAGCCGGCTCGACCTCGAAGTCGCCGACCGCGACGCCGTTGGGTACCACGTCGAGCTTGTCGACCGGGAGCTGGAAGATCTCCTGCACCTGGCGCCGCATGTACTGCGAGCACACGATGACCCGACGGGCCTCGTAGGTCAGCCACCACTCGACCTGGTGGATGAGCTTGTTCATCGGTCCCGGCAGCCAGCCCTGATGGCGGCCGTACTCGGTGGCGTGCACGGTCGCCACGACCGGCACCCCCCAGGTCTGCTTGAGCCCGGCCGCCGCGTAGGCCACGAGCCAATCGTGGGCATGGACCACGTCGAACGGCCGCTCGCGCAACAGTTGGCCGGCAGCCGCCTGCAGCCGGTTGTTGAACGAGAGCACCCACGGGATCAGGTCGTCGAAGGGGATGACCGGCGGCGGCTCAGGCACCCGACGCACCTGCACCCCGTCGACCTGCTCCACCTCGACGACCCCGCTGTCGCTGTGCGCGCGCGTGACCACGTGGACCTCATGGCCCTGGGCGGCCAGGTCACGGGCCAACGCCCCGACATGCCGGCCGAGCCCGCCGACGACGCGCGGCGGGTACTCCCAGGACAGCAGGAGGATGCGCATGACGGGCAGTGTGGCAGGTCCCCGTGGGGTCGCGAAGCCGGCGTCGGCGCCGACGATCACCCGGCGAGCCGCCGGTACAGCGCGGCGGTCCGGGCCGCGATCGCCGGCCACCCGAACCGGTCCTCGACCCGTGCGCGGCCGGCGCGGCCCATCGCCTCGGCCGTCGCCCGGTCCTCGAGCAGGGACACCATCGGCTCGGCGAGCACGCGGGCGAACGCCGCCGGATCGGCGGGGCTGCCGATCGCGTCGTGACCGGGTTCCACCCGCACCAGGTGACCGGTCGTGCCGTCGTCGACCACCTCGGGGATGCCGCCGACGGCGCTTGCGACCACCGGCAACCCGCACGCCATGGCCTCGAGGTTGACGATGCCGAACGGCTCGTAGATCGACGGGCAGACGAAGACGTCGGCGTGCGAGAGCACCTGCACGACCTGCTCACGGGGCAGCATCTGCTCGATCCAGATCACCTCGACGGGCGCGTCCCGCAGTCGGGCGACCCGCTCGCGGAACTCCGCGGCGATCTCCGCGGTGTCCGGTGCGCCGGCGCACAGCACCAGCTGGGTGCCGGCCGGCAGATGCGCGGCGGCGTCCAGCAGATGCACCACCCCCTTCTGGCGGGTGATCCGCCCGACGAAGACCACGGTGGGCCGGTCCGGGTCGATGCCGTGCTCGTCCAGCGCCTGCCGATCGGTCACCGGCCGCCAGGCGTCCGGGTCCACCCCGTTGTGGATGACCTCGACCCGGTCAGAGTCCACCGACGGGTAGGCGGCGAGGACATCGGCCTTCATCCCCTGCGAGACGGCGATCACGGCGTCGGCGCCCTCGATGCCGGTGCGCTCGCAGTAGCTGGACAGGGCGTAGCCGCCGCCGAGCTGCTCGCGCTTCCAGGGCCGAAGCGGCTCGAGGCTGTGGGTCGTCACCACGTGCGGGACGTCGTAGACGAGCTTGGCCAGGTGCCCGGCGAGGTTCGCGTACCAGGTGTGGCTGTGGACCAGGTCCACCCCCTCGACCCCGGCGACCATGGCCAGGTCGGCCGACATGGTGCGCAGGGCCGAGCGGTGCGGGGCGTCACCGGCGAGCTGGTCCCATTCGCGGTAGCTCGCCGCCACCAAGGGGTCGGTACGGGGGGCGCCGAAGGCGTGCACCTGCACCTCGACCTGTGCGGCCAGGGCACCGGCGAGCTCGGCGACGTGCACCCCCGCGCCGCCGTAGACCTCGGGCGGGTACTCCTTGGTCAGCAGGCCGACCTGCAGCTCAGCCATGACGTGTCCTCACCCTTCGTCGGGCCCCGGCACCGGATCACCCTTGCCGATGGTCACGATGCCCTGGTCGGAGACCGCGTAGCGCTCCCGGTCGGCGGCCTCGTCCACACCGATGCTGGCCCCGGCGGGCACCGCGACGTTCTTGTCGATGATGGCGTTCCTCACCACCGCGCCACGGCCGATGTCGACGTTGTGCAGGATCACCGAGCCCTCGATGAGCGCCCCGCTGTGCAGGCGCACACCCGGCGAGACCACCGAGCGGCGGACCGTCGCGCCGGAGACGACGACCCCGGAGGAGATCATCGAATCGACCGCATAGCCGCGACGGTCGTCACGGTCGAAGACGAACTTGGCGGGGGGCAGCGGGTCGTGCCAGGTGTAGATCGGCCAGTCCAGGTTGTAGAGGTTGAACACCGGGTGAACCGAGATCAGGTCCATGTGCGCAGCGTGGTAGGCGTCGATCGTGCCCACGTCGCGCCAGTACCCGCGGTCGCGGTCGGTCGAGCCGGGAACGTCGTTGTCCCGCATGAAGTCGTGCACGTGTGCCTCACCGCGCTCGACCATCGCGGTGATGATGTCACCGCCCATGTCACGGCCGGAGGTGGTGTCGTCCGCATCACGGGTGACGGCGTCGACCAGCGCCTCGGTGGTGAACACGTAGTTGCCCATGGAGGCCAGGACCTGTGACGGGTCGTCGGCCAGTCCGACCGGGTCGGCGGGCTTCTCACGGAACGAGGTGATCCGCCCGGACGCGTCCGGTTCGATCACCCCGAACGCACTGGCCTGCTCGATCGGGACCCGTAGGCCCGCGACGGTCACCCCGGCGCCGGCGGCGATGTGGTCATCGACCATCTGCGAGGCGTCCATGCGGTAGAGGTTGTCGGCACCGAACACGCAGATGTAGTCGGGGTTCTCGTCGCGGATCAGGTTGAGGTTCTGGAACACCGCGTCGGCCGATCCCTGGAACCACGAGTCACCGGTCCGCATCTGGGCCGGGACCGGTGAGACGTAGGAGCCGAGCAGCGGCGACATCCGCCACGTCTTGGCCAGGTGGGTGTCCAGGCTGTGGCTCTTGTACTGGGTCAGTACCGCGATCTTGCGGTAGCCGGCGTTGACCAGGTTGGACAGCGCGAAGTCGACCAGGCGGTAGTCCCCCCCGAACGGCACCGCCGGCTTGGCCCGGTCGCGTGTCAGCGGGTAGAGCCGCTGGCCGGCACCGCCGGCGAGCACCACCCCGAACACCTTCGGATTGCGCTGTCGCGCCGCCATCTGGCCCCCTCCCGTGCGTGCCTGCTCGGACCCTACCCGTACGGTCGGGCGGCGCACGGGGTCAGTCGGCGGTACACCCTCGGGCCAGGAGTCCGTAGCGTTCGGCGTAGTCGGCGACCATGCGGTGGGTACTGAACCTCGGGGTCAGCAGCCGCATGGCGTCGATCATCATCGTGAGCCAGCGCTGCGGCAGCCCGTCGACGTCACGGTCGTGGAAGGTCGGGACCAGTTCGTCGGCGAGCAGCCGGTACAGAGCGTCGGCATCCCGGTCATCCTGGGCGTGCCGGTCCTCCCACTGGTCGCTGCCGCCGATCACCCAGCCGATGCCGTGCTCGCTGTGTGGCGCGAGATCGGCGACGGCCTCGTCCCACCAGCCGTCCAGCACCGACAGGTTCAGCCCGCCGTTCATCGCGGCCTTCATCCCGGAGGTGCCCGACGCCTCGTTCGGGCGCAGCGGGGTGTTGAGCCAGACGTCGCAGCCAGCGACCAGTGCCGAGGCCAACGACAGGTCGTAGTCCTCGACGAAGACCAGCCTGCCGGCCAGCCGGGGGTCGCGTGAAAGCTCGACCAGCTCCCGGATGAGCTGCTGGCCCGCCAGGTCCTGCGGGTGGGCCTTGCCCGCGATCACCAGCTGCACGGGGCGCTCGTCGTCGCCGACGATGGCGGCCAGGCGGTCCACGTCACGGGCGAGCAAGGTGCCGCGCTTGTAGGTCGCGAACCGGCGCGCGAACCCGATCGTGAGCGCGTCCGGATCCAGGCCGCGACCGTCGGTCTGCGCGCCGGTGCGCTCGGCCTGCGCGGCGAGCCGGCCACGAACCACCTCGACGAGGTACTGCCGGGCGGCGCGGCGCGCCTGCCACAGCCGGTGTCGGTCGACCGTGGTGAGGGCGTCGAAACGGGCGGGGTCGACGTCATGCTCCCAACCCTCGCCCACCTGGTCGTGCAGGACCGCGGCCACATCGGGCCCGACCCAGGTGGCCGGGTGCACGCCGTTGGTGATGTGCTCGATCGGGAGCTGCTCGACCGGCCGGTCCGGCCACAGGTGCGCCCACATCTGCCGGGTGACGCGGCCGTGGAGCCGGGCCACGCCGTTGACCTCGCCCGCCAGTCGCAGGGCCAGGATCGTCTGGTTCCACGGTCCGTGGCCCTGATAGGTGGCCAGGTCCCACAGCCCCTCGAACGCGAGGTCGAGGTGGTCGCTCAACGGTCGCAGATGGTGAGCCGCCAGGTCCCAGGCGAACGCGTCATGGCCGGCCGGCACGGGCGTGTGGGTGGTGAACACCAGCTCGCGACGTACCGAGGCGAGCGCCTGATCCAGGGGCTTGCCGGCACGACGGTGCACGCCGAGACGCTCGAGACCAGCCAGGGCGGCATGGCCCTCGTTGAGGTGCACCACGTCCGGCTCGATGCCCAGCGCCTGGAGCAGCCGCAGCCCGCCGACGCCGAGCACCAGCTCCTGCCGCAGGCGGGTGTCCTGGTCGCCGCCGTAGAGCTGGCCGGTGATCGCCCGCGCGTGCAGGCTGTTGCCGTCGAGGTCGGTGTCGAGCAGGTACAGCGTCACCCGACCCACCTCGACGCGCCAGGCCTGGATGCGGACGGGCCCGTCGCCGTTCGGCACCTCCACCGTGACGGGGGCACCGTGCTCGTCGGTGACCAGCTCGGCGGCCAGCGCGTCGAAGTCGTTGGTCGCCGGCAGCGCGTGCTGCTGGCCGTCCGCGTCGAGCTGCTGCCGGAAGTAGCCGTCGCGGTAGGCGAGCCCGACCGCGACCAACGGCAGGCCGAGGTCGGAGGCCGACCGCAGGTGGTCGCCGGCGAGCACGCCCAGCCCCCCGGAGTAGGTCTTGAGCCGGTCGACCAGGCCGAACTCGGCGCTCAGGTAGGTCACCGACCGCCGCCGGTCGCCGCCGGAGCGGTCGAACCAGGTGTCGCGTGCCGCCAGGTAGGCGTCCAACCCGGCCCGCAGGTGGCCGATCCGCTCGCAGAGCGACGCGTCGGACGCGACCGCGTCGAGCCCCTCGTCGCCGAGCTGACCGACGACGACCGACGGGTCGCGCTGGGCGGCCTCCCAGCCGTCGGGCGCGAGCTGCTCGAACAGGGTCTGTGTCGGCTGGTGCCAGGCCCACCGTAGGTTGGCGGCCAGGGCGTCCAGGTCCGAGCGGATCTCGGCACGGTCCACGGCGGGTCCTTCTCACACGGTCGGGGCAGCAGCGTGACGGCGGGCGCACGGTAGGCCACCCGCTCGTTCATGGCCCGCGCCCCAACGAGACCGGTCACCGCCCGGCAGCCGTCGCCGCGGCGGATGGTCCACGCGCTGCACCATGCCAGCCGCGCCCCACATGCGACGCGGTACCGTCGTCCAGTCATGGCGTCCGACGGCGACGGCCGGCGAGCGTGGGGCCCAATGACGGTGTCGATCGGCCTGGTGGTCGGGCAGGCTGGGTGCCGGCGATCGTCCGGGGCAGGAAGTCGGGAGCCGTAACGCCGTGCCGCGTAAGCATCGGAGGATCCAGTTGGCTGACGATGAAGCGCTCGCCCGGCTCGCTGCACTCTCGCGGCGTCTGGCGGCGGAGGACGATCTCGACGGTCTGCTCCAGCGGATCGTGGATCTCGGTGCTGAGGAGGTCGACCGGTGTGACGGTGTGAGCCTGATGCTGATCGGCCGGGGTGGCGGGATCTCCACGCCGGCGTTCTCCTCTATCGCGGCTCGCGACAGCGATCTCGCGCAGTTCGCGACCGATGAGGGCCCTTGTCTCGAGGCGATCCGTGAGCACGAGCTGGTCATCATCGACGACCTGCAGGCCGAGGCGCGCTGGCCGGACTACCGGCAGCGAGCGCTCATGCTGGGCGTGCGTTCGATGATGGGCGTCCGTCTGTTCGTGACGGGGGACACGATCGGCGCCCTGGACTTCTACTCACAGCAACCGCACGCGTTCGGTCGTCGCGCACAGCTCTACGGGCAGGTGTTCGCATCACATGCGGCGATCGCGCTGAAGGCGGCGATCACCGAGGCTGGCCTCGAGCAGGCGCTCCGCAATCGCGATCTGATCGGCCAGGCGAAGGGGATTCTCATGGAGCGGCGGGGGCTCACCGCCTGGGACGCCTTCGAGCGGCTCAGCCAGCTCTCACAGCAACGCAACCGCCCGCTGCGTGAGCTCGCCGAGGAGTTGGTGCACACCGGCGCGTTTTCGGACTAGCGGGTGGACCGTGGCGACCGGCGCGGCTGATGGGTGGGTGCGGGCTAGGCGCGGTCAGTCGGGCAGTTTCCCGGTGGAGGTGACGATCTCGGCGACCTCTCGCAGCTTGACGTTGCGTTGCTGTGAGGCCGTGCTGAGCTGCTCGAACGCCTGATCGGCGGTCAACCGGTGACGTTCCATCAGGATGCCCTTGGCCTGGCCGATCAGGTCGCGGGTCTGCAGGGCAGCTTTCGCCCCTTCCTGGGAGATCGCCGCGGCCAGCGTCGTCGTGCAGTGGGCGGCGAAGACCTCGCCGATCTCGATGGCCCGCTCGTCGAAGGCGTCGGGGCCGGATCCGTAGAGGTTGAGGGCACCGAACCGATCGTCGTCATCACGGTGGAGGAACAGCTGGTAGGACACCACCGAGGTGATGCCCAGCTCGATCGCCTGCTGCGCGAAGTCCGGCCAACGTTGGTCGTTGCGGTGATCCTTGGCGATCACCCGTTCCTCGCCGAACGCGGCCGCGACACACGGGCCGCCGTCAGCATGCTGCTGCGCCTGGGCGAGAGCGCGCGACAACGCATCGGACGCGACCGGCACGGTGGTCTGTTTCGCCTGCAGGAACATGATGTCGGCGACACCACAGCCGTCGATCAGTTCGACACACAGATCCACCGCCGCCTGGAGCGTCTCGTCCACCGATGACTGCCGGGAGGCGAGGTCACGCAACGCCGACGCGAGCCGTCTCCCGGGCGGTCCCGGTCGCGAGTTGGCGGACGGCACCGGTGAAGGTTGGTTCATCGACGGACCTGGCCTGCGAAGCACGGCCAGTCCGCGGGTTCCTCCACAGCAAGCGATGCGACAGGGAGCATACCGCAGCGCCCCGCACTCAACCCGCGAGGCTGCGGTCGTGGTTGCGGCACCACCGGCTGTTGCCCGTCCATGAAGCGGGTAGGAACCTCGTTCTCTCTTGCTGCAGCCGTAGGCGGTGAGTACCCTTTCCACTCTGTTCGACCGTCGAAGGAACGGCGGCTGTACGGCGACCCTCGGGGCCTCCTTTGCAGCCGTCGTCCGACCTTGCGACCGTTCGGCGATCCGAGGGCGACCGGCGCGCTGCGCCGTCCTCGCCACGGCACCGTTCGATGCCGGCGCCATCCAACCTCAGTGCCGTTCTCACGGATCTGTCGAGCATCATCTGCCAGCTCCGAGGCCTGCAACAACGCCATACCCGCGATGACGAGTTGCAGAGCCAGCTGCGCCGCACCGAGGCAGAGCTGGAAGCGCTGATCGGCGGGCTGCTGCACGTGGACGGCTCCGGACCGGGCCCACCACCGGCACCCCGGACGTCGACGACCACACCTCGCCGAGGAGACGCGGAGCAGGCGTTCTTCGCCTGGCTCGCCGAGCCCACCAGCGCCAACGAGCGCCTGCTCACCGGTAGCGACGAGCCGGAGCGTCTCACCCAGGTCCTGGGCGAGCTCACCCTGTCGAGCCGGACCCTGCCGAGCGAGACAGCGGCCACCCTCGGTCTGTCCGACGGCACCACGATCGGGCACGTCACCGCCGAGCTGCTGATCGCCGTCAACGACCCGGCCGGACCACGTTGCCGCTCCTACCGGGCCGCCGTCTACTACCTGCGCGATCTCGAACGTGGCTCCATCTTCGAGCCAGAAGACGGGACGGTGCGCCGATGAACGACACCAGCACGGCCGATCACGTACCGCTGGACCCTTCCGAAGCGTGGCTCGCCGCCTACGCCCTGGGGCTCGCCTACTCGGACAACTCCGATCAACAACGTCTGACGAAACTGCTCACGGCGACGCAGGGCTGCCCGGAACTGCTCGAGGCCGCCTACCGACGGCTGCACGGCGCCGAGGTCGCCGAGCCCAGCATCTGTGACGACGCACTGCACCTCCTCGATCGCGCAAGGGCCCGCGTCGAACGAGACCCGCCGCGCACGCTGGGACCGTGTTGAGGGCCGCCGAACGTCCCGCACCGCAGGCCACAGCGCCGGCCACAGCATCGTGCATGACGGCGAGTGGCCTCACCGCCCGGGATGCCGTCGGCGGAGGTGTCGCGTCGGCGTCGAGCGGCACTCGAGGGCATCGCTGATGGGCTCGATGGTGCAGGCCATCGCGATCGACTACGACGGCACGCTGACCGACACTGACGTTCTGGACCCCGAGGTGCTGGCCGCGATCCGTCAGGTGCGGGCGCAGGGGCTGGCCGTGATCCTCGTCACGGGACGGATCCTGTCGGAGCTGCGAGCGGACTTCCCGGGTGTGGAGGGCGAGTTCGACGCGATCGTGGCCGAGAACGGTGCGGTGGTGGCCGACATCGGCGGGGTGCGCGACCTGGCTGAGCCTGTCGATCCGCGGCTCGGGCCGGTGTTGGCCCGCCGGGAGATCATGGTGCGGCAGGGTCGGGTGTTGTTGGCCTGCGATGCGAAGCACGGCGGCACCGTGTTCGATGAGGTCGACCGGCTGGGCATGGGCTACCAGGTCGTTCGCAACCGGGTCGCGCTGATGGTCCTCCCACCCGGGGTCAGCAAGGGCACCGGCCTGGCCCACGTGCTTGGCGAGTTGGGGATCTCCCGGCACAGCACCATCGCGATAGGTGACGCGGAGAACGACCACCACCTGCTGGCCACCTGCGAGTTCGGGGTTGCGGTCGCCAACGCGGTCGAGTCGCTCAAGCAGCGTGCCGACCTCGTGCTCGACGAGCCTGACGGCGCCGGGGTGGTCGGCCTGCTGCGAAGCCCGTTGGTGGTGGGAACCGAGACGTTGCCGCCGCGTCACTGGCGCCTGACGCTCGGGCAGGACGATCAGCGCCAGCCAGTGTGCGTACCAGCCTCGCAGATCAACCTGCTGGTGACCGGTGGCAGCTGTTCGGGCAAGTCACACCTCGCGGGGCTGTTGATCGAACAACTGGTCCAGATGGAGTACGGCGTGTTGGTCATCGACTGCGAGGGCGACCACGCACCGTTGGCCGAGCGCCGTGGGATCATCGCCGTTGGCGGCAGCGACCCGCTGCCCACGCCTGAGCACCTGACCGCGTTGCTCCGCCACCGCTTCGGCAGCGTGGTCCTCGACCTGTCGCAGCACGACCCACCGGGCCAGGCTGCCTATCTGCAGACCATCGCACCGGTCGTGCTCGCCCAGCGGGCCGCGACCGGGCTACCCCACTGGGTCTTCGTCGAGGAGGCACACACCCTGCCGGTCGCATCCGGCCCGTGGGCGGATGCGTTGGCCGGTGGTGACAAAGGGTTCTGCCTGTCCACCTACCAGCCCGACCTGCTGCCCCAGATCGCACACGACACCATGGACCGTGTGGTGATCACCGCCGGCGACGGCGTCGGCGCCGAGGACGCCGCGGCCAACGGCGCAGCCCACGCCGACCTGCCGATCGGCGAGTTGACGGAGGCGTTGGGAGACCAGCGCGGTCGTGCGCTGCTGGTCGAGCCCAACGACGGTGCGCCCGTGGTCTTCACCGTCGGCGAACGTGACTGTGCTCACGTCCGGCACTGGCACAAGTACATCACCGCAGCACTCCCGGCCACGCTGCGTTTCCACTTCGATGCGCCCGACGACGGTCGGGTGGCGACCAACCTCCGCGAGTTCCACCGTCACCTCGACGCCTGCCAGCTCGAGACGATCGCCCGCCACGCACGCCAGCACGACTTCTCCCGCTGGATCCGCCACGTGCTTCAGGACGAGCACCTCGCCCGCACGGTCGAGCAGATCGAAGGACAGCTCCTCCCTGAACGTTCGTCCGCGACCAGGGTCCGAGTA
This sequence comes from Nitriliruptoraceae bacterium, assembly GCA_007122985.1. Classification (GTDB taxonomy): domain Bacteria; phylum Actinomycetota; class Nitriliruptoria; order Nitriliruptorales; family Nitriliruptoraceae; genus SKTG01. Next base: position 5,884 of record SKSM01000040.1, on the reverse strand, counting down.
GCGATCAAACAGGCGATCGAAGACCGATACCTCGAGTGACCGGGAGCACGTCGCTGCGCCCACGGCACGGCGACGAGCACCTGCGCCGCCATCGCTACCGAACGAACATCGTGCCTTCCCGCTCGACGAGGGCACCACGACCGAGCGGCAGGACCCGTGTCAACAGCTTGAATCCGGCACCCAGCCCGGGGATCTTCGCGAAGATGCCCTGCGGGCCCCGCGTCATCCGGCCGTTGGCGACGTCATAGCTGGCGCCATGCCACGGACACACGAGGCACCCCTCATCGTCGATCGATCCATCGGCGAGATCGGCACCGAGGTGGCGACATCGGCGAGTCACCGCGAACAACTCGTCCGCCGAGTTCCCCACGGCGTACCGGCCGGCACGGTGGACGGCCCCTGGTACCAGCTCGGCCACAGGCCCGACCTCGACCTCGTGTCCCATGCTGCGTCCTGTCCGTGGTGGGCCACCACGGTAGCTGAGCGACGGCGACGACACCGTCACCGGGGGCGTGCTCCTGCGATGCGTTACAGCACGACGGAGGTGGTCGGGGTGCCCCCTGCGCTGGCGAGCAGTTCCCAGGTGGCCCGACGCGCACCAGGCGAGCCCCCGTGTCGACGCAGCCCCTCGGGCCCAGCATCTACTCGACCGAGACCTGTTCGCGGATCTCGATGCGCAGGCCAGAGCCGTGGCGACACGTCGAGGAGGCCGAGCGCACCGGACCGGTGAGCGTGGCGTGATCACACGACCGGCTGCCGCGCTCGCGGTGTTCGGACAGGAGCGTCGACCAACCCTCATGCGTCATCGTTCTGGCCAGCGCTCTGCTGGAACTCGAGGATCACGAACTCGGCAGGCCTCTGCGGCGCGAAGCCGATGACGATGTTGACGATCCCGAGGTCGATGTCCTGCTGCGTCGTGGTCTCGCTGTCGACCTTGACGAAGTACGCGTCGCTTGCGGCCTGCCCCTGGAACGCGCCCTGCTGGAACAGGTCGTCGAGGAATGCGTCGATGCTGGCCCGCAGTTCAGCCCAGAGCGGCTGGCCGTTGGGTTCGAAGGCCGCCCACCGGGTTCCGCGATCCACGGACTCCTCGAGGAACAGCGCGAGTCGCCGGACGGGCACGTACCGCCACTGCGAGGTGCGGCGGTCGTCGCCAGCGAGGGTGCGACCACCCCACACCACCGGTCCGTGGGGATCGAGGCTGCGCAGACAGTTCACGCCCTTCTGGTTCAGGGTGCCGTTGGCCGCATCATCGATATCGACGGTCAGTCCGCGTACGCCGCGCAACGTCGCCTCGACCCCGGCGGGTGCCTTCCACACACCGCGACTGGCGTCGGTGCGGGCGATGATCCCTGCAACGGCGCCGCTCGGGGCGCGATCGGTCAAGCGGCGCTCCCCGAGGGGATCGCGCATCCGCAACCAGGGGAAGTACAGGGCTGCGTGGTCCCGGGCAGCGCCCAGATCAGAGCGCAGCGACTCCACGCCCGATTCCGCCGCTGCACTGTCGCTCCACGCCCGAGGCGGGTCGATGACGAGGAAGGCACGACGCTCGCTGCAGTAGCCAGCTGCCGTCGCGAGCGTGGTGGTGCCGACGTCGGTGTTCGGGCTCAGTGGGGGGATGCAGAGCAGGTTGAACTGCTGCACCTCGTCAAGGGCCCACAGTCCACGGCCTGCGCTCTCGAGCCTCGCCTCGGAGATCTGCGCATCGGTGATCGCGCTGCCGTCGTCGCCTTCGCCGTCGCCAGACACCCAGTCACGGGGTGTCTCCACATCCGGTGAGCCACCTGCGGTCGTCAGGTCCGGCCGAACCTCCGGCACCGTGCCATGGACCTGCACGAGAGCGGAGTCCAGCGCGAGGATGGTTCCCACCTCGCGAGATGAATCCGGGTCGACGGAGACGTTGTGGAACTCCTCGGTGACGACCGGCTTCGCCTGCCCGGTCGTGACCTGCTCCGGACCATCGACGAGCTGCACCGTCAGGTTGAAGGCAGCCGGGTCGGTTCCGTCGTCGACCTGGTGGTCGACAGCGACGCGAAGCGCTCTCGACCACGCTCCGGGAGTCGCCGACCGGAGCTGGAAAGAACCTTCGCCAGCCGGCAGCGTGCTCGTCGAGTGTGTTGCTCCGTTGGCGACCCGAACGATGATCGCGTCCGTGCCGCCGTGCACGAAGAAGTGATGGACCGCGAAACTCATGGTGCTGTCGTGCCACAACCCGCCGAAGTCCCGCCGGTAGTCCGCGAAGCTCTTGATGGGAGTGGGCGTATCGGTCGGGCCACATCGTGCTCGACCGACGAAGGCCGTGACGGAGGTGTCGACGCCCGCGATGGTGCGGCCGACGCTGGGGACCTCATCGACGTAGACGCCCGGGGAGTTGGGGGTGGTTCCCATCGAAACGACTTCCGTGGCGCAGCGATCGCGGATGCTGGTGCGACGAGGAGATGCCAGGTGCCGCTGAGCTGGCGCAGCAACCGGCGGCGGCTTCCCACCGCGTCCAGGTCGTGGTGGACGGACGGTCCCGACGGTAGGTGATGCGCTGTGGTTGTGTGGCGTGTCAGCCCACGCTGGCGGTGGACCCAGCCCGGTGGATCGGCCAGGCGCGGAGCTTCGAAGTTACGGTAACGTAACGTTCTCCGGTGGCCGAGAGGGGCCCTCGTTCGTACAACCCGTCCTCGTTCAGACCACGCGATGTCCGAGCGTTCGCCCGACACCTCGGCTGCGCAGCAGGCGCGTCCCCTCCTGCGGGGGAAGCTCCATGCCGGGGCCTTGGTGCTCCTCGCCGCGAGCGCACCCTGGCTGTGGTCGGTCGCCGAGAGCGGCGCGCCCCGGTTGACGGTCGTGGTCTACCTCATCGGCGTCGGAGCGATGCTCGCTGTCAGCGCCGTCTACCACGTGCCCGAGTGGGGCGAGACAGCCAGGCGGGGGCTGCGTCGGGCGGACCACTCGGCGATCTTCCTGTGCATCGCCGGCACCTACACGCCGCTGTTGCTGGTCGCGACCGACGGGTGGTTCCGCACCAGCATGCTGGCCGCCATCTGGGCTGGCGCGGCCGCCGGCATCGCGATCGCCAACATCTGGATCCACGCCCGCCCGTGGGTCATCGCCACCCCGTACGTGGTCCTCGGGTGGGTGTCGGTACTGCTGCTGCCCGCTCTGTTGCGGCTGTCGCCCATCGTCACGGGCCTGGTGATCGCCGGTGGCGTGGCCTACACGCTCGGGGCGGTCGTCTACGCCCGCAAGCGCCCCGACCCGTGGGCCCGCGTGTTCGGGTTCCACGAACTGTTCCACGCGCTCACGGTGGTCGCGGTCGCTGCCCACTGGACCTCGGTCTGGCTGGCACTGCAGGTCGAAGCCCTGGCCTGAACCGTTGCAGCCGCTCGCCCGCCTCGGCGAGCAGCTCGTCGACCCGGACGTCCCAGGTCGGAACCGCCGGGTCGTCATCGACGGCTTCGGCGAGACGCGAACGCCGCACCCCGCTGCGGTCCGGTGGTGAACCGGTACAGGTGGTCGTCTTCCCAGTCGAACACCACCTGCAGCAACTCATGCAGGTCGTCCGGCCCAAGATCGGGCGCCACCTCGACCCGACGCCACACCGGCGGGGATGTGCGCGGACACGGCATCCTCCCCGTCGGCGGTCACGAGACCTCCCCGTTGGTGGACACGAGGTGTCCCCGTTGACGGACAGGAGATCTCCCAGGACCTGACCGCTGAACCTGTCTCGGTGCCCGGGACGTGGAGTTCAGACGGCTCCGTCAGCCCTCGCCGCATCGTGCGGCCCCGGCTCACGCTGGATCGCCTCCAGCACGAAGATCGCACCAGTGAACGCAGGCACCAGCCACTGGGCGACGCGCAGACGCCGTTGGGCGGCCGCCACGTCAGGGGGCGTGGCGGCGATGGGGATGGTTGCCGTCGCGACAGGGACGTCGCCGCCGCGCACGACACGTTGTCCGGACACGCCGGTCTCGGCCGTCGAGATCATCGCCGCGAGGGTCACCGCCGTGCGGAACCGGCGGAGGCCGGCCGATCCCTGACCGCGACCAGCCGGGGTGCGGATGAGCCGACCGAGCGCGTAGGCGGTCGACACATGCGCCAGCAGCGCCGCTCCGGCGACGGGCGCCCAGCGGAACCAGCCGGCGTTGGCTACCCGGGTGCGTTGGGTGTGGTCGTCGACCTCGATCGTGGCACCGTTGAGGCCGACGGCACCCATCCATGCGCCGCCGAACCAGGCGGCCAGCCCAACGTCGTGGAGCACGGTCAGGGCGGTTGTACGGTTCGCCATCGTTCGATCCTCCCACTGAGCGAGGCAGCGCATGGTCACAGCCGGCCGCTCGATCCCGACGCCCAGCACGCTACGCCGTGTCGCCCACTGGTGTCTGGACCTGGTGGTCACCCTCCTGCGCTATGTCGTCCAGCGGATCCCGACCTACCGCCGCGACCGGCAGCAGGATCCGGGAGAGCCACCCGACTTCGAACGCGACCTGCCGGGCGATCCGGCCACGTTGCAGCGCCCCGATGCCGGCATCGGCCCGCTGTACCACCGCAGCTACTGGGTCTTCGTCACCGACGAAACGCTGAGCGGGGAGGAGCTGATCAGCCTCATCCTCGAGGGGCCGAACCAGGTCACGCCCACCGAGATGGCGAGTTTCGAGACCTTCAGCGGCGAGCCAGCCCACGACCTGCAGGTCGGTGACGAGCTGATCGTTCGCCTGCCCGGTCCATGGGACGGCCCGGTACGGGTGATCGAGCGCACCCCGACATCGTTCCGGTTCGCGACGTTGCAAGGGCACATGGAAGCGGGGGAGATCGAGTTCAGGACCACCACGGATGCTCGCGGCTTCCTCGAGTTCCGTATCGAGTCGTGGGCACGGAGCGGGGACCCGCTCTTCGACCTGCTGTACGGGCGGTTCGTGATCGGACGCGAGGTGCAGATGCACATGTGGGCGCAGTTCTGTCGGCGTGTGGCTGCGGTCAGCGGTGGTGTGCGGATGAGCAACACGGCCTCGACCACCCGTCGTTTCGAACCCGATCAGTGAGCGGTGCCCAGCGGATCGTCCAGACCGCGCCCCTTCCCGCGTGGGCGGTGCGTGCGCACGACGACCTCCGCGGCAGGGACGTGAACTTCGAGCCGATGGCGTGGGAGGACGCCGCTGCCGACCCGAGGTGGCAGGTCGACCGGCGACACACCGAACTGCCGGCGGAGGCCCCCGGCCCACCGCGGCCCGGTGGCCAGTTCGAGATCGCGTGCGACCTGCTGCGCAGCTATGAGGTGGCCGACCCCGAACTGGTACGGGCGGTCTACGACGCGGCGACGCCCTTCGACGGACGAGACATGCTGCTCGTCGGTCGCTTCCTCGGTCTGCGCTTCCCGATGGGGGTGCGCATCGGGGGTGTGTTCGACGGTCCCGACGAGGTGGACGGCGTTGCCGTGCACCGCTTCGCCTGGCACTACCGCACCCTGGAGGGCCATCTCGAGCGCGGGCAGATGGACTACGAGGTGGTGAAGTACCTCGAGGACGGACGCGTGGAGTTCCGCATCTCGGCGTACTCGCAGCGCGGGCCGATCCAGAACCCGATCGTGCGCGCCGGCTTCGCGCTCTTCGGACGATCCACCCAGAAGCGCTTCTACACCCGTGCGCTGCAACGGATGCGGTCCCTGACCGCCGAACGGGTCGCTGACGGGCCGCGCTGAATCCGAGCATCCCAGCGACAGCCCATGGACGCCGAGGTCCGCCGAGGCCGTTCCGGGCTCGCGCCGCAGCCGACGCGGTGGGGAGCCGCTGCGAACACCTAGGCGCCGAGGAGACCGTCGGCCGGGCCGAGCCCGGCGTCGGCCAGCAGCGACATCAGGGTGCGCTTCTGGCGGTGCTGGGCGCGGACCCGGGCGACG
>SKSM01000343.1 GCA_007122985.1 Nitriliruptoraceae bacterium | reverse complement strand
TGCGGCGACGGCGCCAGCAGCCGCGCCACCGGCATGCCCGCACCGTCGGTCGGGGTCGACGACCGGCTCGCACGCGAGTTCCCCGTCCTCGCCGAGGTGCCCGAGCTCGGACAGGTGCTGGCGGCGGCACGGGCGGTCGACCGGCTGGTCGCCCAGCTCCTATCGGGGCTGCTCACGCTCACCGAGCACGACCTGGCCGAAGCCGCCACCGGCGTGGCGATCGACCAGTGGCTGGCCGTCGCCGTCGGCCGCACCCACGCCGACCGCCGGATGCTGCTGACCGCCTGCGAGGTCCTGCGCCGCCTGCCCACGCTGCGCGCGGCGTTCCTCGTCGACGCCACCGTCAGCTGGGCGCAGGTCCGCGCGGTGGTGCTGCGGGTGGTGCGCACACCCCGCCACCTCGACGACGGGATCGACCAGGCCGTCGCCGACGCGCTGCGCCCGGGCGGCGCCCCCACCGACCCGGACGACCTCGTCCACGTCGTCGGCATGGCGGTCACAGCACAGGAGTCCGCCGCCGCGCCCTCGCCGGAGCCCGCGCGCGAGCCGGAGGAGTTCCTCGCCCTGCAGCCACGTCTCGACGGGACCGGCGGGCAGGTGTTCGGCGACTTCGGCGCCGTCAACTTCGCCACCCTCGACGCGGCGCTCGCACCCCCGAGCCCCACCGACCACGACCGTGGGCGGGACGGGGACCCGGCTGACGCCGACACCGGTCTCGACCCCGCTGGTGCACCCGCCGACGGCGGGCGCGGCACCGCCCGTCCTGGCCGGTGGGATCACGCGGGGGTCGGACGCGCCCGCGCCACGCGGTTGATCGACCTGCTCACCGGCACGGCGGTCGACACCGACGGCGGCGGTCGGGCTGCCAACCGGCCACAGCTGCTGATCCGCGTGGATCTGTCGACGCTGCTCGACCGCGATCAGCTCCCCGGCGACCTGCTCACCACGCTCACCGGTGGCCGGATGTGGGCCGACGCCGGCACCATCCGCCGCCTGGTGCACGAGCGCGGCGCGGACCTGCGGACCGTGGTGCTCGACGACACCGGTGCCGTGCTCGGCGTCGGCCGGCGCACGCGGGTCGCACCCGACTGGCTCGCCGACGCCGTCCTCGCAGGCCACAGCACCTGCAGTGCGCCCACCTGCCGCACCTCGGCGCGGGTGTGCGACCTGGACCACGCCCGGCCCTGGTGGCCACCCGACGGCGGTGCCGGCGGCCACACCGACGTGGCGAACCTCGCACCGGTGTGCGCCCACCACAACCGCTCGAAGGAGCGCGAGGGCTGGCGCGCGGAACAGGCGACCGACGGCACCCGGACCTGGTACCACCCGCGCAGCGGGCTCACCGTCCGCACACTGCCGCAAGCCCTGCCACCGACCGTGCGGCGTGACCTGGCCGCGTCCGCGGCCCGGAGCCGGCCGCCGCCCCGCTCGCATCGACCCCGGTCCGACCAGCTCGGTGCGGATGGTCCCGACCCGCCCGACGCGGACCGGTCGGACCCTCTACCGTTCTGAGCCGCGCCCGCCGGCGGCGGCCGTCGGCCCCGCCACGGATCAGAGCATGTCCTTGACGGCTTCGCGCTCCTCCTGGAGCTCGGCCACGGTGGCGTCGAGCTTGGCCTGGGTGAAGTCGGAGAGCTCGAGGCCCTGGACGATCTGGTAGGAGCCCGCCCCGTCCGTTGTGACCGGGAAGCCCGAGATCAGCCCCTCGGGCACGCCGTACGAACCGTCGGAGGCGACCGCCATCGACACCCAGTCGCCCTCGGCCGTGGGCGTCCCGCCGCACCAGTTGCGGACGTGGTCCACCAGCGCGTTGGCGGCGGAGGCCGCCGACGACGCGCCGCGCGCGTCGATGATCGCCTTACCGCGCTGCTGCACGGTGGTCAGGAACTCGCCCTCGAGCCACGCGCGGTCGGTGATGACCTCCGTCGCCGGCCGTCCCCCGATCCGGGCGTTGTCGAAGTCGGGCACCATCGTCGGCGAGTGGTTGCCCCACACCGCGAGGTTGGTGACCTCCTGCACGGGCACGCCGGCCTTCTTCGCAAGCTGGGTCTTCGCCCGGTTCTCGTCGAGGCGGACCATGGCGGTGATCCGCCGGGCGTCGACGCCCTCGACGTTGGCGGCGGTGATCAGGGCGTTGGTGTTGGCAGGATTGCCGACCACGGCGACCTTGAGGTCCGACGCCGCGTTGCCGAGCGCGCGCCCCTGCGAGGTGAAGATCGCCCCGTTGTCCTTGAGCAGGTCGGCACGCTCCATGCCGGGACCGCGCGGCTTCGCCCCGACGAGACAGGCGACGTCGGTGCCGTCGAACGCGGTCTCGGCAGCGTCGGTGAGCTCGATCCCCGAGAGCAGCGGGAAGGCGCAGTCGTCGAGCTCCATCGCGACACCCTCGAGCGCCTGCAGCGCCGGCGTGATCTCCAGCATGCGCAGCTCGACAGGGGTGTCCGGACCGAACATCTGGCCGGAGGCGATGCGAAACACCAGTGCGTAGCCGATCTGGCCGGCCGCACCGGTGACGCTGACACGAACGGGCGAGCTCATGGTATGGCTCCTGGCAGGACGGGAGGGGTCGGCCCGATCCTAGCTACGGTGGCGGCACCACCCGCCACCCGCCAGCCCCCACACGGTGGCCGGGCGGGCCGCCCGACGCCCGACCGGAGACGTGCGTGTCCCTCCTCGATCGCATCTTCGCCGCGGCCTATGACCCGGTCATGTCGCGCGTCGAGGACCGGGTGCTGGCACGTCGCCGTCGTGAGCTGCTGGCGGGGCTGCGGGGACACGTCGTGGACGTCGGGGCCGGCACCGGGGCCAACCTGCGCCACCTCGACGCCCAGGTCGACCACGTCACCGCGCTCGAGCCATCGCCCGCGATGGCGCGGCGGCTGCGTGCCGCCGCCGCAGCCCGTCCGGATCTGGACATCGACGTGATCGAGGCGCCCGCGGAGGCGCTGCCGCTGCCGGACGCCTCGGTGGACGCCGTGGTGTCCACGTTGGTGCTGTGCAGCGTCGATGATCTGCAGCGTTCGATCCAGGAGCTGCGACGCGTGCTGCGCGCCGACGGCCGGCTGCTGGTGCTCGAGCACGTCGCCGCCGGCCGGCCGGGTCTCGCCAGGGTGCAGTGCGCGCTCGAACCGGCCTGGAGGACACTCGCACGCGGCTGCCACCTCACACGCGACACCCTGACGGCGCTCGCCGACCACGGCTTCGTGGTCGACGAGGTCAGGCCGTGGCGCTTCCCGGGAGGCGGCCCGGCCTCACCGGCGATCGGCGGGGTGGCCACACCTCGGTAGCCGCAGCACCGGGGACCACCGCCGCAGCAGGTCAGCGCTGCGGCAGACCCCGACGGCCGCGGGCCGCCTCGAGGGTGTTCTGCAGCAGCATCGTCACCGTCATCGGCCCGACCCCACCGGGCACCGGTGTGATGGCGCCGGCGACCTCGACGACCCCGTCGAAGTCCACGTCCCCGACGAGCTTGCCGTTGTCGTCACGGTTGGTGCCGACGTCGATCACGACCGCACCGGGGCGGACCATGTCCGCGGTGATCAGTCCGATGCGCCCGACGGCCGCCACGATCACATCGGCGGACCGGCAGACCGCGGCGAGATCACGGGTACGGGAGTGGGCGAGGGTGACCGTGGCGTCACGCCCCTTGAGCGTCAGCATCACCGAGAGCGGGCGGCCGACGAGGTTGGAGCGTCCGACGATGACCACGTTCGAACCGGCGATCTCCACCCCGGTGTGGGCCAGGATCTCGAGCACCCCGTAGGGCGTGCACGAGAAGAAGGTGGGGTCGCCGACGGCAAGCCGACCGGCGGTGTAGGGGTTGAGGGCGTCGACGTCCTTGGCCGGGACGATCAGCTCCTGCACCGGGCGGGCGTCGAGGTGATCCGGCAGCGGCAGCTGCACGAGGATCCCGTCGATGTCCTCGTCCTCGTTGAGGTCGGTGACGGCGCGTTCGAGGTCCTCCTGCGAGGTGTCGTCGGGCAGCACGATCTGGCGCGAGTGCATGCCTGCGGCCTCCGACGCCTTGTGCTTCATGCCGACGTAGACCTGCGAGGCCGGATCCTCACCGACCAACACCGCCGCGAGTCCGGGGGTGACGTCGTGGTCGGCCTTGAGCTTGGTGACGTCGTCGGCGATGCGTGCCCGCACCTGCTGTGCGAGCGCCTTGCCGTCGATGATGGATGCGGACACGGGGCCCTCCTTCGAAGTGCTCGGATGTTCGGGGGTTCACAGGTGTTCGGGGTGGTCGGGGGGTCGGGTGGTCGCGGGGCAGGACGAGTCGGGGTCAGTGACGGAAGTGGCGCCGGGAGGTGAACACCATCGGCAGTTCGTGCTCGTCGGCGGCGGCCACGACCTCGTCGTCGCGGACCGAGCCACCGGGCTGGACGATCGCGCGGACACCGGCCGCAGCGGCGGCATCCGGACCGTCGCGGAACGGGAAGAACGCGTCGCTTGCCAGCACCGCGCCGACGTGACGCTCGCCCGAGCGCTCGACGGCCAGGCGCACCGAGTCGACCCGGCTCATCTGTCCGGCCCCGACCCCGACGAGCTGACCGTCGCTGGCGAGCACGATCGCGTTGGACTTGACGTGCTTCGCCGCCAACCAGGCGAAGCGCAGATCGGCCAGGGTCGCCTCGTCGGGCTCGACCCGGGTGACCACCTGCCAGTCCGACCACGGCTCCGGGCCGACGTCTGCCTGCTGGACGAGCAGGCCCCCGGCGACGCTGCGCAGCTGCCAGCCGCCGCGCTGACGGTTGGCGGCCGGCATCAGCAGCAGCCGGACGTTGCGCTTGGCCGACAGGGTCGCCAGCGCCGTCGGCTCGAAACCGGGCGCGATCACCACCTCGACGAACAGCTCACTGATCCGTTCGGCGGTGGCCGGATCGATCGGGCGGTTGGCGGCGACGATGCCGCCGAAGGCGCTGACCGGGTCGCCCTCGAGCGCACGGTCGTAGGCGCGGGCGAGGTCGTCGGCGATGGCGAACCCGGCCGGGTTGGTGTGCTTGATGATCGCGACACACGGCTCGTCGACGTCGACGACCATGCCCCAGGCGGCGTCGGTGTCCAGCAGGTTGTTGTACGACAGCTCCTTGCCGTGCAGCTGCTCTGCTGCGGCGATGCCGCCGTCGGTCGCCACAGCGCCGGCCTCGGCGTCGAAGCCGTACAGCGCGGCCTGCTGGTGCGGATTCTCCCCGTAGCGCAGGACCGAACGCCGGGGCAGCGCGAGCGAGAGCTGCGCTGGCAGGTCCTCGTCGCGCTGGAACCAGCTGGCCACCGCGGCGTCGTAGCGGGCCGTGTGCTGGAACGCCCGGGCGGCGAGCTCCCGACGAAGCGGACCGCCGAGCCCGCCGTGCTCGGCCAGCTCGTCCAGGACGCGGGGGTAGTCGCGCGGATCGACGACCACGCCGACCGATCCGTGGTTCTTGGCCGCTGCCCGGACCATCGTCGGCCCGCCGATGTCGATCATCTCGATCACGTCGGCGTCGGGTGCGCCGGCGGCGACGGTGTCCTGGAACGGGTAGAGGTTGACCACCACCAGGTCGATCGCACCGATGCCGAGCTCCGCGAGCTCCGCGACGTGCGCCGGGTCGTTGCGGTCGGCGAGCACGCCCGCATGCACCGTCGGGTGCAGGGTCTTCACCCGGCCGTCGAGGCACTCGGGGAAGCCGGTGAGCTCGGCCACCTCGGTGACCGGGGTGCCGGCATCACGGATCACCCCGGCGGTCGAACCGGTGGAGATCAGCTCGACCCCGTGCGCGTGCAGCCCGCGGGCGAGCTCGACCAACCCCGACTTGTCGAAGCAGCTGAGCAGGGCACGGCCGACCGGGGCGGTCCTCGCGGTGGTCACGACGTCTCCTTGGCGGCGGGCGGAGCGGTGGGCGCGGGTCGGACCGGGCATGGCACGGTGCATCGCGCCCGCCCGGGGCGGTTCAGCCCGGTGGGGTCAGTCGCACATGGCGGCCGTCGAGGTGGAGGCGGCCCTGGCACAGCGCCGCGACACAGGTGGGCAGCAGCCGGTGCTCGACGGTCTGGATACGGCGGTGCAGCGACGTCACCGTGTCGTCGTCGCGGACCGGGACCGGCTCCTGGGCGACGATCGGGCCGTGGTCGACCTGTTCGTCGACGAGGTGGACCGTGCACCCGGTGACCTTGACCCCGTGGTCCAACGCCTCACGGACGGCATGGGCGCCCCGGAAGGCCGGCAGCAGCGAGGGGTGGGTGTTGAGCACGCGGTCCGGCCACGCCGAGAGGAACGTCGACGACAGGATGCGCATGAAGCCGGCAAGCACGACCGCGTCGGGCTCGAAGGGGGCGAGGTCAGCCAGCAGCGCACGCTCGAAGTCGCTGCGCTCGGCGTGGTCGGTGAACGGCTGCACGACCGTCGCGACCCCGGCGTCACGGGCGCGCGCGAGCCCCCCGGCGTCCTCACGGTCGGTGCCGACGACCACCACCTCGCCGCCGAATCCCGGGTCGGCCGCGGTCGCATCGAGCAGCGCCTGGAGGTTGCTCCCGCTGCCCGAGACCAGCACGGCCAGCCGTGACGGCGGGCCGGACGTGGGCACGGTCTGCCTCCAGGACGACGGACGACAGCGGACGTCGGGGGAATGCACGCGACCCTAGCGCAGGCCCTCACGCACGGTAGTTTCGTGCCGCGAGCGGACCGGTTCCGTGCCGCTGCGGGGAGGTGGACGTGCGAGGCGACGCCGCGTTGACGCTGCGGCTGCTGCTGCGTGGCGGCGGCGTGGCGGGGCTGTGCGCGGCGGCCGGCGGGGCGCTGGCGCTGACCGGTGCGTTCGCCCCGTGGCGGACCACGGTCGCCGAGGTCAGCCTGCTCGGTGCCACCGACGAACGGGTCATCTCCGTGGTCAGGGGGCTGCCAACGACCCCTGGCGGCTGGGTCG
>SKSM01000195.1 GCA_007122985.1 Nitriliruptoraceae bacterium | reverse complement strand
CGGCACGGCCGGCCCACGCGCCGGCGGCTTCCGGGCCGGTGCTGGCCGCCCACGGCGGGCGACCCGGGGCGACGACCTCCACGCCGACGTGCACCTGACCTTCGAGGACGCCCTGGCCGGGGTGCGCACGACGCTGCGGGTCACCGGTGACGGGGTCTGTGACACCTGCGGTGGCTCTGGCGCGGCACCCGGCACCAGCCCGCGGGCGTGCACCGCCTGCGGGGGGCGCGGCCAGGTCACCGTCGATCAGGGGCCGTTCTCGTTCGCGCAGCCGTGCGGTTCCTGCGGGGGCCGTGGCAGCACGATCGACTCGCCCTGCACGACCTGCTCGGGCAGCGGGCGGGTGGTCAAGCCCCGGCAGCTGACGGTCAAGATCCCCGCGGGCGTGCGTGACGGTGCGGTGATCCGCGCGGCGGGCCGGGGCGGTCCGGGCGTCAACGGCGGTCCGGCCGGTGACGTGCTGGTGACCGTCCACGTCGAACCGCACCCACTGTTCGGACGCAAGGGCGACGACGTCACCGTCGAGGTGCCGATCACCTACACCGAGGCGGTGCTCGGCACCAAGCTGACGGTGCCGACCCCCAGCGGCGACAGGCGGACGATCAAGGTCCCCGGCGGGACCCGCAGCGGCCGCACCTTCCGTGTCCGCGGCCAGGGCGCGCCCCGCAAGGACGGCGGTACCGGTGACCTGCTGGTGACCGTCCGGTTGGAGGTGCCGTCGAACCCCAGCCGTGCCGAGAAGAAGCTGCTCGAGGAGTTGGCGACGCACGAGGACACCTCGTCCCGGGACCGCCTGCTGTTCGATGAGCAGCCGAGCTGAACGTCGAGGAGCCCGTCGTGGCGACCGAGCAGCGCTACCTGGAGCCCCACGAGCAGGGCCGGTCCTGGTCGTGGTCGACCGGGCGTGGCACCGACCAGTCGGCGACCGCCGACGAGCCGTTCGAGCTGCCGGACGACGACGAGGTCGGGGTGTATGTCATCTCGGTGGCGGCAGACCTCGCCGGGCTGCACCCCCAGACCCTGCGGGCCTACGAGCGTGAAGGCCTGATCACCCCGTCGCGTACCGAGGGCGGCACGCGGCGCTACTCGCGGCGCGACGTGGAGCGGCTGCGCTTCATCCGCACGCTGACCCAGGATCAGGGGCTCAACATCGCCGGGGTCCGCGTGGTGCTCGAGCTCGGCGAGAAGCTCGAGGGCGCCCGACGGCGGATCAGCGAGCTCGAGGAGATGGTGCGCGTCCTCGCCGAGCGCATCGAGGACCAGCCCGCCGGCGACCGCTTCGAGATCGTCAAGAGCCCGCCGTCGCAGATGCAGGTGCACCCGTGGCGGCGCCGCACCGCCCAACGCGGCAGCAAGGGCAGTGCGTCGCCAACGGCCGAACGCGCCCGGCCGGTCCCGCCGCCCGAGAAGCGACCGGCGGACGTGTGAGACGTGGTGCGCCCCTGGCTGCGTCGGTGGGTCACGCTGGTCGCTGCCGGGCTCGTGACGGTGGGCCTGACGGCGCTGCCGTCCGGGGCGTCCGCCGAAGCGGCGCCGGCGCCGGTCATCGACCCGGGGCGGGTCTGCGCCGCCGCGGGGTCGGCCGACTTCCCTGACCGCGGCACCACCCACGCACCGGCGATCGACTGCCTGACGTTCTACACCGACCACGATGGTGCGGCGGTCATCCGTGGCCTGGACGACGGCACGTTCGGGACCGACCGGCGAATCGACCGCGGGCAGTTCGCCGCGTTGCTGCTGCGGTTCCTGACGGTCGCCGATCCGGGGGTGGCCGACGCGGTGGCCGATGCTCCGGGCGACGCTGGCGCGCCGTTCGACGACGTCCGCGGCACCACCCACGCATCCGCCATCGGCGCGTTGGCGGGCTTGGGTGTCCTGGACGGCCGGGCCGACGGCACGTTCGGTCCCCGCGAGTCGGTCAGCCGCGGTGCGGCCGCGTCCGCGCTCGCCCGAGCGCTGGAGGTCGCCGGGGTCGGGCTCGCCGACCGGGGGCGGGGCTCGTTCGCGGATCAAGGTGACACCCATGCCCGCGCGATCGGACGGCTGACGGACCTCGGGCTCGTCGCCGGGGTCGGCGACGACCGGTTCGCGACCTTCGCCGAGCTCTCCCGCGGCCAGGTCGCGACGCTGTTGGCCCGCTCGGCGCAGCTGCTGGACGACCAGGACGCCTGGGCCGCCGATCCGACGACCGGACGCCCGCCGGCGGACGGCTGGGTTGCGCCGCGGCCCCGCGCGACCCCGGCGACGACGCATCCGCCGCGGACGCTGGTGGCGGTCGGCGACTCGATCACGCTGGCCTCGGGCGCGACCCGCGAGGGTGAGGGTCTGCTGGACGTGCTGCCGGGCGTGCCCCGGCCGGCCCGGTCCTGGTCGACCGGCACCGCTGCGGGTCTGGACAGCGTGCTGCAGCGGTTGCAGGTCCTCGAGCCGGACGCCGTCGGCGCGAACGTGGCCGAGGAGGGCCAGCGGATGCGCCACGCCGTCGAGCAGGTGCCGCGCACGCCGGCGGCCACCGATCTGATCACGATCCAGCTCGGCGGCAACGACCTGTGTCGGCCGACGGTCGGGCAGATGACCTCGGCGGACGACTACGCGGCACAGCTGCGTGACGCTCTGGAGCTGATC
The DNA here is from genome assembly GCA_007122985.1 of Nitriliruptoraceae bacterium. Taxonomy (GTDB): domain Bacteria; phylum Actinomycetota; class Nitriliruptoria; order Nitriliruptorales; family Nitriliruptoraceae; genus SKTG01. The sequence continues at coordinate 4,279 of SKSM01000195.1, read as the reverse complement.
GCCGCCGAGCGCCCGACGGCGATGGTGCAGCTGTCCAGCGTCCCGGATATCTACCGGTTGTGGGAGGTGCTGCGCGACGACCCGATCGCGGTGGCGTTGTGGAACGGCGCCGGGCTGTTCCCGCCGGTGGTGCCGTGCCAGTCGCTGCTGGCCGAGGCGACCAGCGACGCACCGGCCGACCAGGCGCGTCGCGACGCGGTCCGTGAGCGCAGCCGGGCATACAACGCCGCGGCCGACCGCGAGTGTGCGCGGTTGGTCCGCTGCCGGTTCGACGAGCAGGCCGTCTGGGACGCCACCCACGATCTGGACCGGTTCCAAGCGCAGCACATCAGCACGGTCGACTTCTTCCACCCGTCGTTCGCGGGGCAGCGGCTGCTCGCCGCCGTCGCCTGGGAATCGGGGTTCGACTGGACCGACGGTGTGGCGCCGCAGCTGGACGTCGAGGTGACAGACGACGCGCTCACCGTGACCGCCGCCGCTGATGCCGGGGTGGCCGGCATCGAGTGGCGGGTGGTCGCATCCCGCGAGCGACGCCCCGCGTGGACGGCCGTGCCCACCGAGCAGGTCGCGGTGGCGTTGGACCCGGTCGGTGCGACGGGTCGTGGGTCCGAAGGGTTCGAGGTCCGCGCCGTCGACGTCAACGGCAACGTGTCCACCTCGGTGGTGATCGCCCCGCCGCGGTGAGCCGGTGGCGGGCGCGGCGTCGGTCGTCGCGCTGCTCGAGCGGCGCATCGCCCCCGCATCGATGTGTTGCTGCTGCGCTGCTCAGGTTTGCTGCGCCGGACGGTGTCGGGCCCCGTGACGGGGCTGCCGGGCCGGCGTACCGTTGCTGGTGTTCCCGGCAGGACCGTGATAGCTGGACGTCGTCGGAGGTCGACCGGTGGACTTCAGTTCGCTGACACACCCCTCGCAGGAGGCGTTGCAGCGCGCGGCGGCGATCGCGCGCGAGCGCAAGCACCCCGAGGTCGGCACCGCCCACCTGCTGCTCGCGCTGCTCGAGCAGACCGAGGGTGCGGTGCTCTCCATCCTCGGCCGGCTCGACGTCACCCCGACGACGCTGCGCAACCGGACCTCGGAGGTGCTCGCCTCCACCGCCGCCGCCTACGGGGCGTCCGGTGAGGTGTCGATCGGGGCACCGCTGCGGCGGGCGCTCGAGGCTGCCGCACAAGAGGCCGAGCAGCTCGGCGACGACTACGTCTCCACCGAGCACCTGCTGCTCGGGATCGCCGGCAACGACGACCGGGTCGCGCGGGTGCTCGCCGAGCAGGGCGTCGACCGCGACGCCATCCTGGGCGCGCTCAAGGAGGTCCGCGGCAGCCAGCGGGTCACCTCCCAGGACCCGGAGTCGACCTACGAGGCGCTGGAGAAGTACGCCCGTGACCTGACCGGGCTCGCCCGTGACGGCAAGCTCGATCCGGTCATCGGCCGTGACGAGGAGATCCGACGCACGATCCAGGTGCTGGTGCGTCGGACCAAGAACAACCCGGTGCTGATCGGCGAGCCCGGTGTCGGCAAGACCGCGATCGTAGAGGGCATCGCCCGCCGCATCGTCGAGGGGGACGTGCCGACGCTGCTCGAGGACAAGCGGCTCGTCGAGCTGGACCTGTCGGCGATGGTGGCCGGTGCCAAGTACCGCGGCGAGTTCGAGGAGCGGCTCAAGGCGGTGCTCAAGGAGATCGAGGCCTCTGACGGGCAGATCATCACCTTCATCGACGAGCTGCACACCGTGGTGGGCGCCGGCGCGGCCGAAGGCGCGATGGACGCCGCCAACATGATCAAGCCCATGCTCGCGCGGGGGCAGCTGCGCATGATCGGCGCCACGACGCTGGCCGAGTACCGCAACATCGAGAAGGACGCCGCGCTCGAGCGCCGCTTCCAGCCGGTGCACATCGCCGAACCGTCCGTGGCGGACACCATCGGGATCCTGCGCGGGCTCCAGGAGCGCTACGAGGTGCACCACGGGGTGCACATCACCGACGACGCGCTGGTCGCCGCGGCCTCGCTGTCGGACCGCTACCTCACCGACCGGTTCCTGCCGGACAAGGCGATCGACCTGCTCGACGAGTCGATGGCGCGCCTGCGCATCGCGATCGACTCGCTGCCGCCGGAGATCGACGAGGTCGACCGGCGCATCCGCCAGCTCGAGATCGAGCGGGTGAGCCTGGCCAAGGAGGAGACCGCCGGTGCCCGGTCACGGCTCGAGGATCTGGACACCGAGCTCGCCGAGCTGCGCGAGCGCGACGCGCAGCTGCGTGAGCGCTGGGATCGGGAGAAGGGCGCGATCGACGAGGTGCGCTCGCTGAAGGAGGAGCTCGAGCAGCTGCGCGAGCAGGCCAACGCCGCGGAGCGCGACGGTGACCTGGCCCGGGCGTCGGAGCTGCGCTACGGGCGCATCCCGGAGCTCGAACGGCTCGTCGACGCGGCGCAGCAGCGCATCGAGGAGCTCAGCGGCGACGAGGATCGCCTGCTCGAGGAGGAGGTCACCGAGCACGAGATCGCCGAGGTGGTCGCGCGCTGGACCGGCATCCCGGTCGCGAAGCTGCTGGAGACCGAGGCGGCCAAGCTCGTGCACCTCGAGGACCAGCTCCATGCCCGGGTGGTCGGCCAGGACGAGGCGGTCGAGGCGGTGGCCAACGCCGTGCGCCGCTCGCGTGCCGGGATCGCCGACCCGGACCGGCCGATGGGCTCGTTCCTCTTCCTCGGGCCGACCGGGGTCGGCAAGACCGAGCTGGCGCGGGCGCTGGCGGAGTTCCTGTTCGACGACGAACGCGCGATGGTGCGCATCGACATGGGCGAGTACCAGGAGCGGCACACCGTCGCGCGCCTGATCGGCGCGCCGCCGGGCTACGTGGGCCACGAGGAGGGCGGCCAGCTCACCGAGGTGGTCCGCCGACGGCCCTACCGCGTCGTCCTGCTCGACGAGGTGGAGAAGGCCCACCAGGACGTGTTCAACGTGCTGCTGCAGCTGCTGGACGACGGCCGGCTCACCGACGGCCAGGGCCGCACGGTCGACTTCCGCAACGTCGTGGTGATCATGACCTCCAACCTCGGGTCGACCCACATCCTCGACGAGCAGTTGGTGCCCGAGGAGCTGCGCGAGCGGGTGATGAACGACGTCCGGCGCCACTTCCGGCCGGAGTTCCTCAACCGCATCGACGAGACGGTGATCTTCGACCGGCTCGACCGCGACCAGCTGCGTCGGATCGTCGACATCCAGCTGGGGCGGCTCCGCGCCCGGCTCGACGAGCAGGAGCTCGGTCTGGAGGTGACACCGGCGGCGATGGACCGACTGGCCGACCTCGGCTTCGACCCGCTCTACGGCGCACGGCCACTCAAGCGCGTGATCCGCAAGCAGGTGGAGGACGGTCTCGCCCGTGCGATGCTGACCGGTGAGGTCGCCCCCGACACGACCGTGGTGGTCGACGTCGATGACCAGGACGGCTTCTCGATCACCACCGGAGGGCCGATGCCCGTCGTCGATCCCGCGGCCTGAGCGGGTCGTCGGGCACCGGGGGGGTGCGCGGACGAGCTCAGCTGGCGTAGGCCTGTTGGCGGTTGTGGTCGACCTCTCGGCGCAGGTCCTCGAACGGGACGGCCGGGAGGTCGAGCTCCGCCATGCGGTCCAGGTAGAGCCGGTAGCGCTGTGCGGCCTCGCCGTGCCGGCCGGCACGCATCAGGGCCAGGCACAGGTTGAGGTGGGCCCGTTCGTCGTAGGGATCGCGGTCCAGGATGCGCAGCTGCAGGCGCATCGCCAGCTCCGGGTCGTCGATCGCCACCAGCCGCGCGAGCGTCCGTGCGACATCGATGTAGAGCGTGCGCAGCTCGGTGCGGCGATCACGGGCCCAGTTCGCGTCCGGATCCTCTTCGAGCAGGTCGCCGGTGTAGCGGTCCTCCGCGCCGGCGAGATGGGTGAGCGCTTCCTCGGCGTGGCCGCGCCGGGCGGCGTGCAGACCGCTCTCGGCCAGGTCGCGGAACGTGGCGACGTCGACGTCGAGCCGGTCGGGCAGCAGCCGGACCGTGCCGTCGTCGGTCGCGATGGGCGGCGGCGACTCCCCGTCGGAGCCGAGCACGCTACGCACCACGCTCAGCGCCACCGACAGCCGGTTGGAGACCGTGGCGTACGCCTGGTCCGGCCACAGCAGGTGGGCGAGCTCCTCTCGGGGCAGGGCGCGTCCCTCCCGGACGACCAGGATCTTGAGCAGCTCCCGCGCCTTGCGCGAGCCCCAGGCCGACGCCGGGACGGGGTGGCCGTCGCGTTCGACGACGAAGCTGCCGAGCG
>SKSM01000143.1 GCA_007122985.1 Nitriliruptoraceae bacterium | reverse complement strand
CGTCAAGGCCAGTACCCGCGACCTGCCCCACGTGCTGGCAGGAGGCGGCTCGGCGGCGACGACCGTGGCCGCGACGGCCCACCTCGCTCACCGCGCCGGCATCGAGGTGTTTGCGACCGGCGGGCTCGGTGGTGTCCATCGCGACGCCGAGCGGACGTTCGACGAGTCCGCGGACCTCCAGGTGCTCGGCCGCACCCCGATCGTGGTGGTCGCGGCGGGAGTCAAGTCCATCCTCGATGTCCCGGCGACGCTCGAGCGCATGGAGACCCTGGGCATCAGCGTGCTCGGCTTTTGCACCGAGCGGTTCCCCGGGTTCTACATCACCGACTCCGGCCAGACGCTCGACTGGCGGGTCGACACCCCGCAGGAGGTCGCAGCGGTGTTCGCCGCCTCCCTCCGGCTCGGGCTCGCGGGGTCCGTGCTGGTCGCCAACCCGGTCGATCGGGCGTCGGAGCTCGACCGCGACCTCCACGACCGTGTGCTCGAGGAGGGCCTGGCCGAGGCGCAGGCGCGTGGTCTGCGCGGCAAACAGGTGACGCCGTTCCTGCTCGACCACATGCAACAGGCGACCGGCGGGGCCAGCCTGGAGGCGAACATCGCCGTGGTCACCGGAAACGTCCGAGTGGCCGGCCGGATCGCCACGGCGGTGCGTGAGGCGCCGCCGGAGGCTCCCGGGTGACAGCGGTTCGCGTGGCATGTCACGCCGGACGAATGGCGCTACCCTCCCGCGATTGTCCGTACCTTTGTGGGCTCCTCGGCCGGAGCACCGCAGGGGGAGAGGCGAGATGATGTGCTGCAGTGCGCCGCGTGGGCAGCGACCGACGACCGGTAGCGCGTGGCGTCGGGGGAGGACGTGACGAACTGGGGTGCACGGCGCTGGGCGGCTGCCGCGATCGGCGCGGCCGCGGTGGCGCTGATCCTCGGCCTGCCGACCGAGCTGGTCCCAAACGGCGTGTTCGCTCGCAGCGTCACCCCGCCGACGTGGTGGCACTACCCGGTCTGGATCGCCACCTCGGTGCTGTCGGGCCTGTTGATCGCCACCTACGTACGTCAGCGCGGCCGGCCCGAGCCGACCGGTGAGGGGCGCGAGGGGTTTGCGACCGTGCTCGCCTTCTTTGCGATCGGCTGTCCGGTGTGCAACAAGCTGGTCGTGCTCGCGCTCGGCAGCACCGGTGCACTGACCTGGTTCGGGCCGGTCCAGCCGGTGCTCGGCGTGGTCGCGCTGGTGCTGCTGGCCGCGGCGCTGCGTGCGCGCCTGCGCGGCGAGCAGGCCTGTACGGTCGGTGCGGCCGCGCGGTGAGCTCACCCGGCCGGATGGCCGCCGGGTCGGTGGTTGACGTCACTGGGCGGTCCGGGCCGCCCGGTTGTTGGTGTTGTTGTTCGCGGACGCGCCGCGACGAGAGCGCACGGCCTTGTGGGCCTCGCTGACGAGCACCACGGCCACCGCGACCACGGCGATGCGCCACCACCCGTCACCGGTGACCGGCTCGATCTGGAGCACGTGCTGGGTCGGCCCCCAGTAGCTGGCCGAGACGTGGATGATCAGGGCGACGATGGTGGAGATCAGCAGGAACCGGTTGCCGCGGACGTGGGTGTGGATGATCGAGCGACGCTCGGAGCGCGCGTTGTAGACGTGTGCGGCCATGGCGATCACCAGGGTCGTCAGCGCCGCGCCACGCTGCTGTGCGTCGGTGAGCCCGGCGTCGATGGCCCAGAGGAACAGCCACAGGCTGCCGGCGGCCATCGTGACCCCGGTCAGCGCCGTCCGCTCCCACAGCACGGCGTTGACGACGCCCTCCTCGCGGCGGCGCGGTGGCCGGTCGAGCACGTCGGGCTCGCCGGGGTCGAAGGCGAGTGCGACGTCCTGCAGACCGTTGGTGACCACGTTCAGCCACAGCAGGGCGGCGGGGACGTAGGGCAGCGGCATCCCGGCGGCGATCGAGGTGATGATCGCCACGATCGCAGCGGCGCCGGTCGACAGCAGGAAGTAGGTCACCTTGCGGACGTTGTCGAAGACGACCCGGCCCTCCTCGACCGCGTTGGCGATGGAGACGAACGCGTCGTCGGTGAGCACCATGTCGCTGGCCTCACGGGCGACGTCGGTGCCGGACTGGCCCATCGCCACGCCGATGTCGGCGGCCTTGAGGGCCGGTCCGTCGTTGACGCCGTCGCCGGTGACGGCCACGACCTGGTCGTGGGACCGCAGGGCGCGGACGACCCGCAGCTTGTGCTCGGGCGCGACGCGTGCGTAGACGTCGATGTCGACGACCGCCTGCTCGAGCTCCTCGTCGCTCATCGTCTCGACCTCGCCGCCGGTCAGCGCTGTGGCGTTGCCGTCGGTGATGCGCAGGTCGCGGGCGATGGCCCCCGCGGTGGCTGCGTGGTCGCCGGTGATCATCACGACCCGGATGCCGGCATGACGGCACCGCTCGATGGCGTCGCGCACACCCGGCCGCGGGGGGTCCTGCATGCCGAGCAGTCCGGTGAAGGTCAGTTCGCCGGGCGGGGGTGGGTCCTCCGCGTCGACGTCGTCAGCGCTGCCGCCGAGGCGACGCTCGGCCATCGCGAGCACGCGCAGGCCCATCTCGGCCATCTCCTGGGCCGCGGCCAGGATCTCGTCGACGTCGACGGCGCGTACGCCGTCCGCGTCGCGCACGGTGGTGCACATCTCCAGCACCCGTTCCGGCGCGCCCTTGAGGCGCAGGACCGGGCCGCTGTCCTCGTCGACCACCACGTAGGCGTAGCGCCGCTCGGACTCGAACGGGACGGTCGCACGCACGTCGGCGTCGTCGCGCAACTGCCGCGGTGAGTGGCCCAGGGCGTGGGCCGCCTCGAGCAGTGCCGACTCGGTGGGGTCACCGCGATGCTCGACCACCACCTCGCCGTCGATGATCAGGTCGGACTCGTTGCTCAGCACGCCGGTGCGCAGCGTCGCCGCGAACGGACCTTCGGGATGGTCGTCGAGGTGGTGGCCCGCGTCCTCGACGTCGGGCGGCGGTTGGTCATCGCCTTCACGGTGCAGCGCGACCCAGCCGTCGGCGGTCCAGCCCCGCAGAACCGTCATGCGGTTGGCGGTGAGTGTGCCGGTCTTGTCGGAGCCGATCACGTCGGTGCTGCCGAGTGTCTCGACCGCCGGCAGCGAGCGGATGATGGCGTTGCGCTGGGCCATACGCCGTACGCCGAGCGCCATCGCGACGGTGAACGCGACCGGCAGTCCTTCGGGCACGACCGCGACGGCGAGCGCCACCGCGGTCAGGAACATCTCGTCGATCGGCTCGCCGAGTGAGAGACCGAGCAGGAAGGCGACGACCGTGGAGCCGAGCACGGCCACGGCGATGATGTTGGCGAACCGGTGCATGCGCTGCTGCAGCGGTGTCTGGGGCTGCTCTTCCTGCCGGATGCTCTCGGCGATCGCGCCGAGCTGGGTCGCCGCGCCGGTCGCGACCACCACGCCGCGTCCGCGGCCGCTGGCGACCGACGAGCCCATGTGGGCCATGCTGGAGCGGTCGGCCGCGAGTGCGTCCGCGTCGTCGGGCGTGGTCGTCTTGCGCACCGGCAGGCTCTCGCCGGTCAGCAGGGACTCGTCGACCTCCAGCGAGGTGGTCCGAACCAGCCGGATGTCGGCCGGTACCCGGGTGCCGGAGGTCAGCAGCACGATGTCGCCGGGCACCAGCTCGGTCGACTCGAGCTCGTGCTCCTGGCCGTCACGCACGACCGCTGACTTGGGGGCCGCCAGCTCCATCAGGGCGTGCACCGACCGGTCGGCCTTGCGTTCCTGGATGAAGCCGATGACCGCGTTGATCACCAGGACCGCCGCGATCACACCGGCGTCGGTGTACTCCTCGATCGCGATGGTGACCACGGCCGCGACGAGCAGGATGTAGATCAGCGGGCTCTTGAACTGCGCCAGGACGATCTCGAGGTTGCCGCGTGGCTCGTCACGGCCGAGCTCGTTCGGGCCGTACTGCTCGAGCCGGGCCGTGGCCTCTGCTGCGACGAGACCGTCGCGGGGGTCGGTCTGGAGCTCGGCCACCACCTCGTCGGGTTCGAGCGCGTGCCAGCGTTTGGGCGCCGCGACCTCGATGTCGTGTGCTGCTGAGGGACTGGACACCGTGGTCTCCTCGTGGATGTCGGGACGTCGGATGGTCGGGGGGTCGGGGGTCGTCGGGGTCGAGCAGGAGGCATTGTTGCCGGGTCTATCGGGAGGAGTCGTCGTCGCTGTCCGGGGCGGCCGGCTGGTCACGGCCCGACGCGCCGTCGGGCGGGCTGCCGTGGTCCGGACCGTCGCCGGTCGTGGCCTGCACGGCGCTGCCGTCTGCGTTCGCGGCCGGCCCCTCGCCCGCTGCGCGTGCCGCCTTGTCGGCGGGTCGCAGGTAGACGAACCAGTAGACAGCCGCGACCAGCACCGAGCCGCCGATGACGTTGCCGATCGTCACGGCACCGAGGTTGCCCAGCGCAGCCATGACCGAGATCTGCTCGAGTGCCTCCGCATCCAGTCCTGACGCGGCGACGGCGCCGGGGTCGGTGCGCAGCAGCAGGCCGGCCGTGAGGTAGTGGAGGTTGGCCACCACGTGGTCGGCGTTGAGAGCCACTAATGCGGCCATGGGCAGGATGCACGCCAGAATGCGGTCGGTGGTGCTGCGTGCTCCGAAGCACAGCCACACCGCCATGCACACCAGGGTGTTGCCGATGATTCCGAGGGCGATCTCCTGCTCGAAGCCCCGACCGAGCTTGGCTGCCGCTGTCACCAGCGCACGACCACCGAACGCGTCGTCGCCCCCGCCGTAGGCGCCACCGATGTGGAGCAGCACCGGGATGCTCGCCGTCCCGATCGCGTTGCCGATGTAGACGACGACCCAGTTGAGCGCCAACTCCGAGGTGCGGACCTGCCGGGAGACCCAGGCCATGGAGATGAGGTTGTTCGAGGTGAACAGCTCACCGCCGCCGGTCATCACCAGGGCGAGTCCGAGTCCGAAGACCAGGCCGCCGACCACCCGGGTCAGGCCGTAGCCCGCGGGGCTCTCGGTCATCGCCGCCGTCGAGGCGGCGGCGGCCAAACCGAGCATCGATCCGCCGATCAGGCCCAGTGCGAGCGTCTGGACCACACCACGACGCGCATCCTCGACCCCGGCGGTGCGGACCCGTTGGGCGACCTCGGTGGGGGTGTAGGCGTCCAGCGAGCGCGGGTCGCGGCCGGGGACGGGGACCGGGCTCACCTCCACGAGCGACTCCTCGCCGACGCACGTCGGGTGCAGGGCACAGACGCCAGCAGTGTGAGCCTTCCCTGTCGCCGGGTCGCGCGGAAGGGCTCCCGGTCCCGACGGGACGGGACCAGCGACCCCGTGCCGGTCCCCGGCTTCCTTCCCCGCCTGCAGCCGTCGGACGCCGCCAACGACGACTGCGTGCGCTCAGCGCCCGGCAAGCCGGGCGCGGGCTCGCGGTAGCGGCCCGGGGTCGGCGTCGGCTGGTCGGCGGTCCGGCGCGACCGTCACACTGAGCTCACCCGCGACACCGGGCTCGCCCCGCCCACCCGGTCTGGAGCTGACCGTGCCTGATGTATCGCAGCCTCGGCACCTGGCCGGACGGCGCTGGCGCCGGCTCGGTCCGGTGCTGGTGGTCGTCGCTCTCGGACTGGCGGTCGCGGCCTGCACGCCGGGCAGGCCCGAGCCGCCGGACGGACCCGACGATCCGGACGATCCCGATGCGATGGCCGACGAATCCGCCGACGAGTCCGTCGACGACCGGGTCGACGACCCGGGGGACGACCGCGCCGAGGACGATGACGTCGCCCGTCTCTTCGACGAGATCGTCGAGCAGGTCGCCGATCTGCGCGAGCTGCCGGTCGAGGACGACATCCCGCTCGAGGTCGTCAGCTCCGAGCAGATCATCGACATCGCGCTGGAGGACGCGGCGGACGATCTCGAGGGACTCGCACGCAGCGAGGCGATCGCGAAGGCGCTGCACCAGATCCCGGAGGACGCCGATCTGCTCGAGCTCAACGAGGAGCTCGTCGAAGCCGGCGTGGCGGGGATCTACCGGCCGGAGGAGGGACGGGCCTACATCGTCGGCGACGAGGACGGCCTGTCACCGCTCGATCGCGTGACGGTCGCGCACGAGGTGGTCCACGCCTTGCAGGATCAGTTCGTTGACCTCACCGTTCTGGAGGAGTTCGACGGCGACCCCGACGGGCGGATGGCGTTCAGCTCGGTGATCGAGGGCGACGCGGTCCGCCTCCAGGAGCAGTGGGCGGCCGGCCAGCTGAGCGAGGCGCAGCGCCAGGAGCGCATGGCCGAGGAGCAGCGGATCGGGCAGGAACAGCTCGAGACCTTGCAGGCGCTGCCGCGGGCGCTGCTGGAGAACTTCGTGACGCCGTACGTCGCGGGGCCGCCGTTCGTCGCCGAGATCACCCGCGACGCGGGGCTGCCTGCGCTCGACCGGGCGCTCGAGGACCCGCCGGGCACGATGGTGGAGGTCTTCGACCCCAGCCTCTACGAGGAGGGCTTCACCCCGGAGCCCGTCGAGGTCGGTGCCGCCCCCGACGGCTACGCGTCGCTGGCGGACTGGACGTGGGGGGCGTTCGAGGTGGCGCTGCTGCTGGAGCTCGCCGAGGGGCACGACGCGTCGCCGGAGCTGATCACCGCCTGGCGCGGCGGTCGGCTGGCGGGCTTCGAGGACGGTGACGACGTCGCGGTCGCCGTCGGCTGGACGTTCGCCGACGACGCCGCTGCCGCGCGCATCTGCGACGCGGTGCCGGACTGGTACGCCAGCGTCGCCGACGGGCAGCCGACCGCCGATGCGCAGACCTTCGAAGGGCCGGGCGACGCCATGACCCTCGACTGTGACGGCACGGACGTCGCGTTCGCGCTCGGACCGGACGTCGAGGTGGCACGCACGGCGCTCGGCGGCTGAGCGCCG
>SKSM01000086.1 GCA_007122985.1 Nitriliruptoraceae bacterium | reverse complement strand
CCGAACGGATGGTCTGCTGGAGGATCTCGTCCTCCGACGACTGCAGCATGTACTTGCGGTGGATGTCGGAGGTGGACAGAAAGGTGTGGATGCGATGGTGCTTGGCGGGCGCGATCGACTTGGCGGCGGTCTCGATGTCGCCGGGCATGGCCCGTGCCAGCGCGGCGATCACCGGCGGCTCGCGGCCGTCGGTCCCGCCCTCGGAGCCGTCCGGCCCGGCCGCGCCGCGCGGTGCGTTGCCGACCACCTCGGCGACCGCCTTGACCGCGTCGAAGTCGCCCGGTGACGCAGCCGAGAAGCCGGCCTCGATCACGTCCACGCTCAGCCGGGCGAGCTGCTCTGCGATCTCGACCTTCTCACGCGCGTCGAGCGAGATGCCCGGCGACTGCTCGCCGTCGCGAAGCGTGGTGTCGAAGATCGTGACGTCGCTGCCGAGCGCAGCGGTCACCTGCTGGGTATCGACAGGGGTTCCCATGGGTCTGCTCCTGCCCCGCCGTGTGTGACGGGGGCTCGTCCTCTACCGGTGGGTTGTGCACGATCCCCGGGTGCTGATCTCCGCGTCGCCGTCGTGGTGGGGACTTGGGACGGCGCCGCGGCATCAAAGGACGAGCAGCAGAACGAGGCCCAGCAGGAGGGCCTGGAGCGCGTGGCGGAGCCCCCGCCCGGCGTCGGCCGGGTCGAGAACGGGGCTGCTCACGTCACGCATGCACACATGATGTCGGCTGTGCAGCCGCGGGCGCAACCAGGGCCGCGCGCAGGGCGTGCGCCACGCACAGGTTGCCACGCCCACCGCACACCCATCGGCCGTGCCCGCGGGTCGCAGCGATCAGTCCACGGTGAGGACCTGCCGCGCCAGGACACGACCTGCCCGCAGCTCGTCGAGCGCGTCGTTGACCTCGTCGAAGGGACGCTCGACGACGAGGTCGCTCAAGCGCAGCCGGCCACCGAGGTGGTCGGCCGCGAGGCGCGGAATGTCCACGTGCGGGTCGACGCCGCCGAGGTAGGTGCCGACCAGTCGGCGCTCACCCACCAGCGGGAAAGCCGGGAGGGTGACCTGCGCGTCGGTCGCGTAGAGCCCGACCGCGACAGCGGTGCCGCCCGGCGCGGTGACGGCGAAGGCGTCCCCGAGCGCCTCGGGCCGCCCGATGGCATCGAAGGCGTGGTCCACCCCACCGTCGACCAGCGCCGTCACGGTCGTGCGGACCGCGTCGCCGCGGGCATCGACGGTGTCGGTCGCGCCCAACCGACGGGCGAGCGCGAGCTTGTCGTCGTCGACATCGACGGCCACGATCCGGCTCGCCCCGGCCATCCTGGCCCCCTGGACGACGTTGAGCCCGACACCGCCGCACCCGATGACCGCCACCGTCTGGCCGGGCCGCACCTGTGCGGCGTTGCGCACCGCGCCGACGCCGGTGGACACCGCGCAGCCGAGCAGCGCCGCGACGGCAGCCGGCACGGCGGGGTCGACCTCGACCGCACCCGACCGCGGCACCAGCACCTCGGTGGCGAAGGACGAGACCCCGTTGAAGTGGTGGACGGACGAGCCGTCGTCGAGGTGCCAGCCGGTCAGCTGGCCGTCGAGGGTCCCGGTCGCCGCCAGCTCGCCGCCCCAGGAGCACAGGTTGGTCCGCCCGGCACGGCAGGCGTCGCACGCCAGGCAGCGCGGCAGGATCGAGAGCACCACCTGCGCGCCGATCGCCAGATCGTCGACGCCGGGGCCGACCGCCACCACCTCGCCGGCCGCCTCGTGACCGGGCACCACCGGCAGTGGCTTCGGCAGGCGACCGTCGAGGATGTGCAGATCGGACGCGCACACCCCCGTCGCCCGGATCCGGACCTGCACCTGCCCCGGCCCCGGATCGCGCAGCTCGAGCTCGGTGAGCTCCAGCGGCTGCCCGACGTGGTGGAGGACGGCTGCCGTGGTCCTCATCAGGGGCCCTCCTCGTAGACGACGGTCCCCTGGTCGAGCCGGGCGCTCCAGCCACCGACACGCGTGGCTGCGACACGGTCCTCGTCGAGCACGATCCCGAGACCGGGGCGGTCACCGACCACCAGGTCGCCCTGGGCGTCGATCTCGACGGGAGCGGCCAGCGGGAAGTCACGTCGATCGGGCGTCCATCCGTGCGGGTCGTAGGGGAACTCCAGGAACGGCCCACCCCCGACGGCCGCAGCGACGTGCAGGTTGGCGAGCAGCCCGAGCCCGTCGGTCCAGGTGTGCGGCGAGTAGCGGCGGCCGCGACGCACGATCAGCTCGCCCAGGGTGCGACCGCGCCACAACCCGCCCGCGAGCACGACGTCCGGCTGGTGGACGTCGTAGGCGTCGGCGTCGAGCGCCGCGAGCACGTCGTCCATCGTGCGGCTCAGCTCGCCGCCGGCGATCCGCACCCGTGCGTCCGAGCGCAGCTGCGCGAGCCCGGCCAGGTCGCGGGCCGGCAGCGGCTCCTCGAGCCAGTGCACGTCGAGCTCGGCCAGCGCGTCGGCGAACCGGCGTGCCGTCACCAAGTCGATCGATCCCGCGGTGTCACCGGGCATGCGCCAGGCCTGGTTGAGATCGACCATCACCTCGAGGTCTGAGCCGACCGCCTCGCGAACGGCCGTGACCTCGGCCAGCGCGGCGACACGGTCGTGCGCATCGACCCGCAGCTTGATCGCCCCGAAGCCACGGTCACGCACGTGGACGGCGACGTCCGCCTGGTCGGCGGCGCTCTTGGCCGCACCCGTCGACGCGTAGGCCGGCAGCCGGTCGGTCATGCCACCGAGCAGGGTCGCGACCGGTCGACCGGTGGCCTTGCCGACCAGGTCCCACAACGCCGCCTCGATCGGCCACGGCCGCGGACCATGGAAGTCGATCGACTCCAGCACCCGGACCTGCCGCTCCATCGCCAGCGGATCGCTGCCCAGCAGGTGATGGACGTGCGGCTGCACCCCGTGCAGGGTGTCGCCGCCACCGATGCCGGTCAGGCCCTCGTCGCAGGTCACGCGCACCACCGTCGCCGGAAACGTGCGGCGTGGCTCGGGGTCCCAGTTGGCATGGAACGGGGGATCGAGGTCGAGCACGAGCTGCTCGACGCTCACCGCGACCACTCTCACAGGATGTCCTCCCGGGCCCGACCGTTCACAGGATGACCTCCCGGGGCCGATCGTTCACAGGCTCCTCCAGGTGGTCTTGAGCTCGGTGTACTGATCGAGCGCGTGCAGCGACTTGTCACGCCCACCGAACCCGGATGCGCCGAAGCCACCGTGGGGCACGGTCACGTCCCCGAGATCGAAGCAGTTGACGTAGACCGAGCCGGCGCGGAGGCGTGCAGCCACCCGTTCCGCGCGGGCGTGGTCGGCGCTCCACACCGCCCCCGCCAGTCCGTAGTCCGTGCCGTTGGCCAGATGCAGCGCCGCGTCCTGCGTGCCGTCGAAGCGCTGGACCACGAGCACCGGCCCGAAGATCTCCTCGGTGGCGATGCGCGCGTCGGCGCGCACGTGATCGAGGATCGTGGGCTCGAGGTAGCAGCCACCCTCGACCGGCTCGGACCGCCCGCCGCCGAGCACGACCGTCGCGCCCTCCTGCCCCGCCAGGTCGATGTAGCCGACGACCCGCTCCAACTGCTCGCGCGAGACCAGCGCCCCGAGCTGCGTCGCCTCGTCGAGGGGATCGCCCGCGGTCAGGCCACGGGCCACCTCGGCGATTCGGCCGACCAGCTCGTCGGCAACCGCGTCCTCGACCACCAGCCGGGAGCCCGCATGGCAGGTCTGGCCCTGGTTGTAGAAGATCCCCCACGCGACCGCTTCGGCAACCGCGTCCAGATCCGGGGCATCGGCGAAGACCACCTGTGGGCTCTTGCCACCGAGCTCGAGGGAGACCGACTTGAGGTTGGATGCGGCCGCCGCCTCCAGGACCTTGCGACCCGTCGCGGTCGACCCGGTGAACGTGACCTTGTCCACGTCGCCGTGCGCGGCGAGTGCAGCGCCCGTGGCACCCTCGCCCGGCAGCACGTTGAGCACCCCCGGTGGCAGACCGGCCTGGGAGGCGAGCTCCGCCAGTCGCAGGGTCGCCATCGGAGACTGCTCGGCGGGCTTGACGATCACCGAGTTGCCGGTCGCCAGCGCCGGGCCGATCTTCCAGGCGGTGATGATCATCGGATAGTTCCACGGCACGATCGCAGCCACCACGCCCATCGGCTCGCGAGTGATGGTCGCCAACGCCCCGGGCCCGGTGGGGGCGACCTCGCCGTAGACCTTGTCAGCGGCCTCGGCGTACCAGCGCAGGGTCGTGGCGGCCCCCGGTGCGTCCACCGCGGTGGTGTCGCCGATCGGCTTGCCGGTGTCGAGTGTCTCGAGCAGCGCGAGCTCGTCGCGATGTGCGTCCACCAGGTCGGCGAAGCGGTGCAGCACGGCCTTGCGCTCGGCGGGCGCCCGATCGCGCCAGCGTCCGTCCGCGAACGCGGCACGTGCGGCAGCGACGGCCCGGTCGACGTCCCGCTCGTCGCAGGCCGGCAGGGTCGCGACCACCTCGCCGTCCCGCGGACCGATCGAATCGAAGCTGCGGTCGGTCAGGGCCTCCACGCCGACTCCGTCGATCACCGCCTGCGTGGGGCGGGGGATCGTCCGGGCGGCTTGCGTCCAGGTCGTGGTCACGCTGCCTCGCTGGCTCGGGGGGTCGGGGGCCCGGGACGTCGTCGATCGATGCGCACGGCTGCGCGCCGGGCCGCGGCGCCCGGACGGTACGGGCTTGCGGCACCGGACGTGGAACGGCCCACCCCCGTCGACGGGTCAGTTCCCCCGTGCGTCGAGGTAGCTGGCGACCTCACCGATCACGGTGCCCGGCTGCATGGTGCGCAGCCGACGGCGCTCACCCGTTGGATCGCGTCGCGTCTTGTGGTGTCGCCGTGCGTGCTCGGGGGCAGTTGTCGGTCGAGACCGGCCGGTCGTGAAGAACTGCCGGCCGCCCTCTGGCCACCAGCGGGGCAGACGTGAGCCAGGCGGCCAGCGAAGTTCACCGGCCTGCAGGGTCCGCAACGTGCTCCTGCCGGCCAGCCACCTCCACCGGCGGACTCATCGGAATCTAGATGAGCGAGCTCTCGGCGCAGCCAAGGTCAGCAACCCGGCTTGGGTGGCTCCTCGGAGAGGAGCCACCCAAGCCCGGTGACGGTCCTCGCTATTGCGCGTAGTGATGGCAACCGACATAGCCGAACGGCAATTCCAGCACGACGTCCTGCGGGCACGGCTGCCCTGCATACAGGTCCTCTCGGATCAGGATCTCTGTCCCGAGGAAGCTTCCATCTGCGCCGAAGACCATCACCGGAATGCTCGGGTCCTCAGCGGCCAGCCGATCACCGAAGGTCGCGCTTGGCGAGACGCAGTGCGGCTCCCCCGCAACGACCGTCGAGCAGTCCCACCCTGCACGTTCCAGCTGCTGCTGACTGACGTTCCCGTCGCGTGCCGCGGCGGGCCCCGCGAGCAGCCCCAGGAACACCGTGGTCATCATGGCCATGACGAGCAAACGCTTCATGATCCCCACCCTCCTCGTAGACGGAACACGCGGTGCGCCCCGCCTCGCATCTCGTCCACCCCAGCGACGGGACGGCATCGGTCCGGACGGCATCGGTCCGAATGCCGGCGACTGAACTCCGTGAGCAACTCGATCGCCACGCCGGTCTGCACAGAACGAGCATGCAATTCGACATGGACAGCCACGTGTCCGCGCCCGGAAGCGACCTGCTCAGGCGTGGCGTCCACCGCCTCGATACGGGCCGTGCCGTGCTCTCGTCGCCCGAGCCTCTCACCACCTGCATGCCGATCTCGCGGGCCGCCTCATGGGCGGCGACCATCAACTGGTCATCGAGCCCGACTGCTCCCGTGGTCACCTCCAGGCCGAACGAGTCGCGGTCGGTCTCGAGTCTGGTCAGTGATCGTTCGGGCACTTCATCGACGTCGAGGTCAGCCACGCCACCGGGCCTTGCGATCGACCTCCTTCAGCTGCTCGGGGTGGCCCGTCCTGGCCGCGATATCGGGAGTTGGCCGACCGGCCACGGACGACGCTCGACCGGGTCGGTCACCGCGTCTCAGACGGTGAGTACGGTTGCCAGGAACCGGCCGTGGAGGATCCGCCCATGATCATCCCCAACTACCTCGAGCTCTCCGCCCCCGACCTCGCCGTGTCCCGGTCGTTCTACGAGGCCGCCCTGGGTTTCACCTTCACCGACTACGGCGACGCCTACGCCGCGGTCGAGGGCGGTCCGGTCGAGATCGGCCTGGCCGCCGGAAGCGAGCCGGCGGCACCGCTGCCGACCTTCGAGACCGACGATCTCGAACAGGCGCAGGCCGCCGTGGTCGCCGTCGGCGGACGGATCACTCGAGACGTCTTCACCTACCCCGGTGGCCGGCGGTTCCAGTTCCTCGACCCGGGCGGCAACGAACTGGCCATCTACCAGACCGGCTGATCCTCCACGGCGAAGCGAGGCGGACGATTCCGGCAAGGTGAGGCGTCATGTGAGCCACCAGTACGGCCAGGTCGTCGATGGGAAGGCGTGTGCATGCTGAGGTCAGTGGTTCCGATGGCAGACGTCGTGTCATGACCTCGTTGTCGATCGCATCCTTGGAAGACGACGACCTCACGTTCGTACATGAGATGCTCTACGAGGCAGCCTTCTGGCGGAGAGCCGCCAACCGGCCACCTCTCGACACCGCCCTGAACTCGCCCGACCTCGCGTTGTACGTCCGGGACTGGGGACGACGAGGTGATGGCGGTCTGATCGCGCGCGTGGACGACCTCCGGGCTGGTGCGGTCTGGGTACGACGGTTCCACGCCGATGAACACGGCTACGGCTACGTCGACGAGCGCACTCCTGAAGTCTGTATCGCTGTGGCTGCGGAGCATCGTGGTCACGGAATCGGACGTTGTCTCGTCGCCGCGATGCTGGCGCAGCTTCGCCTCCAGGGCACTCACCAGGTCAGTTTGAGCGTGGAGATCGACAACCCGGCTCGGCTGCTGTACGAGAGCCTCGGATTCACACCGCTGACAACCAGTGAGGGTGCGGTGACGATGGTCCGAAACCTCGCATGACGCCCGTGCAAGCCACCCACCTGCCGCGGTTGGACGCTGGAGAACCGTACTCACCGCCTCCGCGGCAGCGCTGAGGTCCGCCCCTCGAGGCCTGGCTACGTGGACGTGAGCGCGTCGGTGACCAGGTCGGCGACCATCGGGCCGGTCGAACCAGCACCGGCCGGGGCACGGTGACCAGCCGGCAGCAGGCCCGCCAGCCGCCGGTGCAGCGGCAGGCACGCAACGCCCCGTCGTTCGCATCGCTCACGCAGGGCGGTGTTGTAGCGTTCCACCCGGCGGTTCAACTCGCCGTCGAGATCCTCGCCGAGCAGCGGTAGCTCGAGTACCAGCAGGCGGGCGTGCGTCTCTCGACCCAGACGATCCAGGATGCGCTCCACGTTCTCGCAGTACCAGTCGAACGTCGGCCGCTGCGGCAGGCGCTGGTAACGCCGGAAGCGCGCTTCGCGGGCGGGGCTGAGCGAGGCGAGGACGTCGTTCGAGCCGACCAGCAGCGTGACGACG
This sequence comes from Nitriliruptoraceae bacterium, assembly GCA_007122985.1. Classification (GTDB taxonomy): domain Bacteria; phylum Actinomycetota; class Nitriliruptoria; order Nitriliruptorales; family Nitriliruptoraceae; genus SKTG01. The sequence continues at coordinate 13,710 of SKSM01000086.1, read as the reverse complement.
TCCGGGTCGCACGCGATCACCTCCTCCAGCCGCTGCAGGACGTTCCACGCGAGGTTGCCGTTGACCCGGGCGTTGACGAACTCGTAGCCCTGCGGTCCGAGACGCTCGGCCAGCAGCCCCACCCAGCCCCCGCTGGCCCGGCCAGCCGTGAGGCTGTCCCCGACACAGGCGACAAGCGTCGACGTACCCGGACGCCGGACCGCACCTGGCTACAGCCAGACCGAACGGCCCACCACCCAGCACCGTAGCCAGGTCGGCCCGCCGGCCGAGGTGAGTGGGCCGGACTGCAGCACGCCGACGATGACGCCGGTGGCCCGCGCCTCCCCACGCCGACCGGCCGCTGGACCACCAGGGATCGCGACCCTCCCCTGAGACGGTCCGAGCCTGGTTCGGCCGCTACCGTCGACAGCGTCCGATCCCCGAGCCCTTCCGGTCGGGCGGGCCGCGACGGGCCGCGACCATCCACCACGACTGATCCACCACGACTGCTCCACCACTGAACCAGGAGCCCGGCGTGACCGGAGCACAACCCGATCCGCTCGACGCCGCCGACCCGGTGGTCGACGAGGCCGTGGCGACAGCGGCGCAGGCAGCGTCCGCAGCCGGCGTATCGATCAACGACGTGCACGGCCACGACCGCGCTCGTCAGGTCTCGGAGCTGTTCGACCGGGTCTGGGGACGAAGTCCGGACGCGGGACCGCTGTTCGCCGTCGAGGTCCTCACGGCCCTGGCCAAGGCTGGCGGACAGGTCACGCTTGCCGAGTCCGACGGCGAGCCCGTTGGTGCGACGGCCGGACTGCTGGGCCGTGAGCACGCCACCGGTCGGCTGTTCGTGCACTCCCACGTCACCGGCGTCCTGCCCGAGCTCGGTGGGCGGGGCATCGGCCGGGCGCTCAAGTGGCACCAGCGGGCCTGGTCCCTGACTCGCGGCTTCGATCAGGTCCGCTGGACCTTCGATCCCCTGGTCCGCCGCAACGCCGTCCTCAACCTGCTGGTGCTCGGAGCCCAGCCGGCTGGCTACGAACGCGACGTCTACGGCCGGCTCGACGACGCCCGCAACGTGCGACTGCCCACCGACCGGCTGCACCTCGAGTGGGACCTGCGATCCCCACGCGTCCGTGCTGCAGCCAGTGGCCGCAACGCCGCGCCGGACATCGACGGACTGCGCCGGGCGGGTGCCGAGGTCTGGGTGTCCGTAGGCGACCACGGACAGCCGGTGGTGACCCCGACCCGGGCGGGCCGACGGCTGGTGCAGGTGCCCCCGGACATCGAATCGATCCGACGGACCGACCAGTCGACGGCAGCCGACTGGGCACAGGCGGTCCGCGACACGCTCGGCGCCGCTCTCGAGGCCGGACAGCGCATCAGCGGGATCACCCGCGACGGCTGGTACGTGCTGGCCGATCCGGCCGGTGTGACCGAACTGGCCGACGCATGACGGCGCCGGGCACGCTGCCGCCCGTCGGGGTGGAGGCCGTAGAGCTGTGGACGGTCGAGCTGCCCCTCGTCGTGCCGTTCACGACCTCCTTCGGCCGCCAGACCTCCCGCGAGATCGTGCTGCTGCGGGTGCGCACCGACACCGCGGACGGGTGGGGTGAGCTGGTGACGCCCCCGGCGCCGGTGTACTCCGAGGAGTTCACCGCCGGAGCGGTCCTGGTGCTCGGCGACCACTTGGTCCCCCGCGTGCTCGCACCGGGCAGCGATCTCACCGCTGAGCTGATCGTCGACCGGCTCGACGCCGTCCACGGCCACCGCATGGCCCGTGCCGCGCTGGAGACGGCCGTGCTCGACGCCCAGTTGCGCACCGCTGGACGGTCACTTGCGGACCACCTCGGTGCGGTGCGCGACCGCGTCCCCGCCGGCGTGTCGGTCGGCATCCCCGACGGCGGCATCGCGGAGCTGATCGAGCAGGCGGAGGGCTACCTCGACGCCGGCTACCTGCGGATCAAGGCCAAGATCCAGCCGGGATTCGATGCGCAGGCCATGGCCGAGCTGCGCGCAGCGATCGGTGACCACGTCGCCCTCCAGGTCGACGCCAACGCCGCCTACGACCCGGACGACGACGCGCATGTCAGGGCGCTCGACGCCGTGGACGAGCTCGGGATGACCCTGATCGAGCAGCCGTTCGCGCCCGACCGGCTGCGCGACCACGCCCACCACGCGCAGCGGTGGCGCACACCGGTCTGCCTTGACGAGTCGATCCACGACCGCATCCGGGCACGCGACGCGATCCGGTGTGGTGCGACCAGCGTGGTCAACATCAAGCTCGGCCGGGTCGGCGGGGTGCTCGAGGCCGTCGCCGTCCGTGACGTCTGCCGTGATGCGGACGTGCCGGTGTGGTGCGGTGGCATGCTCGAGTCCGGCATCGGGCGCGCCGCCAACGTCGCGCTCGCGGCGCTCGACGGCTTCGCGCTGCCGGGCGACACCTCGGCGTCTGACCGGTACTGGCGTGAGGACCTCACCGAGCCGTTCGTGCTCGACGACGGCCACGTCGCCGTGCCGACCGGACCCGGGCTCGGGCGCACGCCCCGACCGGCAGTGCTCGCCGGCGCCGCGGTGGTGCGGTTCGACGGCTGATCCTCGCCGCGCGGGCGTCGGGTCCCTGGCGACGGCCCGCCAGACTCCCGAGGACGACCCCACGACGGGGAATGCAGGCAATGCCGACGAGGTTGCCCAAGCGGTACCGTCACCTCCCCCACCGCCTGTTGCGTCCGAGGTCGGCCTTGCCACTTCTCGCCCAGATCCCACCGCCGCCGTTCAGTGGCCTGGAGCTCGGTCCACTCAACCTGCAGATGTACGGCCTGCTGATCGCGGTCGGTGCGCTGCTCGCCCTGCGGCTGACCACCAACCGCTACGAGCGGATGGGCGGTGACCCTGCGATCGCCGAGAAGGCCGGGCTGTTGGCGCTGCTCGGAGGCATCCTGGGTGCCCGGATCGGCTTTGTGATCCCGCGCTTCCTGGGCGACGGCGGCTTCATCGAGCGACCGCTGGACATCCTGGCCATCTGGCACGGCGGGCTGGTGTTCTTCGGGGGACTCATCGGTGGAGCGCTGGCGGTGGCGCTGTACGTCCGCGCCAAGCAGGTCGATCTGGCCGCGATGGCGCATGCGATCGCACCGGCGCTGCCACTGGCCCAGGCAATCGGCCGTTGGGGCAACTACTTCAACCAGGAGCTCTACGGCCGTCCGACCGACCTGCCCTGGGCGCTCGAGGTCGAGCCGGCCTTCCGCCGCCCCGGCTTCGAGGACGCCACCACCTTCCACCCGACCTTCCTCTACGAGTCGCTGTGGAACCTCGCACTGGTCGCCGTGATCCTCGTGCTCGACCGCAAGCGCGCCTTCAAGCGTCGGGGGTCGGCCATCTTCGTCTACCTGATCGGCTACGGCATCGGGCGCGGCTGGACCGAGGCGCTGCGCATCGACACCGTCGAACGCTACTTCGGTCTGTCACGCAACAACTGGCTGGCGATCGCGGCGGCCGTCATCGGTGTCGTCGGACTGATCTGGTGGGAGCGTCGCGGTGGCGCTGACGCGGCCGGCGACGACCGCTCGGCCGGCTCCCCGGCGACCGGGAGCGACAACCCCGCTGACGACTGACCTCCCCGCACTTCGCGGCGGCTCCGGAGGGCGCCGGACGGTCCGGTCGTGCTCGGCATCGCGCTCAGACGGCGGCGAACCACCCCATCGCGCCGATGTCGGCGAGCCGGTGCTGGTGAGGGTGGAACATGTAGCGCCCAGGCTCGGGCAGCTCGAACTCCACGATCGCGCGCTCACCCTGTCCGAGCGTGATCGTGTCGGTGTGCTCGTCCGGCTCCTGAGATGTGCCCGACCGGTAGACGTCGAACGTCTGCGCGTGCAGGTGGAACGAGCCGACCGGCTCGTACTCGAGCATGTTCTGCAGGTAGAGACGGACCCGCTCGCCCACCGGCACCCGGATCGGGAACCGGCGGAAGAAGCCGGCCACCCCGTTCCAGCACGCCAGATCGAGCCGCCCGTCCGCGTCGAGATCCCAGCCGGCGAGGGTGAGCACGAACTCGTGGGCGGACGGGCGGCCGCCCACCGGGTCGACGATCATCGCCCCGTACAGCCCGTGGACGATGTGCTCGGCCAGCGGCGGCAGGTGGCAGTGGTAGGGATGCAGGCCCACCGGACCGGCCACGACCTGGTAGGTGAAGCCCGTCCCGGGTGGGACAGGCTCCCACCCGTCCATGGCCGGGTCGTGGCGGCCGTGCAGGTGGAGGTTGTGCGGTCGGCGGGTCCGGTTGTCCAGATGCAGCCGCAGGGTGTCGCCCTCGGTGGCGCGGACGATCGGGCCGGGGACGGTGCCGTCGTAGCTCCACGCATCGACCTCCACCCCGTCTGCGACCGTCATCCGGTGCTCGGTGACGGGCAGGTGGAACTCGCGGGTCACTGCCTGACGCCCGTCGAAGGCCGGGGGGATCGTCACCGCGTCCAGCGCGTCCGCCGACAGGTGTGCTGGTGGCACGTGGCCGTAGCCACCGTGACCGCCCGCGGCGGCCGGCTCGGCCGCTGCGGGCGTGGTCAAGGTGGTCTGACGGGCGAGGTGTCCCTCGCCGTCGACGACCGACGGGTCGGCAAGCCACTCGCGTGCCAGCAAACCGCCTCCGACGACCACCGCGCCGCCGACGGCGCCGCGTCGCAGCAGCTCGCGACGGCTCAGCGGGCGCAGCTCGGATGCGGCCGCGTCGTCACGAGCACCGACCGCGCCGTCGTCGCTGGATGCCGCTGTCATTCAGAGCGCCCCGCCGACCGCACCGGTGAGTACCACCACGAGCAGGTAGGCGACGAGGCCGCCGGCGACGAACGTGACCGCCTGCAGCCGCGGCAGGCGCCCGGCGCTCAACAGATACGCGGCGGCCCCCACGACCGGCACGATCAGCACCGCCAGCGACCAGCCGACCGCGGTTGCCCGTCCGAGGTCGGCACGCCGGGCGAGATCCCACAGCGACACCGCGATCCACGCCCCGATGATCGCGAACGGCAGCACCGTCGCGTACAGCCCCAGCGTCACCTGCAGTGCTCCCATCAGCGTCTCCTCGACTCGCGGCCTCCTGCGCTACCTGCCACCGTCACAGCACCCCGCCGACCACCACGGCGCCGAGCAGCAGCGCCACGGTCGCGACCAGGCCGCCGACCACCGCGGTCCACCGCACCACCGCCGGCAGCTGCGAACGGCCGGCCAGGAGGTAGCCGGCCGCGCCCACGAACGGCACCAGCAGCACCCCGGCGGTCCACCCGACCGTCGCGGCCGGTCGTAGGTCGTCGCGGCGGGCGAGGTCGATCAGTGCCAACGCGAGCCAGGCGGTCAACAGCCCGAACGGCGTGAGCCAGCCCAGAACGCCATAGAGCGTCGACAGCCCACCGGAGCCGAACGGCACCCCGGCGACCGAGACGACGTCCTCACGACCGACGTCCACCTCCTCCGGCAGGTCGGGCACCTCGAGCGCGGCGACGTCGACCTCCAGGCCGGCGAACACCTCGACCGCCGGTCGGACGGGGGCGTCTCCGCCCTCGGGCAGCTGCGGCTGATCCGGGGGGACCGGCGTGTCGCGGTGGTCGACGTCCGGCATCAGCCCCAGACCGGTCTCGGCGACCAGCCCGACCGATGCGAGCGTCGGTGCGAGGCTGCTGCGCACCGGCAGTCCGAAGCGCCCGCGGTCGGGATCACCGGCACCGGCATGGGCGCCCGCCCCGGCCTGCGGTCCACAGCCGGCGAACCGCTGCAGCCCGGGGGGCTGGGTCCGCGCCGGGTCGTTGCCGGCGAAGCAGTTGTCCGCCATCGCCGGCCCCGACAGGGTCAGGTCGCTGTAGCCGGACGCCTCGATCACGTTGTCCCGGACGACGTTGCCGCCGCTCATCCAGAAGTTGCGTGAGAGGTTCGGGCTCACCGCCACGCCGTGGTTGCGGTGGTTGACGATGCGGTTGCGCTCCACCAGCGAGTCGTGTCCGCCGGCCAGCATCACCCCGGTTCCGAGACTCGGCCAGATCCCGCTGACCGCCGGCGAACTCCGGTCGTCGTTGTCGTGGATCAGGTTGCCCACGATCGTGACGTTGCCGTGCGGCGGGAACCGCTGGGAGTCGAGGGTGTTGGGCACGATGCCGGCGACGTTGTGCCGCCAGACCGAATCGAGCAGGTAGACGTCGCTCGCGTTGGTACCGGAGTAGCCGAGGCCGTTGCGTTCGGCCACGACGTCGCGGATGACCGCGTCGCACGGCTCGCACTGGCCGATGTAGAAGCCGGCGTCGGCCGAGCCGCTGGCATAGCTGTGCTCGAACACGCCGTCGGTCGAGTCGAACGCGTAGATCCCGTAGATGCCGTTGTTGTAGGCCGTCAGATACGAGCCCCGGTAGCCCTCGACCGACGTCCAGTAGACCCCGTTGCCGGTGGCGTTGCGGGTGGTGAGGTTCTCGACGCTCACACCGTCGGCCGCGAACGTCGCGATGGCGTTCTCACGTTGGTGCTCGGCGTCGACGATCACGCGGTTGCGATCGGTGCCGCGCAGGGTGAGGTACGGCGTGGTGATCTCCACCGTCTCGCGGTAGACGTACCGGCCGTCCTCAGCGAGGTGCTCCGGCTCCTCGGGGGCAGGCGACACCAGGACGAGGTCGCCGGGCGCGGCCGCGTCGACGGCGTTCTGGATCGTCGGATGCTCGTCCGGGACCCGGCGGGTGGTCCCGGTCCACTCCGCGACCACCTCGACGTCCGGCTGGGCCGCCGCATGGTCGTCGACGTCGCCCACGACGAGCGTTGCCGCCATCCCGGTGCTGCCGTCGTCAGGAGCGTGCAGCGAGCAGTAGTAGGTGTAGCGACCCGGCTCGTCGAAGGTGATGTCGACCGAGTCGCCCGGTGCCGTCACATCGGTCGGTCCACCGTCGCCCGCCTCGCCGGTCGACCACCCGCCGTCGACGTCGATGGCGTTGTGGTCCACCGCCCCCTGGTTGGTGAACCGGACGGTGTCGCCGACCTCGATACGGCTGACCTCCGGATCGAACCGGTTGTCCTGCATCTCGATCTCGACGACCTGCGCCGCCTGGACGTCGTCGCTGCAGCCGGCCACGAGCAGCACGGACACGCCGACGCCCAGCACCCACAGGGCCGTCCGACCTCGCCGACGGCGGTCACCGGCATCGACGGCGGTCGCCGGTCCAGCAACCGTCACGGTCGCCTCCACCACGCACAGCCCTCCAGGCAGCGGTGTCTCCCGCACCGCCGCGACAGGACGCTACCAGCGCTCGATACCGGGTGGTACTGAAAGGTCCGCTCGTTCCTGTCACCCGGGCACACCGGCGCGAAGGCCACGGGTGGCGGACGTAGGCTGTCCGCCACGACCCGGCGAGCCAAGGGTCAGGCGTGACCAGCAGCGCAGCACCGCGCACACCGCGGCGCGACCACACCCGCGACCGACTGCTCGACGCGGCGGCCGCGGTCTTCGCCGCGCACGGCTACCACGGCGCGTCGGTCACCGACGTCGCGGCCGCGGCAGGACTGACAAAGGGGGCGGTCTACTCCAACTTCCGCTCCAAGGAGGAGCTGTTCCTCGAGCTGCTCGACCGCAACGTCGACGAGGTGGTGGCGCTCATCGACGGGCTGCTCGCCGACCGTCGCACACAACGGGCGGAGCAGCTGCAGGGACGGCTGGCGAACGCAGCGCTGTTCGACCGCAGCTGGACCCTGCTGGAGCTCGAGTTCGTCCTCTACGTCGCGCGCAACCCCCATCTGGCGCGGCGCCTGGCCGAACGCCGCGACCGCACCCGCACGGCGATCGCGCAGGTCGTCGCCCGTCACCTGGCCGAGCGGGGCACCGCCGACGTCGCCGTCGCCGCCGAGCGGGTCGCGCGACTGCTGATCGCCGGCGCCGACGGTCTGACCACGGCGGCGCTCACCGAGCCGGACCTGCCGGTGACCGCACTCCTGGCCGCGCTGTTCGACGCGCTGGAGCGGGCCGAGCCGTCCGGGCCGGAGCCGCAGCAACCGGCGCCACCTGCCGCGGGCAACGCCTGACCGGACGGCCCGGTCAGCGCACCCGTCGCACCTCGCGGTGTGAGCGCTCACCGGCGATCACCCCCGCCGCAGCGAGCGCGGCGATCCAGTCCTCACCGTCGGGTGGTCGTGGCTGCCCGCTCGCACCGGCCCACAGGTGCGGCTCGCGGTAGCGACCCTCGTCGCGCTCCACCTCGATGACCACCGGCTTGATCGCACCATCGACCAGGTAGGGCCCCGACCCGGGTACCGCCAGTCCGAGCCAGCGCTCCCAGCTCGCCACGTCGGCGTGCGCCTGCAACGAACGCTGGACGCCGCGGACCGGGCAGTAGCCGAGCCGCCACGCAGACCGCAGCCACGGGTCGACGGGCGCCCCGTCGTCGGCAACGAACGAGACGTAGCGGTCGAACGGGATCAACGGGTAGTCGGCCTTGCGGTGCGGACGGAGCAGCACCAGGGTGCGTGCCAGCTCCTGCTCACGGCGGCGGGCGTCGAGCTCTGCCAGCACGGCGTGCCCGACACCCCGACCCCGCGCCCCGAAGGCGACCGTGACATCGAGCACCGCCAGGGTGTCCGCGCCGTCCTCGCCGGCGCGCGCAACCGCCTCACCTGCCCCTGCGGCCGGCGCCCCGTCGGAGGTGCCGTCCCAACGCAACGTCGTGGCCCGCACGGTGGCGACGGGCAGCTCCTCTTCGTGGACGACCCACGACAGCCCAGGAGCGACGTCCGCGAGGTGGGTGCGGTGGGCCCGGGTCAGCTCGTCCAGGAACACCGGGACATCGCGCTCGATCGCCTGGGCGGTTGTTGCGAGCTCCCGGTCGTCGGTGAGGCTCAGCCACCGCATGTCAGTGGCCGTGGAAGGGCACACCGGCGGCGGCCTGGAAGGCCTCGCCCATCGCCTCGGAGAGGGTCGGATGGGCGTGGGTGATCGCGGCCAGCTCGGTCGGCACCGCCTGCCATGCGGTCGCAAGGGTCGCCTCACCGATCAGGTCGGTGGCGTGCGGTCCCACCACGTGCACACCGAGCACGGGGCCGGCGTCACCAGGTGCGCCGGCCGGCGGCTCCCCGGCGGCGTGCACGAGCTTCACCAGCCCGTCCGACCCGTGGATGATGCCCTTCGCGTTGGCCTTGAACGGGTAGCTGGTGGTCGCCACCGTGTCGTCGCCGTGCCGGGCACGGGCCTCGGACTCGGTCAGCCCGACCGAGGCCACCTCCGGGTGGCAGTAGGTCACCCGCGGGGTGTTGACGTGGTCGACCGCCACGACGTCCTCGACCCCCGCGATGCGGTCGGCCACAACGAAGCCCTCGGCGAAGGCCGCATGGGCCAGCGCCAGGGTGGGACGCACGTCGCCAACGGCCCACAGCCCGTCGACGCTCGACGCGCCGAACGCGTCGGTCATCACGAAGCCGTGGTCGTCGAGCACCCCGAGCTGTGCCGCCCCGGTGTCGTCGGTGCTCGGGCCACGTCCGATCGCCACCAGCACCCGGTCGGCCTCGATGCTCTGGACCGCACCGTCGACCTCCACCTCCACGACCGCACGACCCCCGTCGACCTCGACACGCGAGACCGGTGCGGAGGTCAGCACGTCGATACCTCGGCGGCGGAAGGCCGTGGCCACCGCGGCCGAGCTGTCGGCATCCTCGAGCGGCAGAACCCGGTCGAGCGCCTCCACGACCGTGACATGGCTACCCATCGGATGCCACATCGAGGCGAACTCCATGCCGATCGCCCCGGCGCCGATCACGACCGCACGCTCCGGCGCCTCGGTGAACCACAGCGCCTGATCGGAGGTCTGCACCACCTCGCCGTCCACCGCGACGCCGGGCAGGGAGCGTGGATGCGAACCCGTGGCCAGCACCACGTCCCGTCCGTGGACACGGACGGGCTCACCGCCCTCGGACGCGACGACGTCCACGGCCAGCCCGTCCTCGGTCGCGACGATGCTGCCGTGGCCCTCGTAGAGGGTCGTGCGCTCCTTGGCGAGGAACGACAACCCCTTGTAGAGGGTGGTGATCACCCCCTCGCGGAACTCCGAGAGCGCCTGCCCGTCCAGGCCGTCGAACGAGACCCGAAGGCCCAGCACGTCACCACGATGCACCTCGCTGAGCACCTCGGCGACGTGCAGGACCGCCTTGGAGGGGATGCAACCGCGGTGCAGGCAGGTGCCACCGACGCGGTCGCGTTCGACCACGGCCACATCCAGCCCCCGGGAGGCGGCACGGAACGCCGTCGCATACCCCCCGGGTCCGCCCCCGAGAACGACCAGGTCGTGGTGGGTCATCGCCGCTCCCGTCACACGTGCAGCAGCAGCCGGGTCGGCTGCTCGCACAGATCGGCCACCTCGGTCACGAACCGCCCGGCCTCGCCGCCGTCACAGATCCGGTGATCGAACGCGAGCGTGAAACGCGCCACCTGCCGCACGGCAAGCTGCCCCTCCGACTCGCCGCTCCCCGGGCTCGCCGGGACCACCCACGGCCGTTCACGGATCGCTCCGACACCGAGAATCCCACCCTCCGGGTGGTTGATGATCGGATCGCCGTCGTCGTTACCGAACGCGCCGTAGTTGTTGACGGTGAACGTGCCACCGGTCAGCGCCGCGGGCGTGATCGAGCCGTCGCGCGCCTGCCCGGCCAGCGCTGCCAGCTCCTGTGCGAGCTGCAGGGTCGACTTGGCATGCGCGTCCTTGATGTTCGGCACGACCAACCCGCGGTCGGTGTCAGCGGCGAAACCGAGGTTGATGTGCTCGAGCAGGTGGATCTCGCCGGCGTCACGGTCGATGCGGGCGTTCAACGTCGGGAAACGCCGCAACGCCAGGACGGCCGCACGCATGATCAGCGCGAACGGCGTGATCTTGACCTCGAAGCCCTGCGCTCGGGCCTGGCCGGTCAGCTCGTGGCGCAGCCGCATCAACTCGGTGAGATCCGCATCGCGCGAACAGGTCGCTGACGGAATCTCGCGCCGTGACAGCTCCATCTTGTCCACGATGCGCTTGCGCACCCCGCGGATCTGCTCCACCTCACCGGGCACCCGACCACGAAAACCGGGCACCGGCTTCTCACCCGGCGCCGCCGCGTGCAGCGTCGGCGCCGGTGCGCTCGGCACAGTCGACGCAGTCGCCGCCGGCTCCGACACCTGCTCAGACACCGGCTCGGACACCGGCTCAGTCCGCTCCTGCGCCGCCGCGTGGACATCCTCGCGGGTGATGGTCCCCTCCGGCCCCGATCCCGGGGCGAGGCGGTGCAGATCAACCCCCAGGTCCTTGGCCAGCTTGCGCACCGGCGGCTTCGCCAACGGCTTGGCCGCAGCGGAGGTCGCCTGCTCCTCCTGCGCGCCCGCCCCCGCACCACGACGCCGCCGCGGCCGGGCCGCACCGGCCCTGCCCTGGCCGTAGCCGACCAGGGGCTGCGGCTCCTCGTCCGCATCCAACGCGCCACGTTCGGTCCCCGCCTGGTCCCCGGTGGCCTGCTCAGATCCATCACCTGCCACCTCGCCGGACAGGTCATCGGCGACAGCCCCCTCGCTCACGTCGACCCGGACGAACACCTCGCCGACCTGCAGGGTGTCACCAACCTCCCCGGTCAACTCCACCACCGTGCCCGCGAACGGAGACGGCACCTCCACCACCGCCTTCGCGGTCTCGATCGAGGCGACCGCCTGGTTCAACTCGATCACGTCACCGACCGCGACGTGCCACTCGACGATCTCGCCCTCCTCGAGACCCTCCCCGAGATCGGGCAGCTTGAACTCCCGGATGTCGCTCATCGCTCCTCCTCGCAGGGGCTGATCGGCCCCGCCCGGCCCGGTTGGGACCCGGCCGCCGCCAGCTCAGTAGGCAAGGGACCGCTCGACCAGGTCCAGGATCCGGTCCACGTCAGGCAGCCAGTACTCCTCGAGCTTGGCTGGTGGATACGGGGTGTCGAAGCCGGTGGCGCGCAGCACCGGTGCCTCGAGGTGGTAGAACGCCTCCTCCTGGATCCGTGCGGCGATCTCTGCGCCCATGCCGAGGGTGCGCCCCGCCTCGTGCACCACCACCGCACGACCCGTTCGCTGCACCGAGCCGACGATCGTCGCGGTGTCAAGCGGTGCGAGCGAGCGCAGATCGACCACCTCGAGCGACCAGCCTTCGTCCGCAGCCGCCTGTGCCGCCTCCTGCGCGGTGCGCACCATCGGCCCGTAACAGAACAGGCTCACGTGCGTTCCCTCACGGCGCACCACCGCCTGCCGCGGCGGCTCGGTCTGAACCGGCAGCTCGGTCTCCGCCTTCATCCAGTACCGGCGCTTGGGTTCGAGGAAGATGACCGGATCATCGGACTCGATCGCGGCCCGCATCATCGCGTAGCCGTCCTCCGGGGTTCCCGGACTCCAGACCTTCAGGCCCGCGGTGTGTGCCCAGTAGGCCTCGGGCGACTCCGAGTGGTGCTCGACGGCGCCGATGCCACCGCCGTAGGGGATGCGGACCGTGACCGGCAGCTTCACCGTCCCCCGCGAACGGTTGGGCATCTTGGCGAGGTGGCTGACGATCTGTTCGAACGCCGGGTAGCTGAACCCGTCGAACTGCATCTCGGCCACGGGGCGGAAGCCGTACATCGCCAACCCGATGGCCGTTCCGACGATGCCCGACTCCGCCAGGGGGGTGTCGAAGCACCGCTGCTCTCCGAAGCGGTCCTGCAGGCCGTCGGTGACGCGGAACACCCCGCCGAGCCGACCGACGTCCTCTCCGAACATCAACACCCGGTCGTCGGCCTCCATCGCATCCGCGAGCGCCTGGTTGATCGCCTGTGCCAGGGTCACCGCCATCACGCACCCCCCTCGCTGCCGGTGTCGAGCTCCGAGCGCAGCTGCGCCACCTGATCCTCGAAGTGGCCCGTCGGATCGGTGTAGACGTGCTCGAACAGCTCCAGGGGATCCCCGTGCGGCGCGTCGTAGATCCCGTCGCGGACGTAGGTGGCGACCTCCTTGGCGCGCTCGTCGATCTGCTGCTCGAGATCGTCGTCGTACAGGCCGCGCGCAGTGAGCAGGTTCTTCATCCGTGCGATGGGATCGGTCTTGGCAGCCGCATCGAGCTCTTCCTTGGTGCGGTAGCGGGTCGGGTCGTCGGAGGTGGTGTGTGCCTCCATCCGGTAGGTCAACGCTTCGATGAACGCCGGCCCCTCGCCGGCCCGGGCACGAGCGACGGCACGCTGCGTGACCGCGTAGGTGGCAAGCACGTCGTTGCCGTCCACGCGGTAGCCGGGCATGCCGTAGCCGACGGCCTTGTGCGCCAGGGTCGGCGCGGCGGTCTGCTTGTCGAGCGGCACCGAGATGGCGTACTGGTTGTTCTGCACGAAGAAGATCACCGGCGCCCGCTGCACGCCGGCGAAGGTCATCGCCTCGTGGGGATCGCCCTCGGACGTGCCGCCGTCACCGAAGTAGCTCAACACCACGATGGGGTTGTCGTCGAAGCGCGCTCCCATCGCGAATCCGGTGGCATGCAGCGCCTGGGTCCCGATCGGGATCGACATCAGTGCGAAGTTGTGCTGGTAGGGATCGTGGTCGGAGAGCCACGTTCCGCGGTAGAGGTGCAGCAGCCCGGCGGCGTCGACGTTTCGGACGAGCGCCGCACCGAGCTCGCGGTACGACGGGAAGATCCAGTCGTCGGCGGCCAGCGCCGAGGCGCTGCCGACCTGGGCGGCCTCCTGTCCCATGCACGAGGCGTAGACACCGAGCTG
>SKSM01000320.1 GCA_007122985.1 Nitriliruptoraceae bacterium | reverse complement strand
GGGATCCGCTGGATGCCCGAGCTCGGCGACGAACACCTCGACCCGCACCTGCTGCTGTGGGACCTCCACCGCAACCTCGACCTCGACGCCATGCCCGACACCCGCACGGTGCTCGCCTTCCACCTCCACGACGCACGACCGGACGCGCGTGACTGGTGGGTGATCGCCAACAACGATCAGGCCGACCTCTGCGACGTCGATCCTGGCTTTGAGGTCACCGCCAGGATCGAAGCCTCACTCGAGGCGCTGACCAGGGTCTGGATCGGCGAGGTGCCGTGGGAGCAGGCGGTGCGGGCCGGCTCGCTACGCACCATCGCGCCGGAGGAGATCCGCCGCCAGATCCCACGTTGGCTGAAGCTGTCGGCCTTCGCGAGCGTGCCCCGCCCCGCCATGACGTGATCTGGAGTGGGCGCGACGAGTGGGCCGACCGTGTGGCGCAGTCACGCTGCCGGTCGATCGCTACTCGAGCGGGATGCGGCGCTCGGGGAACTTCACGACGCGTTCAGTGGAGCCCACCAGGGGCAGGGCCGGCTCGTGTTCGTCCGTGGCGAGGCTGGGATCGGCAAGACCGCGCTGGTGCAACGCTTCTGCAGCGAGGTGGTCGGCGCGCAGGTCGTGATCGGTGCCTGTGACCCTCTCGACACGCCGCGACCCCTCGCTCCGATCGCGGACATGGTCACCCAGTTGGCCACCGCCCCGACATCGCTGACCTCGGATGATGTGGCCCGACACGAGCGGTTCCGTGCCTTCCTGGAGGTGCTGTCTTCCTCGCACACTCCCGTCATCGCGGTCGTCGAGGACGCCCACTGGGCTGATGAAGCCACCCTCGATCTGCTCCGGTTCGTCGGGAGGCGGCTGGGAGGCGTCGGCGGTCTCCTGGTGGTCACCTACCGTGATGACGAGCTGCCCGCTGGACACCCCCTGCGGGCCGTCGTCGGCGATGTCATCCGGGAGACGACGACGATCGCCATCGATCTGCCGCCGTTGTCGCGGGAGGCGATGGCGCAGCTCCTGACGGAGGCTGGTCGGGGAACCCCGGACGAGCTGGCTGAGCTGCAGCGGCTGACCGCCGGGAATCCCTTCTTCGTGACCGAAGCACTGACACAGGCTGCGAAGGCCGTGCCGCTGACCGTGCGGGATGCGGTACTCGCCCGCGCTGGACGTCTGGCACCGTCCGCCCGCAGGGTGCTGGATGCTGCCGCGGTCCTGCCGACGCGGGCTGAGGTCTGGCTGCTGGAGGAGTTGGTGGGGGTGGACGACGCCCACCTCGATGCGTGTGTCGACGCTGGCATGCTCCGGCCGGACCGACCGGGGACCGTGGCTTTCCGGCACGAGCTCGCGCGTCAGGCGGTCATCGCGTCGCTGCCGCCCGCCCGGGCGAGGACCCTCCACCTCGGTGTCGCCGAGCTGCTGGTCGAGCGGCATGGCCCGCAGGTCGATGCCGCTCGTGTCGCCCACCATGCCGCAGCCGCCGGTGAGGTCGAGCTGACCCGGACCTACGCGGTCCAAGCCGCCGAGCGCGCGACGACCCTGGGTGCCTACCGCGAGGCGATGGCCCACTACGACCAGGCCCTGCGTGTCGCCGACGGACTCGGCGACGTCGAGCTCGCGGACCTGCTCAGGGCGTTCAGCCAGTCCGCCTCGATGGTCGGGCGCGAGGAGGCCGCCCTCGAGGCCATCCACCGCGAGCTCGCCCTGCGACGGGCGCACGACGGTCCACGTGCGCTCGGTGATGCGCTGATCCGTCACGCCACGGCCCTCCTCCGCCTGGGACGCAACCCGGAGATCGACGAGCCGATCGCCGAGGCACGGGAGGTGCTCGAGCAGCTTCCACCGGGTCCCGAGCTCGTCCACGTGTCGACGTTGGCGGCCACGCGAGCCTCGCTGCTCGGCGACCACGAGCTGGCCCTGCGACTCGTCGAGGAGGTCGTGTCCTTGGCCGATGAGCTCGGTTCCCCCGACCTGGCCATCGACGTCGCTCGGGCCCGGGCGGCCGCTGAGGTCCGGCTCGGTCACATCGGGTTCAAGGACGGGTTCCGGCGCAGCATCGCGATCGCGACGGAGGCTGGCCTGGACCGCGAAGCCGCGCAGGGCTGGGTCATGTTCGCGACCGCCGCAACAGCTGAGCGCGACCACCCGGCGGCCGCCGAGGCACTGGACGAGGTGTCCTACCTCGCCGTCGATCGCGACCTCGACTTCCACCGCGAGTACGTCACCGCCCTGCGAGCGCGCCTCCACCTCGAGCAGGGCGACTGGCCGCGAGCTGCGGAGCAGGCGAACCAGGTCGCCGAAGCCGACGATCCGACCCGTCAACCCCACGCGCACATCGTCGCCCAGACCGTCCTCGGTCGGTTGGCTGCGCGGCGCGGTGACGCGGACCCGTGGGAGCACCTCGACCATGCCTGGCATCTCGCCGCTGGGACCGGGGAGCCGATGATGGTGTGGCCGCTCGTCGCGGCACGGGCGGAGGCCGCGTGGCTGGGCGGTGCCCGGTCGCTGGCCGATGAGCTGCATGGGGACGCGGCCGCGGTGGTCGACGCGTCCCGACATCCCTGGGCCCGTGGTGAGATCGCACTCTGGCGTTGGCGGGCCGGGATCCTCCGCGACGTGCCCGACGACGTCGCCGCACCCTTCGCACTGCACCTGACCGGCCGCATCCGCGAGGCAGCGGAGCGCTGGGAGGAGCTCGGTTGCCCCTACGAGGTCGCTGATGTGCTCTCCGACGGCGACGAGACTTCCGACCTGCGTCGCGCACTCGACATCTTCGACGAGCTCGGCGCTGGAGCGGCGGCGAACCGGGTGCGTCGGCGCCTGCGGGAACGTGGAGAACGTGACATCCCCCGTGGTCCACGCCCGGGGACCGTTGCGCATCCGGCCGGGCTCACGCCGCGGCAGGCCGAGGTCCTCGCCCACCTCTGCGACGGGCGGACGGATGCCCAGATCGCCGACCGACTCCACATCTCACGCAAGACGGTGAGCCATCACGTGTCCGCGGTCCTTGCGAAGCTCGCGGTCGACAACCGCACCGAGGCAGCTCGAGAGGCCCGGCGTCGCGGCCTGGTACCCGGCGACGCGGAACCCTCCGCCCCGACCTAGGCAGGGTTCCCACGAAGATGGGGAACCGGTCGGCCCGAACCTGGGCAAGGTGCCCGATGGCAGCTCCTGACCTCCTCCGTAGCGTCGAAGGCGTGACAGCGACGGAGGAGGAACACCATGAGCACACGCCAACGGACACGCACGCCGACCCCCGCCGGAGCGACGGAGCCTGGAGCCCGGACCAGCGGCAGACTGCTGCTGCTGGCGGTGTTGGCCCTCGGCTCGCTCGGCGCTCTACCGCCGGGTGGCTCGGCAGCGACGGAGTCAGGGCAGACGACGTCGGCCCTATCGGCCACCGTGGCATCGACCACGGTCATCGCGCAGGACCGGCCGAGGCTGACCTGCGCACTGCCACGCCGGGTCGCCCTGGCCGAGCACGTGTCACCGATGCTGCTGTGCACGAACCCTGTGGCCAACCTTCGCCGCCGCTGATGCACCGACGGCGCGGGCCTGCCCGCCCTTGCCCCGGGGGGGGGGTGGTACCGCTCGTAGGGGTGCCGCAACGCACGGGGTGCCGGCGGGGGTAGGGTCGTCTGCATGGCCGAGTCGGTGACGGTGTCTGAGGCGGTGGCCGCGGGTGACCGCGCGCTCGCCCGGGGTGCCTGGGACGAGGCACGATCGTGGTTCGCGGCGGCGTTGGAGTCGTCGGACGACGCGGCGGCGCATGAGGGCCTGAGTTGGACCTTCTGGTGGCAGGAGGATCTGACGGCCTGTCTCGCGGCGCGAGAGCGTGCCTATCACGGCTATCGGGCCGCGGGTGATCGGCGCGGGGCCGCCCGCATGGCGCAGTGGATCGGCGACGACCAGCTGTGGTACGGGGGTGCGCCTGCACTGGCCGATGGCTGGTTCGCTCGCGCGCGCCGCCTGCTCGACGGGTTGGACGAGTGCCCCGAACACGGCTGGCAGGCGGTGTTCGAAGCCTACGTGGCGCTCGGGGTCGGGGACCTCCCGACGGCGCGGCGGCTGGCGGGCGAGGCCCGACGGGTCGGGCGGGCCCAGCAGACGGTCGGGTTGGAGATGTTCGGCATCGCCCTGGACGGCGCGGTGCAGCTGCAGCAGGGTGAGATCGCCGCGGCGCTGCGCTCCCTCGAGGAGGCGGCGACGGCCGCGCTCGCCGGGGAGTACGAGGCGCTCGCACCGGCGGCCCTGGCGTGCTGCCTGGTGCTGTCGGCCTGTGAGGAGCTGCGAGACGATGAGCGTGGCGCGCAGTGGTGTCAGCAGGTCATCGCGTTCAGCGAGCGCATCGGTGCCCCGTTCGTGGTCGGCAACTGTCGCTCGCATCAGGGGTGGATACTCACGCGCTGCGGCCGCTGGAGCGAAGCGGAGCAGGAGCTCGAGACTGCGGCCGAGCAACTCGCTGACGGACCACAGATGTGGCATCGGGACGTGCTCGCCCGGTTGGGTGACCTACGGCGTCGACAAGGCCGCCAGACCGAGGCGCGGCATGCCTTCGAGCAGGCCGGCGAGCAGTGGTTGGCGACGGCCGGTCGGGCGGCGCTGCACCTCGACGTCGGCGACGCGGCCGGTGCGGTCGATCTGGCCGAGCGGTCACTGCGTCAGTTGCCCCGGGACAGCCCGCAGCGTGCCGAGGCGCTGGAGGTCGGTGTACGAGGCCGGCTCGCACTGGGCGACCGGGACGTGGCGGCCGCCCACGTCGATGAGCTGCGTGGGCTCGCCACGAGGGTGGGCACGAGTTCGCTGCAAGCGGTGACACGGCTGTGCGAGGCGAGGCTGGCGGCCGCCGATGACGACGCGGAGTCGGCGACGCGAAGGTACGCGGATGCTGTCGCCACGTTCGAGCGTGCCGGCACACCGCTGGAGGCCGCGTTGACACGGCTCGAGCTAGCGCAGGCGCTCGCGGCGACCTCTCGTTCGCAGATCGCGGTCGCCGAAGCGCGACAGGCACACGCATCCCTGGCTGACCTGGGAGCCGGATCCGATGCCGACCGGGCCGCGGAACTGGTCGCTGAGCTGGCTGGCCATGGCGACTCCTCGACGCCGTGCCCGCTGACCCCGCGGCAGGTCGAGGTCCTGCAGCTGGCGGCCGAGGGGCTGACCGAGCGACAGATCGCTCAGCGTCTGGTGCTCAGCGAGCACACCGTCCACCGCCACCTGGCCAACATCTACACCCGGCTGGGCTGCTCCTCCCGGTCGGCCGCGGTCGCCCAGGCAGGACACCTCGGGCTGTTGTAGTCCCCATGGCCCGATCGGGCCATGACCGCCACCCGGCCAGGTTGGCCCGCTCAGGCGAAGTCACCGGGTGGCCACCCGGTGGACACTCGTGTCGTTCCTGACAGACGAGGATGAGGATGATGCGATGCAGCAGCTGATCGACGTGAAGGACGCCGCCCGCTCCGTCTGGGCGCTGGGCGACTATGACGCCATGCTCCGCACCGAGGGCCTCTACGCCGTGGGCGAGGAGCTGGTCCATCGACTGGACGTCACCGAAGGTGAGCGAGTGGTCGACGTGGCCTGCGGGACCGGCAACGCCGCCATCCCCGCCGCCGCCGTTGGGGCCCGGGTGACCGGTGTGGATCTGACCCCACGGATGCTCGAGGTCGCCCGTCGCCGTGCCGACGACGCCGGTGTCACGGTCGACTGGATCGAAGGCGACGCCGAGGAGCTGCCGCTGCCCGACGGTCACGCTGAAGTCGTGCTCTCGACCTTCGGCTGCATGTTCGCCCCACGCCATGAGGTCGTGGCCGACGAACTGGCCCGAGTGCTCGCCGCCGAGGGGCGCCTCGGGCTGTGCGCCTGGACACCCGAGGGCGTGTTCGGCGAGTTCTTCCGCATCGTCGCCGGTCACCTCCCCGAGGACCCCGAGTTCGTCGACCCACCGCTGGCCTGGGGCGACGAGGGCCGTGTCCGCGAGGTGTTCGAAGGCACCGGGCTCGACCTGGCCTTCGAACGCGCCACCTTCGAGATCGTCCACGCGTCGGTCGATGCGGCGGTCGCCTGCTACACGGACAACCTGGGCCCGGTGACCCAGGCACGCGAGTTCGCGACAGCCGACGGACGCTGGCCCGACCTGCGCGCAGAGCTCACGGACCTGTTCGCCCGCCAGCAGAGCAGCGATGGTCGTGTGATCATCCCCGCCGAGTACCTCCTGATCACCGGTCAGCGCGCCTGAGTCGCGCGCACCGGTGCCCCTCGCCGTTCTCCGACCGCCGCCAGGTCCGGATGGTGCCTCGAGGCCCCCAGCACGTGGCCCCTCCTCGATGGATGGCCCAGGGGTGCTGGCCCGACCCGTGGGCCGTGGATCATGGCAGCAGGTTCAGGGGTGGCTCGGACGGATGTTCTGGTGGAGACGGAACCGGTTGTTCGGGTCCAGGCGGGCTTTGAGCTGCTGGAGCCGGTCGTAGTTGCTAGCGCCGTGGGCGGCTCGCAGGGTGGTCTCACCGTCCTCGAGGAAGCCGGGGAAGTTGAGGTACTGACGGCCGGTCGAGAGCGGCTCGAAGGCCTCGATGCAGGCTCGTGTCCAGTCCACGTTCACGTCGTCGTCGCCCGGGTCGCTCCAGTTGGCCTCGATCCCCAGCAGGAACGGTGCGCTGCGGTCGCCGTAGGCGGTCGCGTCGGGAGCGATGCGGGACATGGCGCCGCCGAGGTGCCACACGTCGAGGGTGGTCAGTGGCGAGGGGCGGGAGTGCAGCCATTCCGTGATTCGTTCGATCACCTCGGCGGTGAGACCTGGCAGGTGGAGTGAGCGCCAGTAGTAGCGCATCCCGTCGGGATAGTCGGCGTCGAACAGCTGTTGGAGCTCGAAGTAGGGCAGGGGGCCGCTGAGGTCGGTGATCGGGTCGTCGAGGTTCCGCAGCGGCTGGAGGAGTTCCTCGCCGCGGACGAGGT
>SKSM01000001.1 GCA_007122985.1 Nitriliruptoraceae bacterium | reverse complement strand
GCCGCCCGTCGGCGACGTGGGGCAGCTGCCGGACCTCGCCGACCTCGCCGTCGGCCCGACCGCGACGCACCTGCCGCCGGCGGGTGAGCCCGCCGCACGCACGCGTGCCGACGCGTGGTTCGACGGTCCGGTGGACGACTACGACCGCACGCACGATCTGCTCGCCGAGCCCGGGACCTCGATGCTCTCGCCCGCCCTGCACCTCGGCACGCTCTCGGTGGCGGAGCTCGCGTCACGGGTGGACCGCGACCGGCCCGGCCCGGCGGCGTTCCTCCGGCAGCTGTGCTGGCGTGACTTCAACCACCAGCTGCTGGCGGCCCGACCGGACCTGCCGGAGGTCGACCTGCGCAGCCGGCACGACGACTGGCTCGACGAGGCAGACGCGATCGCCGCCTGGCGGGAGGGACGCACCGGCTACCCGGTGGTCGACGCCGGGATGCGCCAGCTGCGTCGGGAGGGCTGGATGCACAACCGTGCGCGGATGATCACCGCGTCGTTCCTGACCAAGCACCTGAGGGTCGACTGGCGCATCGGCGCCTGGCACTTCATGGACCACCTCGTCGACGGGGATCTGGCCAACAACTTCGCCCAGTGGCAGTGGGCCGCGGGCACGGGCACCGACACCCGCCCCAACCGGATGTACAACCCGGTCACGCAGGGTCGGCGTCACGACCCCGACGGGGCCTATGTGCGCCGGTACGTGCCCGAGCTCGCCGGTGTCGATCCCGCCCACGTCCACGCACCGTGGCAGGCGGACCCGACGCTGCTGCCGGCGGCCGGCGACTACCCACCGCCGATCGTCGACCACCGTGCGGCGCGGGAGCGCTTCCTCGACGCGCGGAACAGCTGACCTCGGGGTCGCCGACGCCGCTGCCGCTGACGTGACGCCGCCACCGACGTGACGCCGCCGCCGACGCGACGCCGCGCCCCGGCTCGGCTGCGATACGGGGGTGCCCCACGGCGTCACTAGCCTGGGTCGAAGCTGCGTGACCTGCGGTGGGTCGCGCAGCACCGCCGCGTCGCGACACGGGCAGGAGGCCGTCGTGCAGTTGAAGGAGTCGTCCGTCGCCCTGGTGACCGGAGGTGCGTCCGGGCTCGGCGAGGCCACCGTCCGGCGCCTGCACGCCGCCGGCGCGTCGGTGCTGATCGTCGACCTGCCGAGCGCGGACGGTGCGGGACTGGCGGGGGAGCTCGGCGAGCGTGCCCGGTTCGTTCCCACCGACGTCACCGACGCGGACGCCGTGCGCGAGGCCGTCGACCAGGCCGGTGAGCTCGGCGAACTGCGTGTCGCGGTCAGCTGCGCCGGGATCGGCTGGGCGGGGCGGGTCCTCGCCCGGGAAGGACCGCACGCCCTCGAGCCGTTCCAGCAGGTCGTGACCGTCAACCTGGTCGGGACGTTCAACGTGCTGCGGCTTGCTGCCGCCGCGATGGCCGAGCTCGACCCGGTCGACGGTGATCGCGGCGTGATCGTCAACACCGCGTCGATCGCCGCCTACGACGGACAGGTCGGCCAGATCGCCTACAGCGCCTCGAAGGGCGGCGTGGTCGGGCTGACCCTGCCGGCGGCGCGCGACCTGGCCCGCCACGCCATCCGGGTGATGACCATCGCACCGGGCACGTTCGACACGCCGATGCTGGCGGGCCTGCCACAGGAGGCGCGCGAGGCGTTGGCCGAGGACATCCCTCATCCCCACCGGCTCGGGGACCCCGACGAGTTCGGGCTGCTGGTGCGTCAGCTGGTCGAGCACCCGTATCTCAACGGCGAGGTGATCCGGCTGGACGGCGCGCTGCGGATGAAGGCCCGCTGACCCGGCTGCGGCCGCCCGGTCGGACCGGACTGCGTGGATACGCTGCCCGCAGCAGCGAAGAGGCGGCCAGGTGGACAACGACGTCGACGAGGACCAGGCGACCGACCTGACGGTCGACGCCGACGTCGTCCACGGTCGCAGCGCGCACGGGCAGCGGCTGAGCTCTCTGGACGCGGCGTTCCTGGAGATGGAGTCGGCCACGCGGCCGATGCACGTCGGCGGCCTGTTCGTGTTCGACCCACCCGAAGGGGGGCGCGCGTTCTCGTTCGCGTCGTTCCTGAAGCTCGTGCGCTCGCGGCTCCACCTGGTGCCGCGCTACCGGCAGAAGGTGATCGAGCCTCCGCTGCGGCTCGGCGGTCCGGTGTGGGTGGACGATCCGGACTTCGACCTGTCCTACCACGTGCGACACGCCGCGCTGCCGTCGCCGGGCACGACGGCCCAGCTCAACGAGTACGCCGCGCGGATCCTCTCACGGCTGCTCGACCGGGACCGGCCGCTGTGGGAGCTCTACGTCATCGAGGGTGTCGAGCACGGACGGGTCGCCCTGCTGGCCAAGACCCACCACGCCATGATCGACGGGTTGGCCGGTCTGGACATCGCCACGGTCATGCTCGACCTCGCGCCCGATGAGAGCGACGAGCTGCCACCCCCGCAGCCCTGGAAGCCGCAGCGCACGCCGACTCCGAGCGAGCTTGCCGCGGACGCGGTCCGACGGCTGACGAGCTCGCCCGCGGGCCTCGCCGAGTCGGTCGACCGGCTGGGCCGGGCCCCGCGCGCGGCGACCCGTCGGGCGCTGCAGGTCGGGCGAGGGGTGAGCCGCGTGGCCCGCGCCAACCTCGCCCGGCCGGCGCCGCGGTCGCTGCTCAACCAGGCCCCGAGCTCCCACCGCAGGTTCGCGATCCAGCGCGTGCCGCTCGAGCGGATCAAGGTGATCAAGGACACGTTCCACACGACCGTCAACGACGTGGTGCTGGCTTCGATCGCCGACGCGACCGGGCGCTACCTGCGCCGGCGGGGCGCCGACACCGACGGGGTGTGGCTGCGTGCGATGGTGCCGGTCAGCACCCGGCAGGAGTCCGAGGGGCACCACCTCGGCAACCGGGTCGTGGCGGTGTTCGTCGAGCTGCCGATGTTCGAGATGGACCCGGTCGAGCGGCTGCAGGTCTGTCACGACGCCATGAGCGAGGTGAAGTCGTCGCACGCGGCTGTCGGTGCGGGGTTTCTGATCGGCCTTGGAGAGTTCGCTCCGCCGACCCTGCACGCGATGGCCGCCCGCATCGCGGTCAACACCCGGGTGTTCAACTTCCTGGTGACCAACGTCCCCGGACCGCAGCTGCCGATCTACTGCCTGGGCGCGCGGCTGCTCGGGGCGTTCCCCTTCACCCCGTTGGCAGCGAACCACAGCTACGGCGTGGGCGTCACCTCGATCGACGGTTGGCTGAACTTCGGGTTCGTCGGCGACTACGACGGGCTGCCGGACATCGAGGTGGTCCCCGGCATGCTGGTCAGCGCGGTCGACGAGCTGACGGCCTGCGCCGTTGCCGTGTCGGCGCGGGCGGCGGAGCTCGACGCCCGACGACGGCCGTCGCCCGTCGGCGAGGTCGGGCCGCCGTCACCCGACGGGCGCTCGGGCCGGCACGATGTCCCGTCCGGATGACTGCGGCGCGCGGGATGGTCTGCAAACCGCCCGGGGCCCAGCGCTGGCGGCGGCTGTGACGGTCCGGGGCGGCGCAGTGACAGGAGCGGTGGAGGAGGCAGCGATGTCGCGAGCAGCTGGCAGCGAACACGAGCGCGGTGGGGCGACCGCGGCACCGTCGGTGGCACGGCCGCGGTTGCCGGTCCGACGGCTGCGCGCGGACGTGGCGCTGCCGCGCTACGCCCATCCGGGCGACGCCGGGCTCGACCTCGCCGCGGCCGACCCGGTCAGCCTGGAGCCCGGTGCGCGGACGGTGGTCGCGACCGGGCTGGCCGTCGCCGTCCCCGTCGGGTGGGTGGGGCTGGTCCATCCGCGTTCGGGCCTCGCGCGTCGTCACGGGATCACCGTCGCCAATGCGCCGGGGACCATCGATGCCGGGTACCGCGGCGAGCTGCAGGTGCTGCTGGTCAACCTCGGTGACGAGCGCGTCGACCTGGCCGCCGGCGACCGGGTCGCACAGCTGCTGCTGCAGCCGGTGGGGCAGGCTGAGGTCGTCGAGGTCGACGATCTGGACGCCACGCTCCGGGGGGCTGACGGGTTCGGCTCGACCGGACTCGGCGGCGGCTGACCAGGGGCGATGTGCGCTCGCAGCACGACTGCCGCGAGCGCTGAGCGAGGTTTGCCGACGGTCGGGGGACCGGTTACCGTTCGCCGCCGAACGCGGATGTAGCTCAGTTGGCTAGAGCGCCACCTTGCCAAGGTGGAGGTCGCGGGTTCGAATCCCGTCATCCGCTCGGTCAGAACCCCGCTTCGGCGGGGTTTCTGCGTTCCGCGCGTCGCTCATGACTCGGTCTTGGGTCGCTCATGGGTCGCGAGCGCCGGCCTCACGACTGTCGGTGGGGCGGGGGCTCAACTCGGCCCGCCCGAGCCGCGGTGCGACCAGGCCGATCACGGCGGGCAGGCGGACCGTTCAGCAGGGTCGCGAGATCACTCGCAGTCGTGGTCGGCGGATGATCAGCGTTGTCGCTGTCGATGATCGGAACCGAGCTGGCTGCTCGCAACGCCCGCTCGTGCGCGAGGTATCGAGCCAGTCGGGCCTTCAGCGGTTCATCGCCGAGATCATGCGACCAGTGGTCGGGCGGCTTCTGGCGTAGACGGCTCACGCACTGCTCGAGGTCGGCTCGCAGCGAAACCACCAGGTCAGGGCGAGGGAGGGCGGCAAGCACGCGATCCGGCCGCAGGAGCATGCCGTCGGCTGCCAGGGCCAGGGTGCGGTGGCGGGGCCCTTCGTCGACCAGGACGCAGCCTGATCGCCGGCACAACCACGCCAGCGCGCCGCTGCGGAGCGCGAGCGTGCGGACATTGGCGAGGTCGCGCCGACCCTCAGAGCGGCGCGTGTGCTCGAGCGCGAGGTGGGTGGCCAGTCGTGGCACGAGCAGGGCCGTGGGCAGCTGCCGCGGGCGTGCGCCGAGGCGGACGGTCGCGACTGCAAGCCCCTGCTCCTGCAGCGTCGCGGCCAGGTGGGCGATGACGGTCTGCTTGCCGACACCCTCGACACCAATGAACTCGATGGTCGTCATCCGAGCTCCCTGGGCAGCCCACGTTGAGCGGTCCTCGATGATGACGGGCCCCGTGCGCGGCGCGGCAGGCCCAGTGACCCCTCCTGCATCACTCTAGGCTCTAGGATGCATCCGGCACTGCGACGTGGCCGGCAAAGCTGCGACGAGTCGTCAGCTGAGATCGTGCGGTGGACCACCCACGCCGCCACCCATCGGCTGACCAGAGCCGGTCGATCGACGGCGGCCAGCCAGTGGAGGCAGGACGTGGTGGACGTCAGCCCGGGGGTGGTGCTGCCGAGGACCAGACGTGGTGAAGCCTGGGTCGTCGGGGGGCTGGTGACCGACGGTGACGGTCGCCTCTTCGTGCAGCGACGCTCCCCGAACCGCAGGAGGTTCCCTGGGAGCTGGGACCTCGTCGGGGGACACGTCGACCCCGGCGAGTCGCTCGTGGACGGGTTGGCACGGGAGGTACGTGAGGAGACCGGCTGGACCCTGCAACGGATCCTCGCAGCGGTGGCGACGCACACCTGGTGGGCAGATGACGGGGTCCAGCGCTACGAGATCGACCTGCTCGTGGCCGTCGGGGGAGATCTCAGCGGGCCGCAGCTCGAGACACACAAGCACACCGAGGGTCGCTGGATCGGTCCCGATGAGCTCGATCTGCTCGGCGACCCGCAGGCCCCCGACTCGCTCATCCGCGATGTCGTGGCCGATGGCTTCGCGATCCTGTCGAGCGCCGCAACCGACGCGGCGATGCCAAGGACGCGGGTGCGAGATCCCCGGCGATGATGCGGCCGACGTACCGCTGGGTTGCGCTGCTCGGTGTGCTGCCGAGCCTGGTGCGCTTGGGCCTGCGGCTCGCCATTGGAGTCCTGGCTCTCGCACGGCCGACCGACCCGCTGCCGGACGGCCGTGGCGACGCCGGCGAGGCCGGCGAGGTCGCCATCCTGGTGTGCGCCAGGGACGAGCCGGAGGAGCTGCTGACGCGGACCTTGCGCGCCTGTCGACAGGTCGCGGGATCCCGGACGGTCCTGGTCGATGACGGGCGAGAGGCTGACCAGGCGACGGTCGCAGCAGCCTGTGGGGTCGATCACGTCCGGGTACCACCTTCGACGAGCTTGGGCAGTGGGAAGGCGCGAGCGCTGAATGCGGCCCTCGACTCGGTCGCCGAGCCGTTCGTCGTGGTGCTCGATGCGGACCATGTCCCGAGTCCACGTCTCGTGACCTCACTCAGGCGTGGGTTCACCGACTCCAGTGTGGCCGTGGTCCAGGGCATCCCGGGCATCGGGTCGGTCGCGGAGGTTGGTCCGGCCCTGGGGTCGCCGGTGCTCCCGCGGCGGCACCGGCGGTTCTTCGTCGGCGATGCCCGGCGACGCGATGCACTCGGTGCGGGGCTGTGGGTCGGCACGACGGCGATGCTTCGGGCCGATGCGGTGCGTGAGATCGGTGGTTTCGGCGCGGAGGCCATCGCTGAGGATCTGCTGACGAGCGTTCGATTGGAATGTCGGGGCTGGCGCATCCGGTTCGTGCCAGAGGTGCTCAGCTGGTCACCCCGGACGACTGCCGCAGGAGAGTGGTTGCAGAAGGCCAAGTGGGCCGACGGCGAACTGGAGGTGCTCCGGCTCGAGCGTCACTCGCTCCTCGGCCGCGACGGCGGCGGACTGACGCGCCGACAGCGATTGTGCTACGCCGAGTTGTTGTCAGCCTGGCCCGCTGCTGGAGGCCAGGCTGCAGCGGTGTCTCTGCTTGCCTGGCTGTTGCCGAGCCGCTGGTCGCAGCAGGTACCCGTGTCCGTCCTGTCCTGGGCTGCGCTCCTGGCCGCCCTGCATCCCCGCAGCGCGACGCCACTGGCATCAGCTTGCCGATCGGATCTGCATCGGGCGCAGGCGGTGTTGGCGGTCATGATCCGTCGCAGCCGTCGGCGTGGTTGGCGCCCGCCGGTGACGCCGAAGTCGGTCGGTGCGACCACCCTCCGCAGCCGGTTGGCAGCGGCCGCCGCACCGGCGCTCCTGGCCGTCGGGCTGGCACATCTGGGCGTTCGGCGCGGCCCGGGGAGCTCAGGAGGCCGACTGGCGCTGGCGGCGGCACTGGTGTTCGCGCGCGCCAGCCAGCGCATCCCGTAGACAGTCCTCGAAGCGTGGTAGGCCACTCGGGAGCAACCGTCGTTGCGTTGCAGCCACCCGCTGCTGCTCACCGGGGTCGCTGAGTCGCCTGGCGATCGTGGTCAGTTGGGTACGGATGTCGTCGCCGAGTTGCACGTGCTCGTCGTTCAGGCGCGCTTGCAGGGCCAGGGTGCGGGCCTTGGAGTCCGAGTGACGCAACTGCGGTGCCACGGTCGTCCAGGATGGGGCAACGGCCGGGATCCCGGCGTCGTTGAACCGCGACGCCGCCTCGATCTGGGTGGCGTTGACGGGTGGAAGGTGGACGATGGGGGTCCCAGCCAGGATGGCTTCATTGGTCGTCTCGATGCCCGGAGGGGCGATCACCAGCGCCGAGCGGGTCAACTCGTGCACGAACCGGCTGGTCCCGAGTTGCTCGAGGGGCGGTCCCTGAGCGCTACTGCCGACGTCACCGCATGCCGGCCCTGTCAGGACGACGGGGAGATCCACAGCTCGCCCGACATCGGTGACGGCACGACACACAGCCTGGACGAACGGCCGGTAGTCCGTCGGTCGGCAAGGTGGCGAGCTCAAGCCTCCGAGATACAGCAGCAGCGGTCCCGGTGCTGTGGACATGGACGCCGCAGGATCGACGGCTCCGTGGGGTGAGCCCGCGATGGGTGCGTGAACGCACACGTTGATCCCGCGACGACGAAGGGACGCTTCGGCTTGCCCGGCGCCCGGAAAGTGCTGCGCCAGGACCACGTCGGTGTCGCGGAGGTGCTCGACCGGTGGTGCACGGTGCCAGTGGAGACTGTCGATGAAGATCAGGCGCGCCGGCGCATGGTCCTGACGGTGCCAGCCGGCCAGGACTCGCTCGTCCATGACCGAGATGGCAACGTCCGGTGACGCCGGGACTCCGGTCGGCCAGCGTCGTGGATCACGGCCGCCGACGTCGGTGACCTGCACGCGGCCGGGGCCCCGTGGGACGTTGCCGTCAGCCACCGACCTCATGGCATGGTCCACCCCGTCGGCGAAGGTGGCGAGCGTGACATCGTGACCGTCGGCTGCGAGCAGCGTGGCGGTCCGCACTGCACGCGATACCGGCCCCAGCCCGAACGGCGGCCCGAAGATGACCACACCGCTCACAGGAAGTCCCAGTTGCCAGGTCGGGGCAGGCGGTCGAGGTCGACGTCGGCGTAGAAGCGGTCGACCTGACCGTCGGTGAGGACGCCGCAGTGACGGCGCACGCGCGCCAACAACTCGTCGACATGGGAGAGCTTGTGGTGGACCGGGGCTCGGGACGCGCTTGTCCTGAAGCGGGCCGCGACCGCACGTCGTTGCTCACTTCGCCACATGGCGAGGAACCCGTCGTCCATGTTGCCGAGACGCGTGTCGGGCCACGGGGAGCCGTTGAGCTCGCTGAGGATGTAGGCGTCGCCGACGTGGTTCAGCTGTGTCGCCCATCCGTTGCCGATCACTGGTGCTGGCTGCTCGCGCCGGTCGATCCGATCGAACATCGAGCGTTTCAGGTCGATGCGGAGGTCACCGCCGGTTGCTTCGCGCAAGGGTTCAGCGACGACGCGGCCCAGGCGTTCTCCGAGCTCGCTCCACCTGCCCGCCTTGGGTTGCTCGAGGCGAGGTTGTCCCCGCCCGTCGTAGTAGGCGACGCGAGGACGGAAGGAGACGCTGTGCAGGCTCCCGTCGGATGCGTCCCAAGCCCGCTGCACGAACGAGCGGATACCGACGAGCTCGTCGTCGCTGATCGTGGGCAGCAGCGCATACGTCACGCCGACGCACCGGCGGTGCTCGGCCGAGGCCCTGGACGTCGCAACGATGTTCTGGAGCACACGTTCATAGGCGTGCTGACCGAGCCGATACTCACGGTCGTGTGCCGCCGGGCTACCCGTGTTCACGCTGATGCGCAGGAAGCGTGGGCGGCTGGCGACAAGGGCCCGAGCCGTGCGCTCATCGAGATGCAGGCCGTGCGTGAACAGCCCCCAGGCCAGGCCCAACGCGTCGGCGCACCGAGCGAGCGCGGGCAGCTCTGGGTGGAGCGTCGGCTCCCCGCCACCGGTGAAGATCACCGAACACAGTCCGGCGGCTGCGAGGTCCTCGAGTCGCTCGATGCTCCGGTCGGTATCAGCCAGAATGGGATCGACGTCGACGTGACCTCGGCGGCGGGCGCGGTTGAGCGTGTAGGTGCACATCGCGCACTGTGCATCGCAGGACAAGCTCGGCCACAGTTCAGCGGTGATTGGTCGTACCTGGTCGTCTCGGCCCGTCAGGAAGGACCGGAACCGCTCCGGGTGGAACACGACCTTGATGGCGTCCTCGCCGAGATCGGGCGCGGTCCCCGCCCGGACCCGCTCATGGGCGGTCCCCACGTCCCGGACGAGGTCGAGCAGGCGGGCCACCGGGTCAGTCACGGTCGCTCCAGGTGGATCCCGCTTCGGGTCGGTGTGTCCGACCGGGTGGTGGGTGCTCGAGGGCCGAGTCGAGCACGCACGTTCGCAGAATCTCGTCCGCAGTCTGCTTCGTACTGTCAGCCATCCGGACCGCGGTGGGCGCAAGATCCTGCAACAGCGCGTCGATTGCGGCGACGCAACGAGTCACGTACGCCGCAGGCACCGGCAGTCGGCGACGGGAGTTGCGCAGCAGACACGTCGACTCGTCGGCGGACAGCACGAGCGGCCGACGACGTGCGGCGTCATCGCCTCCGTGAAAGGACTGGACGAATCGCTGCAGGACGACGTTGTCGTGATGGGCGAGCTCGCAGATGACCGGCCGACCCGCGACGTCGCGGAGAAGGGCCTCGGCCGCATGGTCGATCTGGTCGTCGCTGAAGGAGCGATCTTCAATGTCGTGCCGGCTGGCGTCGTCGAAGAGGTAGTCATCGAGCTCGAGTCGAGGGAGGCCCAACGCCGTCGCCGCCAGCGACGCCAGGGTCGACTTCCCGCTGCCGGGTGCTCCAAGGAGCAGTAGTCCATCGCTGATGGCAGTCCTACCCCGTCGTTGCGGCAACGTCGAGCTCCTGCTCGGGCGAGAGCCGATGAGAGCAGTGCTGGCAGGCTTCGAGCCCTGTGAAATCAGCCTGAGCAAGCCGTTCGCGGAGTGCCTCGGCTTCCGGGGACCGCCAGATCTGCTCGAAGGTCTGCACGGTGAGGTTGCCGAGCACGTACTTCGCCTGTTCGGGCGTCGTGACGTCGTAGATCTGGCAGCACATCTTGACGTTGCCCAGGTGATCGATCGCTGCGGCGATGCGCGGCAGATGGCAGGGATGGCGACGCGGCTCTGCGAGCCCCAGCACCGCCGGCAGTGCCTTGCCCGCTCGGTCGGTGTAGCCGCCGATATCGGGGACGATCAGGTGGAGGCGCAGCCGCTCATGATGGAAGCGGAGCTCCAATCCGCGGCGGCCGAGCTGAGGGGGCGGACAGGCGTCCGGATCGAAGCCCAAGCCCGCCAGATACCTGGTGATCGTCGCCCGGCTGGGAGGTTGGAACGCATTGCGATTGTCGGGGTAGAGGGTGATGCGCAGCTCGTCTACCCCCAGGTCGGCCAGCTCGTGCAGGCGATCCCTTGTGAGGAGGTCGCCGTTGGTGTAGATGGCGAGGCCCGCCTCAGGAACGGCAGCCCGAGCCTCGACGAGCCGTCGGTCGAGGTACGGGTCGGCGAGCGGTTCGTTGTAGTTGTGAACGGCCAGCCACCCACCGTAGGGCAGGGCTCCGAGTTCATTCACGAGTTGGCGCCAGAGGGTGGCCGAGATGTGTTCGTGACGCTGGCCACGATCACTGCGGCCATTCGGACACCAGGCACAGCGACGGTTGCAGTAGGTGCCGATCTCCACCTCGATGAACCGGGGCCAAGCGGCCCCGACGCTCGAATCCACGGCAGGCGCCACACCGTGCTCCCCATCGGACGGCGCGACGATAGCAGGGCCGACGAGGTGTGCCGGTGGCGTTCGCCCGTCCAGCGTCAGCTGTTGAGCAGGCGTTCGGCGATGCCGTCCGGGACCTCTTCGTGGTGGCTGTAGTACATGTTGAGCTCGCCCCGACCGCTGGTCAGCGAGCGGAACTCGGCGGCGAAGGTGGTCAGCTCCGCGTCGGGGACGTAGGCCCGCACGAGGGCGCGACCGTCCCCGGTCGCGTCGGTGCCCAGGATCCGGCCCCGCCGTCCCGACAGGTCGGACATCACCGCGCCGGTCAGGCTGTCGGGAACGGTGAGCTCGACCTGTGCCATCGGCTCGAGCAGGGCCGGCTCGGCCTGCTCGACGGCGCTGCGGAAGGCGAGGATGCCGGCCATCTGGAAGGCGGCGTCCGAGGAGTCGACCGAGTGGTGCTTGCCGTCGACGAGGCGCGCGTGGACGTCGACGACCGGATAGCCACCCAGCGGGCCCGACCGCATGGCTTCGCGGATGCCCTTCTCGACCGCCGGGATGTAGCGGTTGGGGATCACGCCGCCCACGATCTGGTCCTCGAAGGTGAAGCCCTCACCGCGCGGCAGGGGGGAGAGCTCGATGTGGGCGATGCCGAACTGGCCGTGGCCGCCCGACTGCTTGACGTGCTTACCGATCCCCTTGGCGGGCTGGCGGATCGTCTCGAGGTAGTCCACCGGCGCGGGTTCGACCTGCACCTCGACGCCGTACTTGCGCCGGAGCCGCTCGACGGTGACGTCCACGTGGATGGGTCCGAGGAACCGCAGCACACGCGTGCCGGCCTCCGGATCGACGTCCATCCGGATGGAGGGGTCGTCCTGGCTGATGCGCTGCAGTGCAGAGGAGAGCTTGTCGTCGTCCGCGCTCGACGCCGGCGCGAGCACGACGCGGTGGAAGCCCATCGGGGGGAGCGGTCGGCTGATGTCGGGCTCCACCCCGTCGGCGGACAGGATGTCGCCGGTCGTGACCTCGTTGAGCTTGGCGACCGCGACGATGTCGCCCGCGGAAGCGCTGGCGACCGGGAGCTGCTCACGGCCCCGCAGCGTGAACAGCTGGTGGAGGCGCTGCGTGTCGCCGGTCCGGGTGCAGATGAGCTCGTCGTCGGCGTGCAGTTCGCCGGACAGCACCCGCAGCAGATTGATCCGTCCGACGTACTGGTCGGAGAAGGTCTTGGCGACGTAGGCGACGGTGGGTCCGTCGTGCGGCAGGGGGTGGGGGGCCTCGGCGGGCGACGGGCACTCCTCCACGACAAAGTTCAGAAGAAGTTCGACGCCGATGCCCTCGATGGCCGAGCCGCACAGCAGCGGGAAGAAGCCCGACTCGGCCACGCCGTGGGCGAAGACCTCGGCGACCTCCCGGCTCGAGGGCTCCTGTCCGTCGAGGTAGCGCTCGAGCAGATCGTCGTCGTTCTCCACGACCGACTCGACGAGGGCCTCACGGTTGCGCGCGGCCTGGTCGTGGCGTTGCTCGGGGACCTCGCCTTCCGAGCGACGGCCGTCCGCGAACTGCACGGCCGAGAAGTGCAGCAGGTCGATGACCCCGTCGAACTGGTCGTGGATCCCGAGCGGCATGTGGACCGGCGCGACCGCGTTGCCGTAGCGGGCCCGCAGGTCGTCGACGTTGTCCTGGTAGCGGGCGCGCTCGAGGTCGAGCTTGTTCAAGAAGACCATGCGCGGCAGGTCGCGCGCCGCGCAGGCTCGCCACAGCTGTTCGTGCTGGGGCTGGACGCCCACCGCCGCATCGACCACGAACAGTGCCACGTCGGCGGCGAGCAGCGCAGGGTAGGCATCGCCCAGCACCTCACCGCCACCTGGGGCGTCGAGCACGTTGAGCTTGACACCCTCGTACTCGAAGCTGACCATCGCCAGTGCGAGCGAATGGCCGCGCTCGCGTTCCTCGGGCTCGTGGTCGACGGTCGGTGTGCCGTTGCCGTGCCCGGAGCCGTGCCCGGCGACGGCGAGCATCTGCTCGACCAGTGTCGACTTGCCGGTGCCCGTATGGCCGAGCACCAGCACGTTGCGAATCCGCTCGGTCGCGACGAGGTCTCCTGTCACGCTGCACCACCGCGCCGGGTGAGTCGCGCGGAGGTCGTGGGTGGGCCTGCAACCGTCCGTGCCGGTTGCCCGCCGCGCCCGATCACCGCGCCCTGCGGAGACTAGACCACAATCGGTCGCTGTCTCGGGCCGATCCGCCCTACCGGTGGGGGACGCGAGCCCCCGGTCTCACAGGCTGTAGCCGCCGCCCCCACCGCTGGGGTTGGGTTCGTAGGGGGTGATCTGGCGCCACCGCTGCTGCCAGGCCCGCAACGTGGGCAGTGCGCGCTCGGCCAGCGGGATGCCGGCGACCGCGGCGACCGCGAAGCCGGCGATGCCGACGGGCAGCAGGTCGATCACGATCGACGCGGGCATCGCGGCCAGCCCGAGACCGGCGATGGTGCGCAGCTGCCAGGTCCGCAGGCGCGCAGCCAGCGTGTGCCGGTCGCCGAGCTGACGGGCGAGTGCCGGGTCGTCAGCTGCCAGCTGCCGTTCGAGGTCAGCGAGCGCCCGGGCTTCGTGATCGTTGAGTGCCATCCTGCGTCGTCTCCTCCTGCGCCGTCACCGGGCCGTGTGGGCGGGCGCCGGCCGTCGGTGGGGCGGATGCGGTCGGCAGGTGGCCACGGTGGGGCGGCTGGTGGTCGGTTGCCGCGGCAGGGTAGCGACCACCGGACGGGGGTCGGACGGCCGGGACTGGACGAAAGGGCCAGAGGTCCCGAATCGTAGCGTCAGCCGGATACCGATCACCTGGCGCCCGACAACCTGGGTTGCGTCCCTGGCCGCCGCTCAGCCGCCGGGGTGTCCCTCGCCGGGGTGCCCCTGGCCAGAGTGCCGGTCGCCGGGGTGCCCGTCGCCAGGGAGCGCGACTTCCTGACGGGCGAGCTCCTCCGGGCTGGCAGGCAGCAGCCGCTGGCCGCGACGGAGCAGCACGAAGCCGAGCGCGAACGCGGCCGCACCTCCGTAGAACAGCCCCTGGTCGCCGAACAGGTCCATCGCGCCGCCGACGACCGGGCCGCCGAGCATCTGGCCGACCATGGTGAACAGGTAGTACAACCCGACGTAGAACCCGATGCGGTTGCGGCCACCGAGGTCGGCCACCAGCGGCATCGCCTGCACGTTGACCAACCCCCACGCGAAGCCGCCGACCACGAAGATCCCGACGATGACCGGCACCGAGCGCACGGGTGCGGCGAGCAGGAACAGCAGCGGCAGGATCAGCAGCCCGGTCAGCATCGTGGGAATCTTGCCGAACTTCGTGCCGATCATCCCCGCGACCAGGGCCAACGCCAGGAACGAGCCGACGAAGGCGGTCAGGATGAACGCGGCCCGCCCGGGCGTCAGGCCGAGCTCGTTCACCGCGAACAGCGGGAACATCGCGTCGAGCCCCGCGAAGCCGATGTAGTAGGCGAGCATCGCGGCCAGGATGTAGAGCTGTCCGCGGTTGGGGCGGCGTACCAGCAGCCGGACGCCGCCGACGGTGTCGCGCAGTGGCCTCGCGCCTCCGTCGGTGGTGGCGTCGACGTACGGCGGATGGCGGTCGGCCTTCCACACCACGATCGCGCCGGTGACCGCAAGTGCGATCGCGCCGAGTCCGAAGGACAGTCGGGGATCGACGTCGTAGACCAGGCTCAGTCCGGCGAAGCTGGCCAGCGCCCCGATGCCACCCATCAGGTTGATGATCCCGTTGCCGGTCGAGCGACGCTCGGGCGGGCAGTGGTCCGGTAGCAGGCTGATCACGGGGCCGCGGTAGCTGTGCATCGCGGCGGTGAACACCACCTCGACGACGATCAGCGACCACAGCGCCGTCGCCGCGAACGGAATGCCCGCGAAGGTGAGCGCGGCGACGGGGACCGCGACGATGATGAACGGCAGCCGGCGTCCGAGCCGGTGGTCGAGCCCGTCCGACCAGGCGCCGATCACGGGGATCAACAGCAGTCCGACGAGGTTGTCGGTGCCCATCAGCAGCCCGATGAGCGTGCGGCTGTCGATGTACTGCTCGTAGAGGATCGGCAGGAAGGCGTTGTACTTGGAGAACACCAGCATGACGCCGAGGAAGCCG
This sequence comes from Nitriliruptoraceae bacterium, assembly GCA_007122985.1. Taxonomy (GTDB): domain Bacteria; phylum Actinomycetota; class Nitriliruptoria; order Nitriliruptorales; family Nitriliruptoraceae; genus SKTG01. The sequence goes on along the minus strand of SKSM01000001.1, from coordinate 6,358 downwards.
GCGCCGATCCACCAGATCTGGCGGTAGGAGAAGGCCTGCTCGGCCGTGTCCGTCGCCGCGCCCGGTTGCGCCATCCCGCCTCCCGCTCCCGCGTCGGGTGCCATACGGTAACCGCTGTCGCCGCGGCGACAGGTGCGCACGCCAGGTGACGTGTCAGGTGTGTCGAGCTGGCACCCTGGGCACCGTTGGATGTAGGTGCCGGCCGAGGATTCGCGCGTGGCCGTGGTCAACCGCCTGACAGGGCTGCTGCGCAACGTCCGGTTTCGGCAGTGGGACCTCGACGGTGGCCCCGCACCGGTCCTGCGGCTGGCGATCCGCTCACCACTGGCGACGACGGCGGCGGTGGCGATCGGGCTCGGTGCGGTCTTCGCGGCGGTGTTCGGGGTGCCGCCGGTCTCGCCGCTGGTGCTCGTGGTGCTGGTGGTGGCGCCGCTCTACCCGTGGCTTCGGGCCGAGCGGCGGCTCTACCATGAGTGGTGCGCCCGCGCTGCCACGGCGGGGCCCGACGGTGTCGACGACGCCGACGACCACGATTCAGACGACGTCGGCGACGCCGACGGGAGAACGGAGCCGGACGAGCCGTGACCCCTCGGACGCCGAGGTGGACGGTGGACGGCGCAGGGAGGGACCCGTGACAAGGATGCGTAGCTACGGTTCGGTGCTGCTGACGGCGGGGCTGGTGCTCGCCGCCTGCTCTGCGGGCGACACCGCCGACCCCGACGACGTCGTCGACCCGGCCGAGGACGTCGAGGACGACACCGACCCCGACGCCGCCGATGACGAGCCGGACGAGGAGCCGGTCGACGACGGTGGGCTCGCGATCGGCTTCGCGGCCGAGCCGGTCAGCCTCGACTTCTCCACCGACGACGGGGCCGCGATACCCGAGGCGCTGCTGGTCAACGTCTACGAACCGCTGGTCAAGGTCGACCAGGAGGGCGAGATCGTGCCGGTCCTGGCCGAGTCGTACGAGGTCGGTGACGACGGCACCGTCTACGACTTCTACCTCCAGGACGGTGTGACCTTCTCCAACGGTGATCCCTTCGACGCAGAGGCGGTGGCGTTCTCGATCGAGCGTGTGCAGGAGGACTGGACCATCGGCCTGGCGGCCGGCATGGACGTCGTCGACGACGTCGAGGTGGTCGACGACCTCCACGCCCGGGTGACCCTGGCCGAGCCGTCCAACCGGTGGCTGTTCGACATGACCACGCGCATCGGGGCGATGTTCTCCCCGGGCGGCGTGGAGGGGCTCGAGGAGCAGGCCGTCGGCACCGGCCCCTACCTCGTCGACGACTTCGTGCGGGGCGACCGCATCGAGTTCGTCGCCAACGACGACTACTGGGGCGAGTCGCCCGTGTTCGACGAGGTCACCTTCCGCTATTTCGACGACCCCAGTGCGCTGAACAACGCCATGCTGGCCGGCGACATCGACGTCGTCGGCACCGTGCAGGCGCCCGAGGGCCTCTCGCAGTTCGAGGACGACGAGCGGTTCACCATCATCGAGGGCAGCACCAACGGGCAGATCGTGCTCTCGTTCAACCACGAGCGCGAGGTGTTCGACGACCAGCGTGTCCGGCAGGCCATCCGCCATGCCATCGACCGTGACGCGGTGCGTGACACCGCCTGGGGCGGCTACGGCGAGCTGATCGGTTCGATGGTCCCACCCCACGACCCGTGGTACGAAGACCTGACCGACGTCCACCCCTACGACCCCGAGCAGGCCGAGGCGCTGCTCGAGGAGGCGGGCGCGACCGACCTGGAACTCGACTTCCGTGTGCCCAACCTGCCCTACGCCGTCAACGCCGCGCAGACCGTCCAGTCGCACCTGGCGTCCGTCGGCATCGATGCGGAGATCGAGGTGCTCGAGTTCCCTGCCGTGTGGCTGGACGAGGTCTTCACCGAGCGTGACTACGACCTGTCGGTGATCAACCACGTCGAGCCACGCGACATCGTCCAGTACGGCAACCCCGACTACTACTGGGCCTACGACAACCCGGAGGTCCAGCAGCTGCTCGCGGAGGCCGACACCGGCGACGAGCAGACCTTCGTCGACAACTACCGGGAGGTGGCGCGCATCCTCTCCGAGGACGCCGCGGCCGACTGGCTGTTCCTCGCGCCCAACCTGATGATCGCCAACGAGCGCGTCACCGGCCTGCCGGAGAACAACGTCGGGGAGATGTTCGACCTGACCGTCCTCGAGCGCCCCTAGGCGAAGCGACGGATCCCCCGTGCTGGTCCAGCTGGCCAGACGCACCGCGATCCTGCTGGCGAGCCTCGTGGTCGCCTCGATCCTGGTGTTCTGGTTCATGTGGGTCCTGCCGGGGGATCCCGCACAGGTGGCGCTCGGCACGGGGGCGACCGAGGAGGCCGTCGCCGAGATGCAGGCGCGGTTCGGGACCGACCGGCCCGTGCCGGTCCAGTACCTCGACTGGGTGACGGGCCTGCCGCAGCTCGACTTCGGCCAGTCCTACGTGACCGGTGCGGCCATCGGACCACTGATCATCGACCGTCTGCTGGTCAGCCTGTGGTTGATCGGCGCCGGGATGCTGGTCGCGCTGGTCATCGCCGTCCCGCTCGGCACGCTGTCGGCGGTGCACCACCGCCGTCCGCTGGGAACGGCGCTGGCAGGGGTCAGTCAGGTCGGGATCGCGATCCCCAACTTCCTGGCCGGCATCCTGCTGATCGGCCTGGTGTCGGTCAGCTGGCAGTTGCTGCCGGCTGGCGGGTGGGTGCCCCCCGACCAGGACGTCGTGCAGTTCCTGCGCCGGCTGCTGCTGCCCGCCCTGTCGCTCGGGGTGATCGAGGGCGCCGTGCTGGCCCGCTACGTCCGTTCGACCGTGCTGAACGTGCTGCGGGAGGACTTCCTGCGCACCGCGCGTGCGAAGGGCCTGACTCCCGGTCGGGCGCTGGTCCGACACGGACTGCGCAACGCCGCGGTGCCGGTGGTCACGGTGCTCGGACTGCAGCTGGCGGTGCTGCTGGTCGGCGCCGTGGTCGTCGAGCGGGTGTTCGTGGTGCCGGGGCTCGGCAGTCTCCTGCTCGACGGGGTGGCCAACCGCGACCTGCTGCTCGTGCAGGGTGTGGTCATGGTGCTGGTGGTCGCGGTGCTGCTGCTCAACTACCTGGTCGACGTGCTCTACACCGTGCTCGACCCGCGCCTGCGAGCGACCGCATGAGCAGCTTCGGCCCCGCGCCGCCGCCCGGCACCAGCGACCCGACGCTGCCCGTCGGCGCGATGTCGAGCGGGGCGCGTCGCTCGCTGCCGGCCTCGCTGCTGGTCGGTGGCGTGCTCGTCGGCGCGATCGCGGTCACGGCGCTGGTGTCGTTGCTGTGGACCCCGCACGATCCACTGCTCGTCGAGGGATCGCAGCGACTGCAGGGGCCCGGCGCCGAGTACTGGTTTGGTACCGACCGGTTCGGTCGTGACGTGGTCAGCCGCCTGATGGTGGGCGCGCGCACGACCCTGCTCGTCGGCGTGGTCGCCGTCGGCATCGCCGGGCTGATCGGCACGCCCCTGGGCGTGCTGATGGGCATGAGCCCACGCGTGCTCGGCGAGACCGTGATGCGGTTCAACGACCTGCTGCTGGCCTTCCCTGCCCTGCTGCTCGCGGTGATGTTCGGCGCGGTCTACGGCTCGAGCACGCTGACCGCCATGATCGCGATCGGCATCGCCTCGATCCCGGTGTTCGCCCGTGTCGCGCGCAGTGGCACGCTGCAGGTGCTCGCCAGCGACTACGTCCTGGCCGCGCGCTCCGCCGGCCGTGGCCCGTTGGCCATCGCGGTACGCCACGTCCTGCCCAACATCTCGGGGCTGGTCATCGTGCAGGCGTCGGTGTCGTTCGCGATCGCCGTGCTGGCGGAGGCCGCACTGTCGTTCCTCGGCTTCGGCACCCAGCCGCCCACCCCCTCGTGGGGCCGGATGTTGCAGGAGGCGCAGGAGCTCGTGGCGGTCAGGCCCTTCCAGGCGGTCGCCCCGGGGGCGTCGATCGCGCTGGCGGTGCTCGGCTTCAACCTGCTCGGCGACGGGCTGCGCGACCGGCTCGACCCGCGGCTCGACGACCGGCGGGGGGCGTAGATGGGTGCCGTGTCGGCCCGACCCGATCCGCCGCCGGCCGTGCTCGACGTCGCCGGCCTCAGCGTGCGCACCGGCGACCATGCGCTGGTCGAGGACGTCAGCTTCCACCTCGGCGCCGGTGAGCGCGTCGGGCTGATCGGCGAGTCCGGCTCCGGCAAGTCGCTGACTGCCCTCGCGATCATGGGGTTGCTGCCGGACGAGCTGTCGGCGAGCGGCCACATCCGCCTACGGGAGGTCGAGCGCGACCTGCTGTCGGCCAGCGAGACCGAGCGATCGACGCTGCGCGGCGACCGGCTGGGCATGGTGTTCCAGGAGCCGATGACGGCCCTCAACCCCCTGATGCGCGTCGGGGCACAGGTCGCCGAGGTGCTGCGGATCCACGGCGCCGTCAGCGGACGGGAGGCGGCCACCGACCGGGCCCGTGACCTGCTGGCGGCGGTGGAGCTGCCCGACCCGGAGCGCATCGCACGCCGCTACCCCCACCAGCTCTCCGGAGGGCAGCGCCAACGGGTGATGCTCGCCATGGCCCTGGCAAACGGCCCGGATCTGCTGATCTGCGACGAGCCGACGACGGCGCTGGACGTCACGGTGCAGGCCCAGATGCTCAAGCTGATCGACGACGGTGTCGCAGCGCGCGACTCGGCGCTGCTGTTCATCAGCCACGACCTGGCGGTCGTCGCGACCGTCTGCGACCGCATCCTGGTGATGTACGGCGGCCGGATCGTGGAGGCGGGGCCGACCCGGGCGCTGCTGACCCGGCCGCGCCACCCCTACACCGAGGGGCTGATGGCCGCCTCCGACCTCGAGGCGGTCGACGCGGCCGGCCGGCTGCCGACGATCGCCGGCTCGGTGCCGCCGGACGGCCGGTTCCCCGACGGCTGCGTGTTCCGCAACCGCTGTCCGCGCGGTGACGACGCCTGCCAGGCGTGGCCGGGCTGGACCGGCGAGCAGCACGACGGCGTCGCCTGCTGGTACCCCAGCGGCAGCGGACGGGAGGCCGGTCGTGGTTGAGCCGACGCCGTCGACGGCCACCGCCGCGCAGCCGGGCCCTGCCCCGCACCGTGGTGAGCCGATCTACACCGTCCGTGGACTCACCTGCCGGTTCCGGCAGCCGCGGGTGTCGCTGCGGCGTCCGACGCCGCCGCTGACCGCGATCGAGGGCATCGACCTCGACGTCCACGCCGGGCAGCGGTTCGGGGTCGTCGGCGAGTCCGGGTCCGGCAAGTCCACGCTGCTGCGCTGCCTGGCGGCACTGCAGGCGCCGACGTCCGGGTCGATCCGGTTCCGTGGACAGGAGCTGGCCGGCCGGCGCGACCGCGAGCTCAAGTTCCTGCGGCGCGAGGTCCAGCTGGTCTTCCAGGACCCCATGGCGTCGCTGGATCCACGCATGCGGGTGCGTGACCTGATCGCCGAGCCGCTGGTCGCCCAGCGGATGGGCGGGGTCGACGAACGGGTCGGCGAGCTGCTCGACGCCGTCGGGCTGGCCCGGCAGTCGGCCACCCGCTACCCCCACCAGTTCTCCGGAGGGCAGCGCCAGCGCATCGCGATCGCCCGCGCCCTGGCGGTCCGCCCGACCGTGCTGCTCGCCGACGAACCGGTCAGTGCGCTGGACGTGTCCGTGCGGGCGCAGATCCTCAACCTGCTCGCCGAGCTCGTCGAGCGCTACGACCTCACCCTGGTGTTCGTCTCCCACGACCTGGCGGTGGTCCGCCACGTCTGCGACGCCGTGGCCGTCATGCGGGCGGGCGCGGTGGTGGAGAGCGGCTCGGCCGAGCGCGTCTCCAGCGCTCCGCAACACCCCTACACCCGTGCGTTGGTCGCCGCCGTGCCGACGCTGCGCCGCGCGCTGGCCGGCGCCGACCCGGCCGCGTTGCTCGGTGCGGCCCCGACCGACGAGGAGCCCACGTGACCTCCGCCGATCCGATGTCGCGCCCCGGCGCGACCAATTCCCTGGTCGACGTCGCCGGCGTGCGCGTCGGCCACCACACGGCCACCGGCGAGGGGTGGCTGACCGGCACCAGCGTGGTGCTGCTCGGCGACGAGGGAGCGGTGGCCTCCGGCGACGTGCGCGGTGGGGGGCCGGCCACCCGCGAGACCGACCTGCTGGATCCGACCGCCGCGGTCGAGCGTGTCCACGCCCTGGTGATCACCGGTGGCAGCGCCTTCGGCCTGGCGGCCGCCGACGGGGTCATGGCCCGTCTCGAGCAGCGCGGCATCGGGGTGTCGGTCGTGCCACCGGCCGGCCCCGACGGGCTGGCGCCCCCGGCCGCCACCGTCCCGATCGTG
>SKSM01000248.1 GCA_007122985.1 Nitriliruptoraceae bacterium | reverse complement strand
AGCGAAGGTGGTCCCGGGAACGGCAACGGCGGGAACGGCAACGGCGGCAACGGCAACGCCCGTTGATCCGTCGGCTGCCGTGAGGCGCGTGGGGCGGGCCGTCAGGCCCGCCCCACGCGCCTCACGGCAGCCGACGGATCAACGGGCGTTGCCGTTGCCGCCGTTGCCGTTCCCGCCGTTGCCGTTCCCGGGACCACCTTCGCTGGGCCCGCCGCCGGGTCCGCCATTGCCGGGCCCACCGCCCGGGCCACCGCGCGGGTGGCTCGGACGCGGATCCGCGCTCGAGATGTTGAACCGCGGCGACTCCCACGTCTCGACGTGTTCGTCGATGTCAGGGTCTCCGAGGGCGCGTAGCGCGTCCAACCGCAGGGTGTAGGAGCCGGACGGCGCGAACTCGCGGACGGGTTCGCCGTCCTCCTCCCCGACGATCACGGTCCCGTCCCACACGAATGGCCACCGGAAGTCCGGATCGGGGCTGCGTGGATGGTGCTCGAACACCTCGACCGTGTGCTCTTCACCGGTGCGGTGCTCGATCGCGGTGACGGTGACTTGCTGCGGTGAATGTCCGAAGAAGGCCTCGATCACCGGGAAGTTGCCGGCCCGGACGTTGAAGCCGGTACCCGCACGGACCTGCTCGAGCCCGCCGCGGCGGTCCAGCCGTGATAGCCACGGCTCCTGCTCGACGAACGCTCCCGCTGCGTTGAAGTATCCGAAGAGCGGCATCCGCTGGTAGTCACCGTCGAAGCCGGCGTAGGGGACCCGAAGGTCCTGGCCGTCCTCGGCCGTCCAGGTTAGATAGCCCCCGAACTGGTGGTTCGGGAGCACATCGAAGCTGCCGAACGGCGGTGCAATGGTGACGGCTACATCGACCGATCCGCCGGCCTCGACCTCGATCTGTTCCGGCGGGTCCACGATGCTGGCGGGGAACAGGAAGAATTCCTCGGTGTCTTCATCAAAGCCGACCGGGAAGCCCGGTGCAAAGGTGCTCCACCCCGTCGCCATCGTGGGCTCGTGGCCGAACGAGTACGTCACGGATTCGTCGCCGTCGTTGCTGAGTGTCACGGTCTGGGTGACCGTCCCCGTGGCGTCGCCAAGGCTGATCTGACCTGGGGAGACCGACTGGTCGGCCTCGATCGCCTGGTCGATCTGGATCATGCCGGCTCCCTGCCGGAAGCTGTGGTCGAGGAAGCCCAGGCCCGGGGCGAGTGACCACATCGCGGGTTCGGCGGTGTTCTGCAGCCGGTCCCGAAGGGCGAGGGGATCACGGTCCTCGCGGTCCAGCCCTGACGATCCGTCGGCCTCCCACAGCAGGGCGACGGCCCCGGCGACGTGCGGGGCGGACATCGAGGTGCCCGAGAGCATCGCGTACTCGCCGAGCTTCAGCGGGTAGGTCGAGGTGATCAGCCCACCGGGGGCCATCACGCTGGGACCGAACTCGAGCTCCAGGTCCTGGCCGTACGAGCTGAAGGAACTGACCAGCCCACCCGTCGGGCTCGGCACCTGCTCCTGTTCGTCGGTGAACTCGAGCGTGACCTCCTCGTCATCGAGCTCGCCCAGTAGTGCGGCACCGTCGCCGTCGCTGATCCCCGCGACCCATGGATCATCGGGCACGATGCCGCCGCCTGCGAACAGGCCCGGGACGTTGTTGTAGATCAGCACACCGGTTGCGCCCGCAGAAGCAGCGTTGTCGTACTTCGCCTCGAAGGTGCACGGGTCGGGTTCGCCGCCGCGTGAGATCAGTGCGACGTGTCCGGCCTCGAAGTCGGCGAAATCGTCTTCGAAGCAGCCGAAACGTTCGGGCTCTTCGGGGCCGCCGAGCGCCATCAATGGGTCGGACTCGCCCTCCGTCGGCGGTGGCGGACCATCGGGGATCTCCAGCCACGGGACCTGGTCGTCGAGCTGCTCCACCTCGAAGACGTTGGCGAGGAGCTCGACGTTGTCGGCGCTGGCGACGCTGATGATGTCGTGGGCGTTCGCCGGGGCGGAGAGGCTCCACGCGCCGAGTGCGGCGTCGTTGCCTGCGGAGTTGACCACCGCGACCCCGTCGGCCGCCAGCTCGTTGCTGGCCGCGGTCGTGGGGTAGTCCTGACCCCATTGCAGGGATGCCCCGAGCGACATGTTCACGATGTCCATGCCGTCGTCGTCGGCATCCTCGAGGGCGGCGAGGATCACGTCTGAGGTCGTAGAACCGGCGTCGAAGACCTTGTAGGCGCCGAAGGTGACACCCGGCGCGACCCCGGTGGCCGCCTGGTCGCGATCCGGATCCTCGGCGTCCGCGGCGCCGACGATGCCGGCAACGTGGGTGCCGTGACCGTTGGGGTCCATGGGGTCGGGGTTCGGGTCAGGATCCGGCGAGTCGGGATCGCTCGCGTCAAATCCCTCGCCGACGTAGTCCCAGCCGTGGGTGATGCGCGGGTGATCCATCTCCCGGGTGTCGGAGTCGGCCTCGATCACGGTGCCCGGATCACCGTCGCCACCCAAGTCGGGGTGGTTGTAGTCGATGCCGGTGTCGATGATCGCGACGCTCAGGCCCTCGCCGGTGTAGCCGAGCTCGCTCTGAACGGCGTCGGCTCCGGTCATGCCCAGGGCCGCGACCAGGTCAGGTGCCGCCTGCTCCGGATCGGGTTGTTCGATGATGCCGACCGGGTAGACGGCCTGGACGCTGTCCAGTTGGCGCAGTGCGCCGACCTGGCTGCGGTCGATCGCCACCGACAGCCCGTTCCACAGGCTGCCGAAGTCGTTGCGCACGGTGAAGTCGACGCCCTGCTGATCGGCCTGGGCATGCAGTTGCGCTCGCTCGTTGGCCTGTGCCGACGGCACGCCGCCGCGAGCCTCCGGCTCCCCGGCGAACTCGACGAACCACAGGTCGTCGGCGAAGACGCTCCCCTCCGGGGGGTCATCCCGCTCCCATGGCGCGGGCTGCTCCAGTTCCACCCGCTCGCCCGGTGTCGCGCCCGCTGCGCCGATCATGGACACAGCCAGCACCAGGGCCAGGGCGACGGGTCCGAACTTCCTTCGCGCTCCCATCATCTTCCCCCCATCTCGACGGTCGGCCGCCCGCGCCTGGGTCGGTACCCGCAGCACGGACGGTGGTCGCAGGACCGTAGTTGGCGTTCACGGGCGTTTCCGGAGGAATCCGGCCGGGCGGCGGTCCGACCTCTCGCGCGGTGCGGTGCGCCGCCGATCCACCCCAACACTCTTTGTGGTCGAGCCGCTCGAGTACTACAGAGCGTGACGCCTCGCGGTCGCGAATCGGCGGCGTCGTAACGCTTCGGCCATGGTCGGCCGTCGAGCGTTGTGGCCCTGGGTCGGGTAGGCGGTGGTGAGACACCGACAACCCGTCCCAGCAGCCGGCTGCGTCAACCGCAGCTGTGCTTGGAGCGCACACCGGATCCGGCTGTGGACAGCCCCCGGATGCGGCCCACCCCCTCCAACTCGAGCAGGTCGGTGGCCTCACGGCGGGGAACGGCCAACAGCGCGCCCTCTCGGCGGGGCGGTCCGAGGGGGCGACCCCCTCGAGGTGAAGGTGACGACCCTCGCGATGGTGTCGACGGGGGTCCGTGGCCGGCGGTCACATCGGGTCGACGTGATCGAAGATCAGGCTCGGTGGGCTGAGCCGCGAGCCGTCGCGGACCCGGCGCGCCGGCCAGACGTGCAGGCTGCCGTCGGTCCAGCGCGCCAGCCGCCAGCGCGACTCGAGCCGACGCCCGGCGTCCGGCACTCGGTCCCGGGGTACGGCGAAGCCGTCCTCGAGCAGACCGCCGTGCGGCGCGCTGGGACCGCCGCTGCCGCCGAGCTGCTGGAGCTCCAGGCGATGCTGGTCAGCGGTCGGGTCTCCGCCGCCCGGAACCAGGGGGAACCACGCGTCGGGGACAGCGGTGCGCAGCTGGTAGGTGCGGTCGTCGGGATCACCCGGTTCCGCGTCATCGGCACGCAGTCCACCGCGATGGTGCGGCGCACCGGTGTGGTTGGGGACCACCTCCTCGGCCGTCCAGCCGAGGTGGGACGCGTGATCGAGCAGCAGGTGGATGCGCTCGTTCGCCGCGGCGCCCACCGGGTCCACGGTGGTCGGTGGCACCAGCAGCGCCGACAGCCCGTCGTCGGCGGCTGGTGCGGGGCGGAACAGTGACCAACCGGGCAGCGGCCGCAACGGGGTCACGTGGCCGAAGGTGTCGGTCACCCGCACCTCCCTGAGCAGGCACACCGAGCCGAGCGGGACCGGCAGGACCGTGGCCATCCACCGGTCGGCCGCCCGCAGCACGAACTCGCGGACGAGCAGCGCGGCGAGGTCCTCGGGATCGCTCTGCAACGCGTCGAGGTCCAGTCGCTCCTCGGCCAGCTCCCACCACCGGTCCGGGCGCAGCCCCGAGAAGCCGATCGGTGACGGCTGCAGGACCCCATCCTCGACCACTGGCTCGGTCCCGACCTCGCCGGAGCCGACCAGCTCCAGCGACGGCCACTCCAGCGACCCGCCACGGTGTCCACGGACGGTGAAGCGGTCGCCCTCGGCGGTCGCCAGGTCCGCTCCGTATGCCAGCTCGTCGGGATCCCACGTCCCCACCAGACGCGACGGTGGGTGGACCTCGTCCAGCCAGGCCTCGAAGGAGACGACCGCACGCGCCACCACGGCCCGCTCCCGGTCGCTGAGACCGTCGTCGAGGACCCCCACCGGATCGTCGTCGCCGCGTACCAACTCGGCCAGGGCTGCGCCGTCGATGACGCTACCGTCGAGGAGGTCGCGCAGCTCCGCGGGTAGCGCATGATCGGCGAGGTGGTCGTCGCGCCGGCCGCCGCGGGCCACCCTCCACCGGCGCAGGGTGCGCGCCAGGGGCCCCTCGGCGCCCGCCTGCAGCAGATCTCGGGCGCGTGTGTGGTCGCCATTGACCACCGCGATGAGGATCCGTTCCAGCAGCTCGCGATCCTCGCCGGCCTCGGCGACGGCGCGGTGCAGACGCTCGCGAGCTTCGTCCTCGGCCAGCTCCCTGTGCAGCCGCTGGAGGAGTTCCTCGAGCGATAGCGGGCTGGACGGCCAGGTGGTCGCGCCCAGTGGTAGGCGTGCCCGGCACCGTCGCACCAGCTCGGATGGCGCGCCCAGGGCCGAGAGTGTCCGCTCGAACTCCCGCCCCGCCTCGGCGGCCGGCAGCGCGCCCACCGGTCCCGCCGTGACGTGGGTCTCGAGCACTGGCTCCAGCGGGGTCGTGTCGGGGTCGTAGTCCTGCCAGCCCTCGTCCCCGGGCGCACGGATGCGGTCGAGGCGTGACAGGCGGCCTCGCGGGTCGGCCGCGACCGGCGTCCCGCCGTCGAAGCCGTCCAACTCACCGACCTGTAGTTGCCGGCCAACCAGCCAGGCCGGGTCGCGCAGCTCGTGGCGCAGGCCCCGCTCGAGGTGGACGTCGTAGCTGCGCGGCTCCAGCCGTGTCCAGGGGTTGAGCGCAGTCATCGTGCGGCTCCTCGTCGCTCGGTCACCTCGGGCGGGTGGGACGCTCGGGCGGGCAGGCGAGACGACGCAGGTCGGCGTCGGCGTCCAGCAGTAGCGTCGCCGGCAACAAGTGCCCGAGGTCCGGGGTGATCGCGCCGACCGGCGCCTCCGTGGGCGGCAGCATCCGGGTGTTGGCCATGGCAACGGCTCGCTGGACCGTGTCGGTCAGGCTGGCCACGGACCACCCTTCGTCGTCCGGTGGGACCGCCAACAACGCCGCCTGTGGCGGTGAGGCGCGTGGCCCGGGTGCGTCCATCGCCAGGGTGGTGGCGACCTCCCGGACGGGCGCCGCTTCGTGCCACTCGTCGAGGAGGAAGCCGGCCACAGGCTCGCCGGACGCCGGCTCGTCGCCGCCCGGGGTCGCCATCCCGACCATCACGGCCGCACCGCCGTCGGACCCCGCCGACGGGCCGGCGAGCCAGGGTCCGTCACGGTCCTGGGCGATCCACCACGCGATCGGATCGGTGCCGAGGCCGGCCTCGCTGGTCAGGGTGGTGGCTTGCAGGTCCCGGACCCCCTCCCGTGCCGGCCGGCACCGCTGGAGCCAGTGGCGGACGCGATCACCGTCGGCGTCCTCCACCTCGTCGGCGGGAACCACGACGAGGGTGCCGTCTGCGCCCGGGATCACCGGCGGTGCAGACAGCCAGGCGAGGACCGTCGCGGGCCACGCTTCCGCGTCCAGCGCGCGCTCGGCTGCCGCTGACGCCGTTGCGGCCCAGTCGTCGAGGTCCCCCTCGTCGAGGTGACGGACACGCGGTGCCGCGGCGAGCAGACCTGCCCGCACCAGGTCGGCGATCGCCTCACGAACGGCCGTCGGATCGGGTCCGGCCCCTCCCTGGTCCGCGGTGGCCGTGTCAAGGGCCTCGCGCGCCGCGGTGATCCGGTCGCGCCAGGCGGCCACACCGGGTGCGCTGCCGTTCTCCTGGTCATCGGCAGGGCCGGTGGCCTCAGGGGGCGTGAGGTGCGCCGCGGTGAGCGGGGACGCTCCGGAGAGTGTGTCGCGGGCCACCGCGGCCACGGTCCACACCCGTGCCAGCGAGGGTGCGCCCTGCGCATCGCTACCCGGCTCGATCTCGACCGGACACGGGTCACGGTCGGTGTGAGCCAACAGGTGCGCGGTGAGCATCCGGGCGAGACTGCCTCCGTCCGCTGCGCCCGCCCCGATGGCCATCGGAGCGGTTGGTGACGAATCGTCGGCGGCCAGCACCAGGTCGATGGCGCTGACGCCCAGCGCTTGGAGGGTGTGGGTCTCCCAGGGTCCGTACTCGTCGCTGTCATCGGCGAAGCGGCAGCGCACCTCGATGCCGTCGACCTCGCCGAGCAGCGCCTCGGCGATGGCAGCGGGGCCGGGTGCGGCGTCGGCCAGCGTCGTGACCGCATCCGCCAGCGCGCCCGGGCCGACCACGGCCACCCGCAGGGTGCGGTCGGCAGCCTTGCGGTCGGGGCGGGCGACGTCGAGGTGGTCGGGGGGCGTGCCACCCCGGCCGCTGGCCGCGAGCACCGCGGCGGCGCGATCGGGATTGGCGTGGGTGGTCTGGTGGACGCCTTCGGCCAGCAGCAGGTCGGCCACGGTGTCAACGACCTGCTGGGCGCCATCCAGCGCGCGGCGCAGGGGCTGGCCCTCGGTGGCGTCGAGGTCGGGGAGCGCCACCGTTCCCGAGGGCAGGTCGACGTCCTCGCCGAAGGGCAGCGCCGGCCCGGCTTCGCCGCGGTAGCGCCGTAGGACGGCGAGACCGTCGCAGTGCTCGCGCTCGGCCCGGTCGGCCGGCGTCCCCTCGCCGTCAGCGGGTGCGAGGTGGCGCAGCACGGCGACATCGTCGAGGCGGCCCTCAGCGCGCAGCGCGCGCTCGATCAGGTGTCCGGTCGCCTCACCCAGGGACACCTCGCCGCGCACGGCACGCAACAGCTCCAGCGCCGGGGCCGCCGTGGGCGCGGCGAGATCGAGGTCAAGGGGGTTCGGCTCGTTGTCCGCGTGCGAGGCCTGGCCCTGGGCGAGGACGGCCGCCGTGGTGGCCAGCGCCGGTGACGGTGCGTGGACGAAGCTGCCCTCGGCCGTCCCCGGTCGCACGTTTCGAAGGTAGGCCCAGCCGCCGAGATGGACACCGTGCGGGGACTCGGTGCGCAGCGCCGCGAGCCGGGCCGAGGCGAACGACGTCGCCCAGGCGTCGATCCGCCCCGCGGTGCTGTCCAGGGCGCTGGCGGCGAAGCGCTCCACCGCTGCGCTCGGAGCCGTCGCCAGCTCCTCGAGGGCGGTGACGAAGCCGCCTGCCGCCTCGGCCGCAAGGGCCTGGTTGCCGTTTGCGGGCTCCGGGGGCCGGTCGAGCCGAACCTGTGGGTGCTGCTCGACCCAGCTGCGGACCAACGACCGCGTCCAGCCCGCCTCGGCCAGCCCCGTGGTCGGATCCGGGGGTTCGGTGACCACCTCCGGTTCGCGGCGCGGCGTGACCTGTCGTTGTGCGGGTGGCAACCACCACCAGGCCAGGTCGGCGTACTCCAGCAGCGCCGCCGCACGCAGCAGCGTGGCCAGCAGGGGCAGGTCATCGGGACGCTGCCCGTCGAGCCCCGGTTCGTCCAGCAGACGGCCGGCATCCACCTTCAACAGCCACGACAACCACCTTCCACGGATCGGCTCGTCCTCGGAGAGCTCCTCCTCCTGGACGAAGGGGGCGCAGATCCGGTAGCCGCGCTCGTCGAAGCGGGACCGTGCGATCCGGGGGCGGCCCTGACCGTCGAGGGCGCCGAGCCTCTCCAGGGCGTCGGTGACGCGTCGCTCGGCGGCGACGAGCTCCAGCCATTCCTCGCTCAGCGCCTGTTCGTCGAGGGTGGCGAGTTCCGCGATCGCCTCGGTACGCGAGCGCATCGGCCGTGCCCAGAAGCGGTTGGGTGCCGGCAGGTGGGCCAGGACGTCCAGCAGGGTGTCCGGCTCGTCGGGGTCGAGGCGGCGCACCGCCGCGCGGGCCGGTGGCGTCGCCGCGCCGCGCAGCGCCCGCTGCACCGTGTCACGGACGCCGGCGACGGGGCCGTCGAGGTCGAGGCGCTCGAGCGCCGTGACCGGCCAGATGGCGTAGGGCAGGTCCCCCAGGCGCATCAGAGGGAGCGGGCCCTCGGGTCGAAGGTGCTCCAGGACGAAGTCGCGCACCATGGCGATGGCGTGCTGGCGGCTCGTCAGATCGTCGTCGTGGAAGCTGTCGGTGAGGTGGTTGTCGAGATAGCTGTGCCAGGTGACCCGCCACAGGGCGCGCAGCGCTGCTCGCGCGGTGGCTTCGTCCCGGGCGTCCGCGCCGGGCAGGCCCGCCACCTGCAGCGGGTCCACGCCGAGCGCCGCCGCCAGGCGCCCTGCTGCGCTGTCCGGACCCGGGGTGTCCAGGTCGCGGTCGACGGTCGGACTTCGTGGGGGCAGGGGCCGCTCCAGGGGCCGACCGCCCGGTAGCAGACCGGCGCCGTCGGTGTAGCGGTGCGCGGCGATCAGCGCTCCCAGCCGGCCAGCCCCGCGGTCAGAGGCGTCGGCGGCGCGCACGCCGACGACCAGTAGCTCGTCGAGGCCGTGCTCGACGGCCTCCGGCTCAAGTGGCAGCCGGACCGCCATGCCCACCTCCAGGGCGTGGGAGAAGTCGGTCAGCCAGGTGTCGGTGTCGGCGACGTCAGCCCCTTGCCCGTCCTCCCACGGGTCCGGGCCGACCACCAGGGGCGAGGGCACCCCCTGGGACCAGGCTTCGTGGACGGTGGTGCCGCTCCGCCCGCGCACCAGCCAGCGGTCGGGGAGCACGGTGGTGTGTGGTGCCCGTGTCCACACCCCGTCCCGGTCGTCCACCACCGACAGCTTCGGTGCGGGGTCGGGAACGGTTCCGGACGGCAGGGGCATGTCAGGGCGCTGGTCGGGGTTGGTCGGCGTCGTGGCCGCGGCAACCCAGCCCGACCGGTGGGTGCCGACGGCTGCGGCGAGCTCCTCGGCGGCGTCGACCAGGCGCTGCTCGTCGTCGCCCGCTGCCCACCGGGCCCGCCAGTAGCGCTCGGCAGCACGCTGCTCGCTGGTGGTCAGGGCACGCTCGTGGGTGTCGACGTGGACGGCGTCGGGGTAGATGCGCACCAGCAGGTGCGCACCGTCGAAGCGGGTCTCGAGCCGGGCCGGGAGCAGCAGCACCGGGTGCCGACCGCTCAAGGTCGCCACGGAGGCCGCCGGGCGGGCGTCCAGCTCCTGGAGCAGACCCCGCTCGTGGTCACGCCAGCCCGAGGCTCGCTCGCCGTCACGCAGCTCGCTGAGTTCCTCGAGGAGGGAGCGTGCGTGCGCGATCGCCTCGGGGGAGACGTCGTCGGTGGGGTCGGTGGGCACGCGTCAGGCTCCCAGCAGCTCGGCGAGGTGGACATAGACCCGGGTGGTTCGTTGCAGGGTGATGCCGGCCTGCTGGGCGCTGCTGCCACCCCAGCTGCGCCCGTCGGAGTCGGTGGCGCCGCCCAGCCGGCCCACGATCGGAGCGAAGGGGTGGTCGTCACCGCGCTCGACGCCGACGTCCCGCCAGCTGACCCCTACCAGTGGATCGTCGGCGTCCGGGTCGCGCGGCAGCTGGTCCGGGCCGGGCTCGGCGAGTCCGTAGACCGGACTCTGGCTCGGCTCCTGGAGCAAGAGGAACCAGCCTGCCCCGCCGTCCTCGGGCCCACTCGCTCCCACGGCCTCCTCGGGATCCACGCCGAACCCCATGACCGTCACGTCGGGGGGTAGGTTCGCTCGAAACAGCGGGGTGGTCCGACCGGCGCTGTTGCTCGGCACGGCATCGTCGCCCTCCCAGCGCCCGGCGACCATGGCCACCACGGTGTCGGGGTAGCGGCGGAGCAGCTCGCCGCGCAGGAGCACGACCAGCTCGACGTCTCCGGCGAGGTGGTCCGCCAGGGGGTCGGTGGCCGACCAGCTGTCGATCGGCTGGGTATCGGGAGCGGGGTCGGGGCCCGCCTCATCGGGACGGGGCCAGAAGCGGCGCAGCGGCGTCCACGCGTGGGGCACGGGGAACCGCCGCCAGCGCAGCATGCGCAGCAGCTGCTCGTTGGCGCCGAGCATGGAGGCGGCCGCCACCGCGTCGTCCGGGACGGCGGCAGTGATGCGGTCGGGTGCGAGGTCGGCGAGACCCGACAGCAGCAGGTCGTCATTGACGGCGCCGAGCTCCAGTGACAGGGGCCGAACGATCTCCGGCGCGACCCGTACCGCTGCGAGCCGGTCGTTCGCGTCGCGCAGCTCCTCAGGCACCTCGAGGCGGGCGTCGGCGCGGGCCGGGACGGTGACCTCCGGGTCCAGTCGCTCCAGCAGTTCCTCGGCCCGGGCGCCCGCGTCGATGACCGCACGTGCAGCCCGAGCACCAGGGCGGCTGAGGTCATCGATGGAACGGGCCGCCTGCGCCGATGCGGAGCGGTGATAGGCGTCGACGTCCACGTCTTCTCGCGGGGTCAGGTCGGGCAACTTCGGTGGGCGGTCCACGGGATACTGCCGCTCGTGGCCGTCGGGATCGGGGATGCGCTCGAACCGGTCAGGCACCGGCCCGCGTGGAGCGGTCTCGCAGCCGGGCGGCGGCCCGGGGTCGAGCACCCGCGGTCCGGTGGTGGCCAGGCGCTCGAGCGCGGTGGCGGTGCGAGAACGTGGCCCGAGGCGGCGCGAAGCCCGCGTCAAGCCGACATCGCCGACCCCGGCGAGGTGGCTGCCGGCCAGGGTGGTGGCGGCGCTGGCGCCGTCGAGGCGGACCCGGCCGTGCACGGGCGCCGCCACGTCCAGCAGGGTCGCCGGGTCGGCCGCTGCGATGGTGCGCAGCCGCTCGTGGAACCGGTGTCCGAGGGCACGGGAGAGCTGGCTGCGCCCAAGCAGGTCGTTGACCCCGTCGAGGTCGCCGGCCTGCTCGCGCGCGGCGGCGACCAGCTCTTCCTCGAGGCCGCGGACCACCTCGGCGGCGATACCGGCGGCGGCGCGGTAGGTGGGGTGCAGGTTTGCCTGGGCACGCCAGCCGTCGTCGGGCAGGCTCGTGGCACCGGCGTGCTCGTTGCCGCGCGCCGGTGGTGCCAGGACGTCGTCGGCCGCCTCGACGGCGTCGCGTAGGTGCGCGGCGGCGTCGATGTCGTGCGGGACCCCCAGTGCCGGCGACCCCAGGGGCGCGCGCAGTTCGAAGGTGCTCTCGACGAGCGCGTCAGGCGCCGGCTCGCGAACGGTGATCGGCCGACTGCCCGCGGTGTCGGGCAGCTGCGCGGGCTCCAGCAGCCGGGCAAGTGAGGCGAAGTCGCCGCGGGCACTGGTGCGGAAGTGCCAATGGTCGTAGGCCGGCAGCTCGAGTGCGTCGGTGCCGCCGGTGCCCGCGTCGTCGGGCACCGACCAGGCGAAGGCCGAGCCGGCGTCGTCCACGTCCTCGCCGAGCCCCTGGCGGCGGCCGGCCTCGTACACCGGCACGACGGCGACGAGGTGGTCGGTCTCGGGTGCGAGCCGGCGGGGGCACAGCAGCTGGGCGACCTGCGAGCGGGCGCTGGCCGCCAGGGCGCTGCCCGCCGCGCCGCCGGCTTCGGAACCGCCGCGGGGTTCGACCTCACGCACGTGCGCCCAGGCCCACAGCTCGGCGGGGTCGGGCAGGTGCCGTCCCGCGTCCTGGGGGATAACGAGGACCGGTGAGGGCGAGGAGGCCGGGGTGCGCAGCTCCGCGGCATGCTCGGGGACCACGACCAACGCGAGCCAAGGCGTCGTGCCCCGGTCCTCGGTCGGGGCCAGGGAGAACAGCCACGGCAGGTCGGGGGTTGCGAACTGCACCGAGGCGAAGCGGTTCGGTTCGGCGTCCTCCGACCCCGGCGCGGGGGTCCGGCCGATGATCTGGCCACGCTCCAGACCGCGGACGTCACCGGGCCCGGCGATGGCAAGCTCGGCGCTGATCGGATCACCGGGTTCCGCGTCGATGGTGACGTCGACGGTCAGCCGCGGCCGGTCGTCGGTGGCGTGGTCGGCGACGGCACCGAGCCCGCTGCGCAGGATGCTGACGTAACGGTGGGTCGGCACGTCAGCCTCCGTCGTGGGCGAGGTGGGCGGCGAGCTGGGTGGTGCCCGGCTGGGTCCTGGCCTGCTGGCGTGTCCGGGCGTAGGAGGTGGTACCGGGCTGGTCGGCCGCGGTCCCGAGGGTGTCCGGGTCCACGAGTGCGTAGGCAAGGTCGCGCACGGTGAGCTTGGGGCCCTCCCGGCCGAAGCGACGGTGGGCCGGCCCCGTGGGAACCGCCGTCAACGAGGCTGCGAATGCCTCGGCGGCGAGCAGGTCGTCGTCCTGGCCATCGTCCCCGTCGTCCACCTCGTCGTCGGAGCGGAGCATCACGACGTCGTAGCCGTGGGGGACCGCGCGCTCCTCGCCCCGAACCGGGTCGTCGACGGTGACGGCGACGCCGGCCTCGTACCGCTCGAAGGCCGGGGCGTCGAGCTTCTCCGCGTCGGTCAGCTCTAGGAAGGCGGCGGGGGCGAAGCGGTCCTCGACAGCCCGGGTGTCGGCGGTGACGACGCCCGCGGGACCGGGCACCGACACCTCGGTGATCGAGAAGGTGCGTGGCTCGGGGACGGGGCGTCCGTCGTGGCGTTCGATCGTCTCGCCGAGAGGCACTACCCCTTGCTGGAGCACCGCCGGAGCCAGCGGGTGGAGCAGGGGGGTGTCGGCGCCGGTGTCGGCCAACTCGACCACGCCGCTGCCGTCGGTGGGCACCTGACCGGACCAGGAACCGGGCGCCGCCAGTGCGTCGCGCAGGTCGCCCCACACGTCGGGGGGCGACAGCGTGCTGTCCTCGGCGGTACCGAAGGTCGTCTCGAAGCTGACCGAGAAGCTGACGAAGGCAATCCGGAACTTGGCGTACCCCTGGGCCTCCCACGGGGAGGGGCCGGCCAGCTTCTCCAGGTGGAGGTCCACGAGGAACAGCCGGCGGTCGCCACGGCGCAGCTCCGCTTCGGCGCGGATCGCTACCTCGAAGCGGAAGGGGGAGAGCTGGAGCAGGGCGTCGAACCCGAGTGCGGCCTCGACGGTGAAGCCGGCTGCGCTGGCGTACAGGGCGGCACGAGCCCCGAACTGCACGGTGTTGGAGGTGACGGCGAGGTAGCCACCGAGTTGGATCGAGGGGTTGTCCCCGGCGCCGAGGGCGACCGAGATCCGGTCGAGGTCGGGGAAGTCCGGCGGAGGGGAGTAGCCGGGGTGGAGCCCGCCCACGGCCAGCGTCAGGCCTGGTCGGTCGCCCCAGGTGGCGCGCATCGCCATCTCGCCGCTGAGGCTGTAGGGGCCGATGCGGGAGTCGAACAGGGTGGCGTCGAGGGAGGCTTCCTGGTGGGTCAGGTCGAGGATCCCGAGGACGTCGAGGTTGAGCGTGACGAGTGGAACGGTCTCCTCCGGCAGCCGAGCGGACAGCCGTCCCGCCAGCAGCAGCCGCAGGGGGGAGGGCAGTTCCAGGGCCAGGGCCAGGTCGATCCACACCAGCGGCCGGGGCTGGCCCCAGGTGAGCTCGACCGCCGGACCCAGCACGTACTGTCCGCGGTGCTCGGGGAAGGACCGCTCGAGGCCAGCCAGCAGTTCGGTGGCCTGCTCCACGGGGTCGTCGGGGAAGAGCAGGTCACCGAGGGTGCCCTGGCGGATGCCGTCGCGGAGCTCGTCGATGTCCGCGGTGCGGTGGACCCCGAGCAGTCCGCCCATGCCGGTGAGGCTGAAACCGAAGCCGAGGGGGATCGGGGGGAAGCTCGTGCTGATCACGGTGATCAGGGACCAGCCGTCGTCGCCGGTGGTGAGCAGCCCGATGGCACCCACCCCGATCTCCCCGATGGACAGGCTGATGGCGCCGGCGTAGCGGCCCCGCCCGGGGTCGAAGGACAGGAACCCGCCGCCGGTCACTGCCGGCGCTTCGACGCTGATACCCACCCCGCTGGGAGGCAGGACGCCGACGTCAAGGGCGAACGGACGTGACCCATCCTCGGCCACGCCGAGGGCGAGCTGCACCCCGAGCCGCTCCACGACGAGGGTGACCGGCCCGAGCTGCACGGTCAGGTCCGCGGCCACCCGCAGGCGCACGTCCTCGCCGTCGCCACCGTCGGGTGGTGCGACGCCGAGCTGGACGGTGTCGACGGTCAGGGGTCCCACGTCGAGGTGAGGGCAGAGCACCACCTCGAGCCCGGTCCCGCCGACCAGGCTCAGGCCCTCGCCCATCGACCAGCGGACTCCGGTGGGCAGTTCGATCTCCGTGCCGTCGCCCAGGAGCCCGGCGACGAAGCCGTCCTGTCCGCCCGGGTCCAGGATCAGGGCGGCGCTGGCGAACGCCGCCGTGGCGCCGGCGTCCCAGCCGCCGTTGCCATCGGGGGACAGCGCCAGTTCCAGCGTGCCATCCCGCACCTCGAGCCGGCTGCCCCGGGGGTCGCCGAGGAGCACCCGGGAATCGCTGTCGTCGCGGGAGCCCGAGACCCTGAAGGTGGTGTCCGTCAGCGCCTCGTCGAGCGCCTCGTCGCCCTCGGCGACGGAGACCGCCAGGCCACCGGGGCGGACCGCGAGGTCGAGGGTCGCCGCCAGCTGGGAGGGCTCCACGCCCAGCTGCCACCCCCCGGCGCGCAGTGCGTCGACGCCGCCACTGGCTTCCAACCGCAGCAACAGGCCGGGGAGCTCGTCGTCGCTGCCGGGCAGGGAGATCAGGTGCAGGGCGAGCTCGTGGTAGGTGCCGTCGGTGCTGCCCCCGGCCAGCGGTACCAACAGACCGTCGACCGCCCCCTCGTGCGGAAGGTCGAGGCTCGCGGCGGGCACGGCGTAGGGCTGGGCAAGACCCCCGCGGGCGCTGACGGCGCGGGCGACCAGCTGGCGCAGCAGCCGGGTGGCCACCTCCGCACCGCCCCAGCCGATCGTGTGGACCAGGGCGTCGCCCGGGTCGGCGACGATCGCTGCCAGGGCGGCGGGATCCACCGACCGCACCTCCACGGTGCTCCCGTCCTGCCACTCCACCTCGGTGACCTCGACCACACCGAGGCTGCGCGCCAGGGCATAGCTGGCAGGTGCGGCGCGGCGCCACCCGGCTGCGAGCAGGCTGCCGACGAACAGCCCGATGTCGACGTCGTCCGGGAGCACCCCGGGGTCCTCGAACAGCTCGGCGACACCGCCGACGGCATCCACCAGCGCGGCGGCGTCCAGGTCGTCACCGGCGATCACCGCCCGGACCGCGCTGGCGATGTCGTCCACGGTCTCCGCGTCGACGTTGATCTCCAGGCCACGGGACTGCAGGCGGCGCTGCATGGCCGCGGCGGAGCCGGGCACCGGCGGGAGCAGCTGCTCCAGCGTTGCGACGAGGACCTGGGCGATCGGGTCGCTCATTGGTCGGCGTCCGGGACGTGCTCGGCGTGCTTGTCGTCGACCTCTGCAAGGACGAAGGGATCCACGGCGTCGGCGAGGGCGTAGCCCTCCACGACGCTCGGGGGGAAGGTGAGCTCCATCTCCAGGATCGCGCGGAACAGGTTCAGCGGGGGGATCTCCACAGGGATCACATCGAGCAACCCTTCCAGCAACTGGAGGCCGATGTGACCGGCATGGAGGTCGAGGTTCTCCGCCTCGGGGTAGGAGGAGCGCATCCGTGAGATGCCCGTGGGCCGGTACGCCGCGCAGCGGGTGGTCCCGCCGCCGCGATAGACGCCCACCAGCCGGGAAGGGGAGAGGCCGGTGTCGAAGGGCAGCCCCTGGGGTTGGGTGATCGTGGGGTTGCGCTCGTCGCAGTCGTGGTCGGGGTTCATGATGGTGTTGCTGTCTTCGAGGTGGTCACGCACGGCGGGAGAGATCAGGCGCAACCAGGAGCCCGGGTCCTCCTCGTCGGCCAGCACGGGCGCGAAGAGCACGCTGTCCTGGGCGTCGGTCACGGGGGGCAGCTCGCCGTCTCCGACGGCTCGAAGCACCAGCAGTGGGTAGTCGGAGGCGTCCTCGTCGACCTCCAGTTGGTCGCTGACTGCGGGTGGGGTGAGGTCGTCCTCGTCCTCGCGCCGCGCCAGCGGCCGGCGGATCCGCAGGTGGCCGAGGACCTCGTCGCGTGGTCGGTGGCGCTCCTCGCGCCCCAGCACCGTGACGTGCAAGGTCCCGTCACCGGGGGCGTCGACCTCCTCGATGCGGTCCGCCCAGCGTGCCCGCGCAACATCCCAGGGCAGGCCCCGCTGAAGGAAGGCCGCACCGTCGTCGGCCGCCCCGTCGTCCACGTCGTCTTCGACCTCCAGGGGTGGGGCGAGGTTGGATGCCCAAGCTGCTTGCAGCGCATGACCGCCCGAGCCCTCGTACTCGTCGCCCAGGCCGAAGGCGTGGTGGAGCTCGTGGACGACGGTTCCGACGAAGGCGGTCTCCTCGCGCTCGGTCATCGTGGCAGCGGTCGGAAGCAGGCTTGCCCGCCAGTGCCGGTCAGGCCGGTCCACCTCGTCCGGATCGCGGTCGGGCACGAAGACGTTCACGTGGTGTCCGGTGCCGGGTGGGTTGCGGTGGAGGCCGGAGACCATGTAGCGCTGGGTGTCGTCATCGCTGGACTGGTGATGACCGCGGACGTGGACACCGTTGATCAGCAGGTAGACGAACGGCCGGTCCTCGCCGGCGGGGTCGTCGTCATCGTCGTCGGCCTCTGGATCGGGATCCCAATCGGGATCCATCCACCGGGCCGCCAGCACCTCGTCAGGATCCTCCGCTTCCACGTCGTTCGGCGGCAGCAGGCCGGTCAGGTAGTGGTTGATGTGGGAGATGTCGGGGTAGGTGCCCCAGCGCGGGCTGGACGTCCGCTCGTGGGTGTTGTTCCGGGAGATCTGGCCCACGGCGAGACCGAAGGCGGTGTCGCGGCCATCTACGAAGCGCGGCTCGGCGAGGCGCCGCCAGTCATCGAACACCTTGCGCGCTACGGGCTGGTCGTCAGCCGAAGCGCCCTCCACGAACATCGCCGGGACGCTGCCGCCCTCGGCGAAGCGCTCGTGCCAGTCCTCGATGGTCTGGAGGTGGTCCGCGTCGCGGTCGTTGCGATTCGGATAGCCCACGACGTGCAGGACGTGCCGCAAGATCCACTCGTGATCCTCGTCCGGGTCGGGTTCCGGTGGCGGGCGCTGGAACTCCTGCGCTCGGAACGGGTTGGTCTCCTCGGTCTCGATCAGGCGGGTGCCCGGCGGGTCGTACGGTTCCTCACGGTCGCCGGTGGGGTCGGGTGTGAATCCGCGGTAGGCGACGGTCACCCCGTCCTGCTCAGAGGGCAGGTGGGCTACGAAGATGTTGAGTCGGCCCTCTTCGAGCAGCCAGTTCCAGGGTGCGTGCGCCGGCGAGCACAGGCTCTGGGCGTCGTCCGGATCACTGGCGCCGAGCAGTGCGCTGGCGCGGGCGATCAGCATGTCGTCGACCCACTCGTCGGCCCGGAAGCCCTCCGTGAGAAACAGGATGTTGGTGGCGTTGCGGGCGGGGGCCGGCCACGGCCCGGCGACGTGCCGCAGGCGTCGGTGCTCCTCGGGCACGGCGTCGAAGGCCGGTGCGGCGATCAGCTCCACCTCGGGTGAGGCGAGCGGCTCGTCCTGGCCGTCGCCTGCCTCCAGTCCCAGCTCCTGCATGCGATCGGGTCGGATGGCGGCCCACAGCGCCGCCTCGCCCGCGTCATCGTTGGCGCTCAGCTGCCAGGAGCGGCTGGGACCCTCGTCTCCGTCGTCCGCTGGGTCGTGCAGGGTGATCAGCTCGCCGTCGTCGGTCGCGAGTTCGATGTAGCGACGTGTGTAGGAGCTGTTCCACCCGAAGGCACGGTCTGTCAGCTCGACAGCTGTCGCTTGCAGGCCCTCCCCGTCACCATTGGGGTCGTCGAAGACGGCGAGGACCCGTGGCCGGACACGGTGGCCCTCACGGACGGTCACGCGAGGCGGGTCCACCCACAGCGCGTTGAGCTCCCCATGGACGTGCACACGGCGCTGCCGCCGGTCGAGCAGGTCTTCGCCGTCACGGACCTCGATCTGCAGCAGGAAGGAGCCGAGCTCGGCCGCGTCGGGAATCGACAGCCGCCCCTCGTGGTCGATGACGAGCCCGTCCTCGTCGATCTGCTCCTGGTAGTCGTCGAACCCGGCGAGGACGGGCCGGTACCGGGCGCGAGGGTTGCCCGGTTCGTCGTCGTCGATCCACAGCTCCTCACCCAGGGGGTACGACATGCCGGCGCCACGGATCAGATGGATGTCGTCTGGGTCCGTCCACCACGCGAAGCCTGCGATCGGCGTCTCCTCAGCCGTTGCTCGCGCCCGTCGAGCGGCCTCGGGTGCCCCTGTGTGTGACCCTGCGTGGCCGACGCGCGGGCCACACCCTGTCAGGTCGGGGCGGTGCGCAGCGGTCCACGGCGGTGGCCGCGCGGTCGGTGCGTGTGACGCTCGACCAGGACGCCGGAAGCCGGCGTCGTGGTCGACGCCCCGGACCGGGTCAGGTCGGTCACCACCCTGGGGCTCGACGCGTCCGCGTTCGTGCGTCCGGGGCCGTAGCCGCAGCAGTTGTGGTCGACTGACGTGGTCGTCGGCGAGGCGCGTGAGAAGTGGTGTGGGCTGGTGGCCGCTGTGAGGCTCCGCCTGGGCTGCGTGAGCCGGGCAGCCCTATTGGCGCAGCCTCGTGCTACGCCGGCTCTCACTTCTGCTGTCCTCTGCGAGATCCTGATCGCTGTTCTGGCACATGGATCGACGGGCGCTGTCTCCGGCACGGCGCGCCATGCCAGGCGCGTGTTCCGGGAGGCGTTGCACCAACCCATTGAGACCGCCCCGCAAGGATCATGGTCTCGATGCTCGCCTGGTCGGGCTCGCTGATGCTGCTGGTAGCCGCGGTGTGGCGAGCCTGGTCACAGCCGACCGTGCTCGCGGTCGCGACGATCAGTGGCATCGCATGGTCCGCGGTGGTCGCAACGCCGCGGGCGCTGCTGCCGGCGATCGTTCGCCCGTCCCGCATGCCGTGGGCGAGCGGGATCGAGGCGACCAGCGTCGAGGTCGCACTGATCCTCGCACCGCTGGCGGGTGCCGTGCTGGGGCGCTTGGGGCCCGCCGTGACGCCTGCGGTAGGTGTCGGGTTGCTGGTGATTGCCGCCACGCTGCTGCCGCGGTCTGCCGAGATCAGGCGATACACCGCCCACGGCAGGCCGCTGGTGTCCCGGCCGGTGTTCGCGATCGCGGGGCTGGGGCTGCTGCTGGGGCTGAGCGGAGGGCTGATGGAACCGGGGCTCGCGGCGTTGCCCTCCGCGCTGTTCGGGGACCTGGCGGGCAACGCGCTTCTGTTCGTGGCGGTCGGGGTCGGCAGCGCTACCGGAGGCCTGATCGCGGCACGCAGCGCCTGGCCCAGCCGACCCGTGCACAGCATGCCGCTGTTCGCGTTGCACGCCGTGGCGCTCGCGAGCGCGGCCACGACTGGCGGGCTGGTCCGGCTCGGGCTGCTGGTGGTCGTGGGGCTGCCCATCGCTCCGCTGCAGAGCCTGGCTGCCCTGCACCTGGACCGCTACGCCGGCCCGACACGGACCAGCGAGACCTTCGGGCTGGTGGCGACCGTCCTTACGCTGGGCACCGGCCTCGGCCAGGCCGTCGCCGCGCAGACCACCGGACAACTCGATCCGCAGCAACTTGTCCTGCTCGCCACGACACCACCCCTGCTGGCCGCGCTGCTCGTCGCGGCCCATCGTGCGCGACGGGCCCGGCCTGCCGGCCGACGCTCAGCATGAGCTGGCTTCGCCAGCCGTGTCATCGTTGTTTTCGACGGTGATGAGCTCACGTGCGTAGACAGTGGCAGCGCCTCGCCCGATAATCTCACGATCGGAGGCGCAGTCCGGTTCCTGCGAGCCGGAGACGACGCCGACACTCTTCCCCACCAGCGAATTCGCAGAGAAGCCCTGCGGGTCGAGTACACCCGAAACCCGGGGTAGTCACCAACACCGGCGAGTTCAACGGGTGTTTGCAACACCCCGCTGCTCGCAGTGCGGTCGTTGGCCCGCAGGACCGCACCGCAAGGAACGGGGTCGAGAGCCGCCGACTCCGGGGTCCGCGAGCGGTTCGAAGTGCGCCGATAGAGGGGTTCGGAGACCGGGCCATGAGGCGGTTGTGCCCATGCAGGTCGGTTGACCGCATTCGTGCGCGTGGCGTCGTAGCGACAGGGCGGCACGTCTTTGGGGTTCAGCCAGGAGGCCGCCTGCAAAGCACAACCGCGGTGCCGGCGCGTCCGGCTCAGATGCCCGGCGTTGCTTCCCGTGTCGCACCCATCGGCAAACATGAGTTGCTCGCGCGACCCCGCGCGCAGCCACGTCAAAGGACCGAGCCGACAAGTGAGGACCATGTGGCGGCGTACCGCATCACGCTCCATGCTCATCGCAAGGCCCGGTCGCTCGGTCTCACGATCGAGCAGGTGCGCGAGATCATCGACCGCGATGACGTCTGCGAGACGATGCCGAACCCGACCGATGGTCGCATCGGCAAGCGCCTGTACGGTCGTGTCGGAGCGCGGGAGTACCACATCATCCTGGTGGTCAACCCCGGCGACACCCTGCACACTGTCACCACCGTGTACGTGGTGGACCGCAAGGACTTCCCGGACGGCCGAACGAGACGGAGGAAGCGATGAACGAGCAGCGACCTCAGTGCGCCGTCTGCAACCTGGGCGGCCACCTCGTTGACGAGCGCATCACCGAGACCGATGCCAGCCGGGCGGTGATCGTGGTTGTTCGCCATGTTCCTGCACAGGTCTGCGACCGGTGCGGGACGACCACGATCACCGACGAAGTCGCCGAGGAACTCGCACGGATCGCTGATGCCCAGCAGGGCAGCGCGGTCTCGGGCACTGTTGTGGTCGACTTCGACCAGCGGCATGTCGCAGCCGCCGGGTAGCCCGGAACGGGGTTGACTCTCCCGAGGATCGCGCACACTGGGACCGCCCGACCGAGGCGCAACGCCCGTGTCATCCACCCGCATGCGGCGGTTGTGCACAGGTAAGTGCATCGTCTGAACTTGACGCTGTGCAGCACCTACACTTACGCTCATGAAGCGACGAGACCTCATGCGACAGCTCCGAGACGCCGCAAGCGCCGCGGGTCTCGAGTTCACGTCGTT
>SKSM01000247.1 GCA_007122985.1 Nitriliruptoraceae bacterium | reverse complement strand
GGTGCGCGCGAGCCTCGGTCACCTCGGCAGCGTCGAGCTGCGGGTCACCTGACATGCCCCGACCTTCCGTGCCTTGACCTTCCGTGCCTTGACCTTCCGTGCAGGAGTGAGCAGATGCCGATCGTGCATGTCGACCTCGTCGAGGGTCGCTCGCCCGAGCGCGTCGAGACGATGATCCGCGCCGTCTCGCAGGCCATGGCGACCTCGCTGGAGGTGCCGATCGCCAATGTGCGGGTGGTCGTCAACGAGATGGCTCCCCACCAGTTCGGCGTCGGTGGCAGGCCCTGGGCAGAGGTGGCGGCCGAACGCAGGCGGCAGGCCCACGAGGTCCATGAGGCCCGGGAGGTCGACGAGTCCCATGAGGCACAGCCGGCACAAGGAGGGCAGTGATGAGGCAGGTCCAGCACGTCATCGGCGGCCGGGTCGTGTCCTCGGCCTCCGGTGCCACCTTCACGTCTGTCTCGCCGATCGACAATCAGCCGATCGCGGAGGTCGCCGAGGGCGGCGCGGCGGAGATCGACCTGGCGGTGGCCGCCGCCCGCGACGCGTTCCCGGCCTGGTCGCGACTCGATCCGACCGAGCGCAAGCGCGCGCTGCACCGTGTCGCCGACGGCGTCGACGCGCGTCGCGACGAGCTCGCGGAGTGGGAGACCAGGGACATGGGCAAGCCCCTGGCACTCTCCCGCGACAAGGACATGCCACGCGTCGCGCAGAACCTGCGCTTCTTCGCCGACTGGGCCGAGCAGGTTGCGACGTCGGCCTACGCCAAGCCGTGGGACGGGGTGCTGACCTACGAGCTGCGCGAGCCGTTGGGCGTGGTCGGCGCGATCTCGCCGTGGAACTTCCCCCTGATGCTGCTGTCGTGGAAGGTCGCGCCGGCGCTGGCCTTCGGGTGCACCGTCGTGGCCAAGCCCGCCGAGCAGACCCCTGTCACCGCGTCGATCTTCGCCGAGATCTGTCAGCAGGCGGGGCTGCCCGACGGGGTCTTCAACGTCGTTCACGGGTTCGGGCCAGGCGCGGCGGGCGAGGCGCTGACCACCCACGAGGATGTCGAGGCGATCACCTTCACCGGCGAGTCGGCGACCGGGCAGGCGATCATGGCCGCCGCAGCCCCGACGATGAAGAAGCTCTCGTTCGAGATGGGCGGTAGATCCGCGAACATCGTCTGTGCCGACGCGGATCTCGACGCCGCGTTGGCCGGCTCGCTGCGCGGCAGCTTCGTCAACCAGGGCGAGGTGTGCCTGGCCGGATCGCGGCTGCTGGTGCAGCGTCCCGTCTACGAGGAGTTCGTCTCGCGCTTCGTCGAGGGCGCGCAAGGCTGGACCGTCGGCGACCCCTTCGACCCGCAGACCAGGATCGGCCCGCTGATCTCCGAAGAGCATCTCGACAAGGTGCTGTCCTATGTGGAGCTCGCCCAGGAGGAGGGCGCCAAGCTGCTGACCGGCGGTCACCGGCTCACCGACGGGGCGCTGGCGCACGGCAACTACCTGCCGCCGACGGTGTTCGCTGACGCGGACAACTCGATGCGGTCCTGTCGTGAGGAGATCTTCGGTCCCGTCCAGATGGTGATGCCGTTCGACGAGGTGGACGAGGCCATCGCCATCGCCAACGACTCGGACTACGGGCTCGCCGGCCTGGTGTGGACTCAGGATCTCGCAACGGCCCACCGGGTCGCCGCCGAGGTCCGTACGGGCACGATGTGGGTCAACTGCTTCTTCGTGCGCGACCTGCGGGCGCCGTTCGGCGGCTACAAGGACTCCGGCCTCGGGCGCGAAGGCGGTGACCACAGCTACCGGTTCTTCACCGAAGCGAAGTCCGTGGTCATGCAGTTGGCCTAGCAAGGGTCGGTGATGCCAGGAGTCGAACCTCTACGCGTGGCGTTGTCCTCGATCCCCGAACAGGGGTGTCGGGCTGTCGCTGACGGTCGTGTGCTGCTCGCTCGCGTCGACGGCGAGGTCGTCGCCTACGTCAACTCCTGTCTGCACCGGGGCTCGGCGATGGACACCGGCGTGGTGCGCGAGGGGACCCTGACCTGCCCGGCGCACCTGTGGCGCTACCGGCTGACCGACGGCGCCTGTCTCAACGGCCCGGGCCGTCTGCAGCCGGTGCCGGCCGCGGTCGTCGACGGCGACGTCGAGGTGACCCCGCCCGCCGGCGACCCGGATCTCGCCACGACGCTGCGCGAGCGCCTGCTTGCGCACGCTCGCGCCTGGGAGCGCGACTTATGAGCGCGAACGAGCTGACGGACGCCGACTCCGCGGCCGGCCTGGGCGCTGTCTGGGACCTCGGCGGGATCATCTACCGCTACTTCACCGAGGTCCTGCTCGACGAGGCCCCGGCGCGGGGGTGGTCGTTGGACGGGATCCCGTTCGGCCCCACCGGGCGGCTACCCGATCCGGAGTACGAGCGGATGAACGACGGGCAGATCGACGAGCCGGCCTACCTCGACATCGTCCACGGCCGGCTGGCCGCGCATGGCATCGACGTCCACATCCCCAGCGAGATCGACTGGCCGCAGCAGACCCGGCCGGCCGCGATCGAGCTGCTGGCGGCGTTGCAGACGGCCGGACGTCCGCAGGCGCTGTTGACCAACGATGCCACCAGCTGGCTCGGAGAGCGGTGGTGGGAGACCTGGGCGCCCGCCCGCTACTTCGACGCCATCGTGGACGTCGCCACCCTGGGGGTGCGCAAGCCCGCCCCGGAGCCGTACCTGGCGGGCGCCGAGCGGCTGGGCCTGCCACCACAGCGGTGCATCTTTGTCGACGACATGCGCGTCAACTGCCGTGGCGCGGAGGCCGTCGGCATGGCCAGCCACCACGTGGACGTCAGGGACGCCGAGCACTCCCTTTCGCAGCTGGCCGAGCGGCTCGGCATCGGCCACATCCGGGCGTGAGCCCACCGGCAGTCGGCACCCGCACGACAGCTTCCCCCCCACACCGGCCGGGTGCAGTTCGTCTCAGCGGGTGCAGTTCGTCTCAGCGGGTGCACAATCGCGCAGATCTGCGACAAACGGCACCCGCTGAGATGATGTGCACCCGCGGGTATGCGGTGTGGCGGGGGCGTCGTGCGGTGTGGCGGGGGCGTCGTGCGGCGTGGCGGGGTCGCGGCGCGGTGGAGCCTATGCGTGGCCGAGCGCCGCCCGGACCTGTGCGGCGCTGCCCGGCGGATCCGTCACGTCGAACTGCACGGTCGGCAGGCCGATCGCCCGGGCGCCGGCGACGTTGGCGGGCTGGTCGTCGACGAAGACGATCCGCTCGCGAGGAAGTCCGAGCGCTGCGATGCCGTGCTCGAACGCAGCCGCAGCGGGCTTGAGCACTCCGGTCTCCGAGCCGTCGACCATCGCGGCAACCTGGCCGAAGAACGGCTTGGACTCGATCCAGCCGTTGCCGTGGAAGTCACCGACGTCGTTGGTCAGCAGGCCGATGCGCACACCGGCGGCGGCGACCTCATCGATCAGCGCAAGGGTCTCGGTCCGCAGCACCCGCTCGTCGGGCAGGTCGAACAGCCGTCGCATGAAAGCGGCGGTGTCGGGTGGCGTGCCGAGCAGGGGTGCGGCCGCAGCGGCTCGCTGTGCCCAGTAGTCACGCTCGCGCAGCGTGCCGGCGCGAACCTGCTGGTAGGCAGGATCGTCGTCGAGCGAGAAGACGCCCCGCGGGCCGAGCGCTCCCTCGGCGAGCCCGGCCGCACGTTCGGCAGCGCTCAACAGCTCGAAGGGGGTGCGGATCACCACCCCACCGATGTCCAGCAGTAGGCCGTGCAGCGCAGAACCTCCTACGAGTCGACAGCTGCCAGGGTCGGGTCACGGATCGGTCTGGGTCACCTTGGACAGGCCCCGCGGCGCGTCCGGGTCGAGCCCGAGCCGGCGCGCCAGCGCCTCGACGACCAGCTGGCCGGGGACGACCAGCCCGATCGGGGCGACCCGCTCCGGCAGGTCCGGCCCGGCCACCGTGACCGACGCCGCCGCCTGGAACGCCGCGTCGCCGCCGATGGCGATGGTGCGCGAACCCAGCCCGGCCAGGTCGTCGGCGAGCTCGCGCATCCCGGCCAGCATCGGCCCCTCCCGCGTCGCGACCAGCACCGTGGCGACGTCCCGGTCGACCACGGCGATCGGGCCGTGGCGAAGGTCGGCGTAGGACAGGCCCCGCACCGGCTCCAGGCAGGTCTCCTCGAGCTTGAGGGCCAGCTCCAGCGCCGTGGCGAATGCCAGGCCACGGCCGCTGACCAGCCGGGCGTCGGCGTGGTCGAGCGCGGTGACCGCTTCCTCGACGCCCCTGCGCTCGTGCAGCACGGCCTCGACCGCGGCCGGCACCAGGTCGAGCTCCGGCTCGAGCCGGTCGTGGTCCGGCCCGAGCGCGTCGGCGATCACCGCGATCGCGGCGAGCTGGGCGGTGTGGCTCTTGGTGGCCGGGACGGCCAGCTCGCGGCCGGCCTGGGTCACCAACGCCAGGTCGGCCGTCTGCGCGAGTTCGCTGTCGGCGTCGTTGGTGATCGCGACGGTGTGTGCGCCGTGGTGTGCCGCCCATGCCTGGGTCTCGACGATCTCCTCGGTCGAGCCGGACTGCGACACGGCCACGACGACCGTGTCGCTCAGGTCCCGGTCGACGTGGTAGTGGGTCGCGAGGCTCGGTGCCGCCAGACCGGCGCCGAGTCCGGTGTGGATCTCGACCAGGTAGCGCCCGTAGGTGGCCGCGTTGTCGGAGGTGCCGCGGGCCACGAACAGCACGTGACGGCGGTCGGCGGCCAGCCGCCGCAGCTCGTCGCGGCGGGGGAGCAGCGTCTGCAGGGTGCGGTGCAGCGCGTCTGGCTGCTCGGCGATCTCACGGGCCATCCGGGTTGTCATCCACCGCTCCTCACACGACCTGGCCGCACGGCCGCACGGACACCCGAACGCGCCGAGCGAAGACCGTACCCTTCCGGCATGCTGCGCCGGCCCCTGCTCCGACTCCGTGAACGGATGGTGCTGGGTCAGTTGCGCTCTCACCTCGACGAGGACGAGGCGATCACCGCCTGGGTGCACGTCGTCGGCTCCGACGGTCGGCCCGGTGTGATGACCGTCACCTCGAAGCGCTGCCTGGTACACACCGCGCCGCCGGACCGACCGCCGACCGTCATCGACGCGTCGGAGCTGACCGACTGGAACGTCGAGCCGCTGCGTGACACCACCGCCGAGCTCTACCTCAACGGCAGCACCGACCCGGTGACCATCCGCCTGCCGCTGACCACCCACGGCCAGGCCCGCAAGGCCACCGAGGTGGTCGGCCAGCTCGCCCGGTGGACGCCCGTCGACGGTGCGGACGCCCCGCCGGTGCTCACCTCCCGGCAGCTGGGGATGCGCGGCCACGTCCGCCGGGTGCTGGTGACGGTCGTCGGTGTGGTGGTGATCCTGATCAGCGCGCTGTTCGCCTCGCCGTTCTTTCCGGGTCCCGGGGCGTTGACGTTCCTGGCGGGCCTGGCGATCCTCGCGCGCGAGTACGACTGGGCCCGTGACGTCCACGCCTGGGTGCGGCGCCGGTTCGAGCAGCTGTGGGCGTGGCTCAAGCGGCGCCGCGAGCAGCGCCGGGCCCGCCGGGCGGCGTCTCAGCAGCCCTGACACAGCAGCCCTGACACAGCAGCCCTGACACAGCAGCCCTGTCACAGCAGCCCTGATGGGGACGACGCGCCGCGACGGCCCGACGTGGCGCCGGCACGCCTCTCGCCCGGCGGGAGCGGAACGGAGCGACCGTGGGTGGTGAGGCCGTGCCCTCGACCCGGGGCGTCCGGTCGTGGTGGCGGCGGCGCACCGTCGGGCTCGACGGCCGCTTCTGGAAGCTGTGGGGCGCGGTGGCCGCCTCCAACCTCGGCGACGGGCTCGCGTCGCTGGCATTTCCCTGGATCGCGTCGCTGCTGACCCGCGATCCGCTGGCGATCGCCGGGGTGGCGCTGGCCACCCGCCTGCCGTGGCTGGTGTTCAGCCTGCAGGCGGGCGTGCTCGGCGACCGCGTCGACCGGCGACGGCTGATGGTCGCTGCCAACAGCGTCCGCGCGGTGATGGTCGGCGCCGCCGCGCTGGCCGTCGCGGCCGATGCCATGACCCTGCCCCTGCTCTACCTCGCCGCCTTCGTGCTGGGCATGTGCGAGGTGCTGTTCGACAACACCTCGCAGGCGCTGCTGCCGGCGCTGGTGCCGCGGGCCCGGCTCGAGCGCGCCAACGGCAACATCATGGGCGCGCAGCTGGTGATCGCCGACTTCCTGGCCCGTCCCGTCGCCGGGGTGCTGATTGGCGTCGCGCTGTCGCTGCCGTTCGCGATCGACGCGGTCACCGCCGCGGTCTCCGCCGGCCTGGTCGCGCTGATCCCGGGGAGTTTTCGGACCACCTCGACGTCCGCGCCGTCGGCCGAGGCGAGTGCGTCGGGCACGTCGACCGCGCCGCCGACACCGCGGGTGGCGATGCGCACCCAGGTCGCCGAGGGCCTGCGGTGGCTGTGGGGCCACCGTCTGCTGCGGACCCTGGCCCTGGCGCTGGCGACGCTCAACGGCGTCGGCGCGATGACCATGGCCACCATCGTGCTGTTCGCCCAGGAGATCCTCACGCTCGGCAGCGCCGGGTTCGGGCTGCTGATGGTCGCCGGCGGCGTCGGCGGACTGCTCGGCAGCATCGCCGGGCCGACGCTGGCGCAGCGCATCGGCTCCGGACCGTCGATGCTGCTGACCATGGCCGCACCCGTCGTCACGGCCGCGGCGATCGCGGTGACCTCCGACCCGTTCATCGTCGGGGCGGCGATGGTGGTGATGAGCTTCACCGCGATCGTGTGGAACGTGGTGACGGTGTCGTTGCGGCAGACCATGATCCCCGACGCCATCCTCGGTCGGGTCAACAGCGTCTACCGGTTCTTCGGCTGGGGCGTGATGCCGCTCGGCACGCTGGCCGGCGGGGGGCTGGTGCGGCTGGTGGAACAGCTGGTC
Source organism: Nitriliruptoraceae bacterium (assembly GCA_007122985.1). Lineage (GTDB taxonomy): Bacteria > Actinomycetota > Nitriliruptoria > Nitriliruptorales > Nitriliruptoraceae > SKTG01. Next base: position 138 of record SKSM01000247.1, on the reverse strand, counting down.
TCGCGCGAGATCGGCCTGCGGGCCCCGTTCGCGGCCGCGGTGCTCATCCACGTCGTCCTGGTTGCGGTCGCCGCACGGCGGCTGACCACCGGTGCGGTGGAGGCGGCCCGGGACGCAGCCGCGCCGCGCGACGAGCGG
>SKSM01000015.1 GCA_007122985.1 Nitriliruptoraceae bacterium | reverse complement strand
GGCGTCAGCAAGCCCGACCCGATCCTCGTCGCCGACGAGGTACGGCGGTCGTTCGGAGGCCTGACGGCCGTCGACGTCGACCACCTCGAGGTCCAACGAGGTGCGATCACGTCACTGATCGGCCCCAACGGTGCCGGCAAGACCACCTTCTTCAACCTGATGACCGGCTTCGACCGTCCGGACCGCGGCAAGTGGTCGTTCGACGGCCAACCACTGGCCGGAGTGCCCGCCCACCGCGTCGCCCGGCTGGGCATGGTGCGCACCTTCCAGCTGACCAAAGCACTGACGCGCCTGACGGTCATGGACAACATGCTGCTCGGCGCGACCGGGCAACGCGGCGAGCGATTCCTCTCCGCCCTGCTCCCGCAGATCTGGGGCTCGCAGGAACAGGCGATTCGCAAACGGGCGGAGGAGCTGCTCGCACGCTTCAACATGGACCACATGCGAGACGAGCTCGGAGGGGAGCTCTCGGGCGGCCAGCGCAAGCTCCTCGAGATGGCCCGGGCGCTGATGGTCGAGCCGAAGATGGTCATGCTCGACGAGCCGATGGCCGGCGTGAACCCGGCGCTGACCCAGTCGCTGCTCGCCCACGTCAAGGACCTCCCGTCGTTCGGCATGACCGTGCTGTTCGTCGAGCACGACATGGACGTGGTCATGGACGTCAGCGACTGGGTCGTGGTGATGGGGGAAGGCAAGATCCTGGCCGAAGGCAGGCCGCAGGACGTCACCCAGAACCCGAAGGTGATCGACGCCTACCTCGGCGAAGACCACGGGGACCAGAGCCGCTTCACCCCGGCGCCGATCGCCGCGACCACCGCCGCGGCTGCCGCGGGCATCGGTGAGACACGACCGTCCGACACCGCAGTTGCCGCCGAGTACGTCGACCAGCCGCCTGCGGAGTCCGGCGGGGACGGCGATGCCCACGGGGATGAAGCCGATCGCCGGTCCGACGCCGTCGGGGACGAGGGGCAGCAGGCATGACCGAGCCACTACTCCTGGCCAAGGACGTGACCGCCGGCTACCTGCCTGGAATCGACATCCTCACCGGCTGCGACCTCGAGCTGGCCGAGGGCGAGCTCGTCGGCATCATCGGGCCGAACGGCGCGGGAAAGTCGACTCTCCTGAAGGCGTTGTTCGGGCTGGTCGAGGTCCGCACGGGCACGGTCACCCTGCGCGGGGCGGACATCTCCAACAAGCCGGCCAACGAACTGGTCTCGATGGGGGTCGGCTACGTCCCCCAGAACCGCAACGTCTTTCCGAGCCTGACGATCGAGGAGAACCTCGAGATGGGGCTCTACCTGCGCCCGAAGGAGTTCAAGGAGCGCTTCGAGTTCGTCGCCGACCTCTGGCCGCTGCTCGCCCAGCGCCGCAAGCAGCGGGCCGGCGGACTCTCCGGTGGGGAGCGCCAGATGGTGGCCATGAGCCGTGCCCTGATGATGCAGCCGAGCGTTCTGCTGCTCGACGAGCCCTCCGCCGGGCTGTCGCCCGCACTGCAGGATCAGTCGTTCCTCCGGGCCCGGGAGATCAACGCCACCGGCGTGTCGATCGTGATGGTCGAACAGAACGCACGTCGGTGCCTGCAGATCTGTCACCGCGGCTACGTGCTCGACCAGGGCTACAACGCCTACACCGGGCCGGGCGAGGAACTGCTCAACGACCCCAAGGTGGTCGAGCTCTACCTCGGCACACTCGCCCAGGCCTGACCCGACGGCACCGGGTGCAGAACGTCGCACCGGGTGCAGTTCGTCGCACCGGGTGCACTCCGTCTCACCGGGTGCACTCCGTTGCACCGGGTGCACTCCACCTCACCGGGTGCACTCCGTCTCACCGGGTGCACTCCACCTCACCGGGTGCAATTTGACGCAGATCTGCATTGATCTGCACCCGGTGATCGATTCTGCACCCGCGGTGGGCCGGGGCTCGCGCGGGCCCAACCGGCGGGCCACGTGTGCGCGAGGCGCCTGCGGCCAGGGTCGGTGGTCGGGCCGGAGCGGTGTCGCAGCGGTGCAGGACTGCCGGCTGATCAGACCAGGGCGGCGCTGCGGCCACCCCCGGTGCCGGTGGGCGAACGGTTTGGTCACACGGGCGCAGATTCCGCCGAGGCATCCACATCGGCACCCACCACCGAAGCACGGCCATCCCACACCCACTGCTGTATTCGGAGGATCGAGATGAAGAAGGCACTGACGGTCGGCATCGCTGCCGCCGCCATGATGGCCATGCCCGCCGCAGCCGCCCTGGCCGACGCACACACCGACGCACAGCTGGTCGTCGTCCACGGTGTCCCCGACCTCGAGGTCGACATCTTCGTCGACGGTGAGGCGTTCCTCGAAGGCGTGAACTTCGAGGACACGGCCGTCGACACCGTCCCGGCGGGGTCCTACGAACTCGCCATCGCTCCTGCCGGCGAGGGCGTCGACGCCGCCGTGCTCCAAGCCTCGGCCGAGGTCGAGGGCGGAGCGAGCTACTCCATCGTCGCCCACCTCACCGAGAACGGCGACCCCACCGTGCTCCTGGCAGGCAACGAGACCGGCGACGGCGCCGGGATCCAGGTCTTCCACACCGCCGCATTCGGTGCGGTCGACATCCTCCCGACCGACGCCACGGGACTCGAGGGAGTCACCAACGGCCAGACCGCCTTCGTCGCAACCGGCGCAGGTGACGTCGAGGGTGTCGGCATCGCCGCCGCCGGCGATGCCGAGGCTGCGATCGACCTGGGCACCGTCACCGTTCCCGACGACACCGTCGTGCTGGCCTACGCCGTGGGCGACGCCGAAACCCTGACCGTGGTCACCGAGGCCATCGACGTTGCTGCGGCCGAGGCCGAAGCCGAGACCGAGCGCGACGATGAGGCCGACGAGATGGAGCAGCCGAGCGAGGTTGCCGCCGGCTCCGGTGGTCTGGTTGACAGCGGCCTGCCCGTGTGGGTCAGCGGCCTGATGGCGCTCGGCGCGCTCGCCGTCGTCGCTCCTGCGGTCGTCGCGGCAGGTCGTCGCAGCTGACACGACCGCTGTGACGCTTCCCCGGGAGCCGCTCCCATGCAGGCAAGGCCGGAAGGAGACGTGGTGTCCAAGCGCTCGATCGTCTCGGTCACCACCGGCATCGCACTGCTCGTTGGCGCGCCGCTGACGTGGTACGTCGGCCAGCCGAGCGACACCGTCGGTGAACCTCCCGCTGCGGTCACGGTCCCAGAGGAGCCCGTGGCTCCCGCCGTGGTCGGCCCACCCGCCGAGCGGACACCTCCCGACGCCTCGGACACCGCGCTGCCGGCCACACCGGCGCCGTCCGAGCCGACCGGGATCCAGATCCCGGCGATCGGTGTCGATGCGGCGGTCGATCCCGTGGGGCTCGAAGCCGACGGCGGCATGGAGATCCCCCACGACATCCATCACATCGGCTGGTACGAGCCGGGTGTCGCGGTCGGCGCCGAGCAGGGAACATCCGTGCTCTCCGGACACGTCGACTCCCGGGAACAGGGCGAAGGCGCGTTCTTCCACCTGCGTGCGCTCGACGTCGATGACCTGGTGAGCGTCGACCACGCGGACGGATCGAGCAGCCAGTGGCGTGTGGTCGCGCGCACGGTCTACCCAAAGCACGAGCTGCCGATCGAGGAGATCTTCACTCGCTTCGGTGACCCACGGCTGGTGCTGATCACCTGCGGCGGCGCGTTCGACAACACCGAACGCAGCTACGACGACAATGTCGTCGTCTACGCCGAGCCCGTCGAACAGCAGCACTAGCCGGTGGTACGGCACGGCAGCTTCCGACACCGGGTGCACTTCCTCGCAGCGGGTGCGGTTTGACGCAGATTTGGGACAAATTGCGCCCGCTGAGTCAAAGCGCACCCGTTGAGACAAAACGCACCCGGTGAGACAAAACGCACCCGGTGAGAGAAAGTGCACCCAGCCGGGCGCTGCCGACCGTGGCGACGCAGGCGCCCCACGGAACAGGCCACGCACGGACCAGGCCACGCACGGACCAGCCCGCCACGGACCAGACCCCGCACGAACCAGGCCCCCCACGGACCAGGCCCCCACGGACCAGGCCACGCACGGACCAGCCCCCCACGGACCAGGCCTTGCACGGACCAGGCCACGCACGGATCGGGCCCCGCCTGACGGCGGGGCCCGATCGCGGGAAGGCGGTCCGGGTGAGGCCGCGCCTGGCGACCCGACCCGAGACGGGATCAGAAGCTGGAGACGACCGTGTCGATCACGTTGAGGCTGCCCTCAGCGTCGATCTCCCAGATCTCGTAGGACCCGGACTCCGGGTGACCGTTGCCGACGCTGTCCGCGACGAGGGCCACACCGGACGCGGTCTGGTAGGCGATGTCCTCACCGTCTGCGATGAGGTCACGGCACTCGGCGAAGTCCGAGCACTCGGCGTCGCCGGCGGTGACGTTGATCATCTCCGCGGCGATGGCCTCCGAGTCCGTCGAACCGGCGAGCTCAGCCGCCAGACCGATGAGGATCGCGCAGTCGTAGAGCTCGGCTGCGAAGGTGGTGTCGTCGAGGCCGGTCTCCTCGGTGAAGCGCTCGAGGAACGCCCCGGAGACGTCGCCACCGCCCGGGCGGGTACCGGTCAGGCCCTCGATCACGCTCGGGTCACCGGGGTCGACCAGCTCGGCCAGGTCGTCGCCGGCCATGCCGTCGGCGCCGTAGGTCGGGATGTCGGCGGTGGACAGACCCTGCTCGATCATGGTCGCCAGGATCTGTGCGCCCTCGTCGAAGGCGACGATCGCCACCGAGTCCGCGCCGGAGTCAGCCGCCTGGCCGACCTCGGCGTCGAAGTTGGCCGCATCCGGGTCGTAGGTGATCTCGGCCGCGACGGTCGCTCCCTGGGCCTCGAGCTCCGCGACGGTCGCGTCGAGCAGGCCCTGCCCGTAGTCGTCGGCACGTGCGAGGATCGCCGGGTTGGTGTTGCCGTCGGCGACGATCGCCTCGGCGAGGACCGGCCCCTGCAGCGCGTCGGTCGGCGCGGTGCGGAAGTACAGCCCGCCGTAGTCGCCGTCGTCGAAGGTCGGCGCGGTGTTCGAGCCGGAGCACTGCAGCACCCCGGCGTCGGTGACCGCGTCCACGAACGCGAGCGACATACCCGACGCCGCCGCACCGAGGATCGCGTCGACGCCGTCGTTGATGTGCTGCTGTGCGGCTTCGGACGCCAGTGTGGTGTCGCCGGCCTCGTCACCGGAGGCCAGGGTGACCTCCTCACCGAGAACGCCACCTGCGTCGTTCATGTCCTGGACGGCGAGGTTGGCCGCTTCGATCTGCGGGGGTCCGAGGAACGCAAGTGGTCCGGACTCCGGCAGGATGTAGCCGAGGTTGAGCGCGGTGTCGTCCGGCTCGGCGGCGTCTTCCTCCTCGTCGACTTCCTCTTCCTCGTCGACTTCCTCTTCGTCGTCGACGACCTCCTCGGGCTCGTCCACCGGCTCCTCACCGTTGCCGCAGGCGGCGGCCGTGAGCGCGAGCACGGTGACGGCGGCCATCCGCCGCATCCACATGGTTCGCTTCATGAAATCTCCCCTCCCATCACGGGAACGAGGCCGGACCCGCAGCGAACGCCGGCGCGGCCTCTCATCGCACACGTGCACGATGCACATCGTGCCCCCGAACCCTACTACGTGGGTAGGACCAGTGTGGCCGCGGGCCGTGCAGCAAGCGCGCGGCAGATCGCACGACGATCCCGGAGCGCACAGCACCGTGCGTATCGCGCGTGCGGCACCGTGGCCGGGCGCGGCCGTCGGTCAGCCCCGGGCCAGCCAGGCATCGAACCGCTCGCCGGTGAGCCGCTCGTAGGCCTCGACGTAGCGGATCCGCGTGGCGGTGACGACCTCCTCGGGCAGCGCCGGCGCGGGGGGGCGCTTGTCCCAGCCCGTCGAGGTGGCGAAGTCACGCACGTACTGCTTGTCGAAGCTCGGCGGCACGGTCCCGGGCTCCCAGGCGTCCGCCGGCCAGTAGCGCGACGAATCCGGCGTCAGCACCTCGTCGGCGAGCACCAGCCGCCCGTCGATCAGGCCGAACTCGAACTTGGTGTCGGCCAGGATGATGCCGCGCTCGGCCGCATGCGCCGCCCCGGCCGCGTACAGCTCCAGCGACAGCGACCGCAGCCGGCCGGCCAGGTCGTCACCCAGCGCATCGGCGACCACCTCGAACGACACGTTCTCGTCGTGGTCGCCCGCCTCGGCCTTGGTCGCCGGGGTGAAGATCGGCTCCGGCAGCTGTGCGGCTTCGACCAGGCCGTCCGGCAGCGGCAGCCCGCAGACCGTGCCCTGCTCGCGGTACTCCTGCCAGCCCGAGCCGACCAGGTAGCCGCGCACCACGCACTCGAACGCGACGATGTCCACCCTCCGGCAGAGCATCGACCGCCCGTGCAGGTGGTCGGCGTGGCGCTGGAACGGCACCGGCAGGTCGGCCACCGAGGTGGAGACCAGGTGATGGTCGACGATGTCACCGAGCCGCTCGAACCAGAAGGCACTGAGCCCGGTCAGCACCCGGCCCTTGTCCGGCACCGGCGTGGGGTGCACCACGTCGTAGGTCGAGACACGATCGGAGGCGACCAGCAGCAGATGGTCGTCGTCGACCTCGTAGAGGTCGCGGACCTTGCCCGACCGCAGGTGCGGCAGGCCGTCGAGAGGGTCAGGAGCCATGGGCAGCGCCGTTCACGCGCGCGGACAGTGACGGCCAGCAGGCTACTCGTCCGCCCCGTCCGCCTCGTCCGCCCCGTCCGCCCCGTCCAGGCCGTCCGCCCCGTCCAGGCCGTCCGCCCCGACCAGGCCGTCCGCCCCGACCAGGCCGTCCGCCCCGTCCGCCCCCTGACCGCGCCGCCGCAACTCTCCCAGGTCCCCCGGGGTGTCCACGTCCGGTGGAGCCAGGCCACCGACGAGGACGTGCACCACGTCGAGCTCGTCGAACAGCTGCCGGGCGCCGTCGTCGCCGGTCAGTGCGGCGAGCCGCTCGAGAATCCGCGGCGAGAACGCGACCGGGTGGCTGGCCCGGTCGGCGTAGCTCGCGCGTGCCGCGGACGCGCCGGTGGTGACCGCCGCGCCGACCGCCCGGACGGTCTCGGGCCGGACCAGCGGCTG
>SKSM01000032.1 GCA_007122985.1 Nitriliruptoraceae bacterium | reverse complement strand
GGGCGCCGGCCGCCGTCGGCCCGGCTCGGACGAGGCGCGGGACGACGGGCGCAGCCAGCCACCCTCCACCTCGACGTCCGGGTAGGGCCGGATCCACCCCGACCGATCGGCACTCAGCCGGCCAGCAGCCCCCGCGTCTGCAGCCACAGGTGGAGCTCGTCGGGCTCGATGCCGAGGGCCACCGCGACCGTACGCAGGTCGTCGCTGCGCAGCGCGAGGTGCTGCGACGTGAGGTCGCCACGCATCCACTGGACGTGCTCGACCAGGCGGACCAGCGGCGCCAGGGCGGAGTCGTCGGCCTGCTCCCGCACCCGGTCGACCACGATGGTGACCGGAACCTCGCGGGCGTCGCCACGCGGGCGCTGCGGGTCGGGCAGCAGGTCGGCTGCCGCGACGCCGTAGAAGCTGGCCAGGGCAGCCAGCTTGTGCGCGGACACGGCTCGGTCACCGCGCTCGTAGGAGCCCACGACCACGGCCTTGAACCGGCCACGGCTGGCGTCCTCGACGTCCTGGAGGCGCAGCCCCTTGGCCTGCCGTACGGCCCGCAGGCGTGCGCCGAGCCGCTGCTGGTAGTGCTGGTCGTCGTCCGGCACGTCGGAGAGCGGGTGGACGACGCGCGGGTCCTCGGCACGGCGTCCGTGGTCGACGGCTGGACGCTTGGCGTCGATCTTGGCGTCGTTCAGGTCCACGACATCGTTGATCGGCATGCTCGTCATCGGGGCAACCCTCGTCGTCATGGTCCGTCTGGGACCGTCCGTCAGGGACGGTGGTGTTCGGTCAGCGACGACGACGTCGAGGAGGTCACGCCCAGCATCATGGACGTGCGCTGTCCGCGTCCCTGCCCGGTCGAAGCGACCATCGCCGCGTCTCAGGGCACAGGCGACGCAGTCGGCACCAGCCAGCGCCGCATGCGTCGGACGGACGGTCACGTACGACCCCCGGTGCCGCAGCACCGGGGGTCGGGGTCGATCCGGGGCAGGGTCCCGCCGCACCGCAGGGGACGAACGGTGCGACGGTCCGGTCGCGGGCCGGTCCCGAATCCACATCGCGACAGGGCTCGATCGCCCCGATCGGCAGCTTAGTCACGGCCGATGACGCTGCGGGGGCCGCCCTCCCGGTCGCCGCGAGATCCTCACGCAGCGTCAAGGATCCGCAGACCGATGCCGCACGCGGTGAGCGATCCGGGCGGGCCGCGCACGACGCGTCAGCGAGGCGCACGCTCCTGATCCGCACGCGACGCTGGTGCGGCGTCCGTTCCATGGGCGCCGAGGTGGTACCTCGATGCCGTGGGGCCACGCTGGCCCTGGTAGCGCGAGCCGGTGGCCCCGTGGCCGTACGGACGCTCGGCCGGCTGGTCCAGCGCGAAGAAGGCGAACTGCGCGATGCGCATGCCGGGGCGCAGCAGGATCGGCAGGGTCGCGACGTTGGACAGCTCGAGGGTGACATCGCCGTCGAAGCCCGCGTCGATGAAGCCCGCGGTGGAGTGGATCACCAGACCGAGGCGGGCCAGCGAGCTCTTGCCCTCGAGCCGCGCGACCACGTCGGCCGCCAGCGTGATGCGCTCGAGGGTGGCGCCCAGGACGAACTCGCCGGGGTGGAGCACGAACGGCTCGTCGGTCGTGGCTTCGACCAGTTCGGTCAGGTCCGGCTGCTGCCGTTCGACGTCGATCACCGAGTAGCGGTGGTTGGCGAACACGCGGAACTGGTGGGCGAGCCGCACGTCGATGCTGGCCGGCTGGATCGCGTCGTCACCGAGCGGGTCGATGCCGATGCGGCCCTCGGCCAGAGCGCGCCGGATGGTGCCGTCGGAGAGGATCACCCGCTGCCTCCCGGTGGACGTCGCGGACAGCGCAGCGTACGCGGCCGACTCGCACGCCACCGCGTTGCGGCCGCCGACAGCCAGGCAGTACTGTCCACGCCCTCGCGGGTGTAGTTCAATGGTAGAACACGAGCTTCCCAAGCTCGGAACGGGGGTTCGATTCCCCTCACCCGCTCCAAGGGGTGTTGGCGAAAAGGCCAGCACCTAGGTAGCGAAATGATCGTGTGGTGGGAACCCGGCCCACGGCCGGAACTCTCGCCTCACACGATCGCCGGCGCTCGGACACGGCTGCCTGACGATGAGCCGATGCCAGCTGTCTCAGCGCCGAGCGGGCGAGGTCGTCCTTCGCGGTCCCGGTCTGGCAGACCACCGCGGACGGTCCCAGGTCGCTCGCCGCCCGACTTCATGTAGTTGTTGTACTCGACCTCGAACTCCTCCCGTGCTCGTCGAGGCCGAAGTGCTCCAGAAGGGCGTTGTCGGCATCGGCGAGGATGTCACGGCAGCGCGTGAGGTCGAAGTTGCCGTACCACGCGCTCTTGTACGGGGTCCACAGCAGGTGCTCGCCGGGTTCGGCCAAGCGGTGACGAAGCCGGCGGCCGACGTCGATGAGGGACTGTCGGTGGTGGGGCTCGAGCCGCTGGGGGTTCATCGGGAAGTCACGTAGATCACGACCCAGCACGTGGAACGCGTCAGGGTCGGCCCAGAGTTCGGGTGACAGGTCACCCCAAGCAGGGGCAGACCCTCACCACTGTCGGGCGCCTGCGCATGACTCCATCACGCTCGCGCGCTGCACCCGTGGTCACTCAGGCGCTGACGAACTGTCCCCGTCTCTCGCCGCGTAGACCGCCCAGCCGACGGAGGAGAACCCGACGAACGCGCTACCGGCTACTACTACCAGATCCGGGTCATCGGGTATCGCCCACTGCCCCAACCCCAGCCCGAGCATGAACCCGCCGAGCAATAGGAGCGGGTAGGCGAGGGGTATCCGGCCCTTCGGCTTGCTGTTCGAACCCATGCAACTGGCCCTTGTCCGCGGACTTCGTGTGCCCCGTATAGCGCGTGCTCCGAGCGCCCGGGAGAGCCACGCACCAAGTCGTCGACCCCCACGCCGAACGCATCGATGCCACACTCGATAGTGGAAAGCACGCGAGTGGTCAAGGGCGGCAATGACCCGGCGAAGCTCGTCGGTTCCGCCGTGTACATACCTGCCCTCAGCCTCGAGCGTCTGCCCCGAGGCCGACGCCATCGAGTAGCGAAAAGGCCGTGTGGCAACTCCGGACAGAGCATGTGGTCGGCCCGGATCGCGACCTCCGGGAACTGCGACACAACGACCGCCACACCCCCGAAATCCCTTTTCGCCAACACCCCTCCAAGGGGTCTTCGCGAAAAGGCGGGGACTTCGGTCGCGACAAGGCCGTGTGGTGGGGGCCTGGCCTGACCACACACCCCGCATCCTCGACGACCAGTCGGCCCACGGGTCTCGCTCGAAGTCGACGGCTGCGGCTCAGCCGTCGCCGTTGCCTCGGCGCTTGGGCAGCCCCCGATCGAGGTACAGAAGCGCGCTTGGGTCTCCCGCCACCATCCGGAACTCACCAAGGATCGTGGACACCGTCGCCTCCTCCTCGACCTGCTCGTTGAGGAACCACGTCAGCAGCGGCAGGCTCGCGTAGTCGGCGACCTCCTGCGCCGTCGCGTAGAGAGAACCGATGGCCGCCGTGACCTCCCGCTCATGTTCCAGTGCGGCCGTGAACACCTCGACCAGATCCGCATAGTCGGCTCGGGGCGCATCCAGTGCCGCCAGACGCACCGACCCGCCACGGTCCAGGACGAAGTCCATGAACAGCCGGGCGTGGTAGCCCTCCTCGGCGGCCTGCTCACGCAACCACTGCGCAGTGCCGGCGAAGTCGTGCTCGTCAGCCCAGGCAGCCATCTGCAGATAGGCGCGTTCGGAGGCGTGCTCCAGGGCGATCTGACCGTTGAAAGCCATGAGCAGACGTTCGTCCACAGCGGACTCCTCGACCTCGGGATCCGTAGCTTGCAGGCAGCACGGTCGACGGCGCAAGCGAGCCTGAGGCCGGCACGGGCGATCTCGCAGACGCACCCGGGACCTTGGCCTCTGTGAGGTTGCCCTTACCTGAGGGAAGCTCGCGGTAGGCGGCCGGTGGCGTCCCCGCCTACTGGAACCAGGTCCATGATCACCCTCGACGCGGTGCCGCTGGGCAGCACCGTTCGCGTGTCCACCCGGATGCTGCCCACCGCCGACCAACGGCGACTGACCGAGCTCGGGCTCGGCCACGGCGCCCGGGTCGAGGTGCTGCGACGGGCTCCCTTCGGTGGACCGCTCGCCCTGCGTCTGATCCATGGTGGTCTGCTCGCGCTGCGGCGCTGCGAGGCCGCCCGGATCATCGTCATCGTCACGGAGGCGGTGACCAATGACTGAGCAACGGCGTCCCGGCAGTGGCGCCGTGACCAGACGGGCTGCCGTCGCACTGGTTGGCAACCCGAACGTCGGCAAGTCGAGCCTGTTCAACCAGCTCACAGGCTCACGCCAGCACGTCGCCAACTGGCCTGGCAAGACCGTCGAGCGGCACGTCGGCACCTGCCGTCTCGGCGCCGTCGACGTCGAGGTGGTGGACCTGCCGGGCACCTACAGCCTCGCTGGCGGCTCCCCGGAGGAGCAGGTGGCCGCCGCCCTGACCGACGCGGACCTCGATGTGGTGGTGATCGTGCTCGATGGCACGAACCTGGAGCGCAACCTCTTTCTGGCCGCCGAGGTGGCGGAGCTCGGTCGCCCACTCGTAGCGGTCCTGAACCTGACCGACGCCGCGGCCCGCGACGGGCTCGTGCTCGACGACGTGGCGCTCGGTCGCGCCCTCGGTGCACCGGTCGTGCGCACCGTGGCCCGCACCGGGCTCGGGCTCGACGAGCTGCGGGCGACGCTCGAGCCGCTGGTCGGTGCTGACGATACGAACACCGACGCACCGGGTGGACAAACCGAGCACCTGAGTCCACACCGGGGGACCGGTGTGCTCGACGCGCAGACCGCGGACGCTGCTGTCCCGCCACTGCCGATCGCCTACGGCGACGAGGTGGACGGCGAGCTGCAACGACTCGTCGCACGGCTGAGCGTCCTCGACCTCGACGTTCAGGGCGACGCTCGCTGGTGGGCGTTGCGTCTGCTCGAGGGCAACCCGGAGGCCACCCGCCGCGTCGCTGCGTCATCTGACGGTGCCCGGCTGGCCGCCGAAGCGGCGGCTGCGGCAGCGCGCATCCATACGTCCTCGGGCGTTGCTGCTGCGCTGGTCCTCGCCGACCGCCGCTACGCCTGGGCACACCGGGTGGCTGCGGCCACCGTGGAGCGGAGCCCGGCGCCACGCTCACACACCGACCGGCTCGATGCGGTGCTGCTCCACCCCTGGCTCGGTCTGCCGGTCTTCCTCACCCTGATGTGGCTGACCTTCACGCTCGTCGTCGAGGTCGCAGACCCATTCATCGGCTGGATCGAGGGACTCACCGAAGGGCCGCTCGCGCGCATCGTCGCATCCGCCCTGGCCCTGGTCGGCCTCGGAGACACCTGGGTGGAGGGAGCGCTGGTCGACGGCCTGCTGCCCGGCCTCGGCGCGGTGCTGGTGTTCCTGCCGGTGCTGACCATGCTCTACCTCGCCCTCGGCGTCCTGGAAGACTCCGGCTACATGGCCCGGGCCGCGTTCCTGATGGACCGGGTCATGGCCCCGATCGGACTCTCGGGTCGCAGCTTCCTGCCGCTGCTGCTCGGGTTCGGGTGCAACGTGCCCGGCGTGTACGCCACCCGGGTCCTCGAACGTCGGCGTGACCGGGTCCTCACCGGGCTGCTGCTGCCCTTCGTGTCGTGCGCTGCCCGCCTGCCGGTGTATGTCCTGCTAGCGACCGTCTTCTTCGCCGGCGCGTCGGGCACGGTCGTGTTCGCGATGTATCTGCTGAGCATCGCCACCGTGCTCGCGGTCGGCGCGGTGCTCGACCGCATACTGCTCAGAGACGAGCAGGCCAGCTCCTTCATCCTCGAGCTGCCTGACTACCGTCGGCCCGGGCTGCGCGTGCTGCGGCATTACGTCGGCCAGCGGGTCGGTGCCTTCGTCAGGCAGGCGGGGCCGGTCATCCTCGTCGGAGCCGTCGGCGTCTGGCTGCTGCTGGCGATCCCGATCGGCGGCAGCGGCTCGTTCACCGACACCGACCTCGACGAGAGCGCCTTCGCCGCCACGTCGCGGGTGTTGGCCCCCACCCTCGTTCCCGCCGGCTTCGGCAGCACGGAGGTGACCGGCACGCTGCTGACGGGAATGGTCGCGAAGGAGATCATGGTCGCCACCTTCTGGCAGGTCTTCGACGTCGAACCGCCCGAGGAACTCGACGAGACACCGACACTCGCCGACGACCTCGTCGAGGTCGGGACCGGTTTCCTCGCCGCGACCCGCGACGCGGTCCTGGCCGTACCCACCATGCTCGGCCTCGAACTCCACGTTGACCAAGATGTGAACGACACCAGCACCCTCGCAGCGCCGCTGCGGGCCGGCCTCACGGCTTCCAGCGGCGGCCATCCGCTCGCCGCAGCGTTGGCGTTGATGGTCTTCGTGCTGCTCTACCTGCCCTGCTTCGCAACGATCGGTGCGCTGCGCCAGGAGCTCGGCATCCGCTGGGCGCTGCTCTCGGTCGCGTTGAGCCTGAGCACAGCCTGGCTCGGCGCCACCATCGTCTTCCAGGTCGGACGGCTGCTTGCCGGCCTGCTCGGCGGGGGGTGAACCAAGATGCTGATCGCCTTGCGCAACGCGATCGCCGAGGCTGACGGCAAGAGCCTCGACGTGGACGGGCTGGCCCGCCAGCTCGACACCGACCGCGACGTCGTCCTCGCGGCGCTCCGCCACGGTCTGGAACGGGGCTGGCTGACCGGCATGGAGCTCGGCGCACTGCCCGCCGGTTGCGGAACGTCCCGGTGTGCTTGCGCGCTCTCCTCGTCGAGGTGCCGGCGATGCCCCCTCGCCAGCGGTATGGGAGCCCCTACTGACGCCCAAACGGGTGGTTGGTAGCCGGCCCTTGTGCCCAGTTGCCCGGTCGTCAGCGGCTAGCCCGGATCTTGCAGTAGAGCCTGTGCCGCCTATATGAAGTGTGCCCTCCTGTTCGGCTGTGTGCGTTGTGCCACGAATTGCACGCCGAGCGGGAGGGCACCTTGCAGGTGGACGCCATCGATCCTGTGGCCGCGGTTGCAGTGACCGGTGACGGGATCACCGACCAGGCGGGAACCCGACTTCTGGGAG
>SKSM01000102.1 GCA_007122985.1 Nitriliruptoraceae bacterium | reverse complement strand
GTGGGCACGAGAGGTATCGAACCTCTGACCTCTGCCGTGTGAAGGCAGCGCTCTCCCACTGAGCTACGTGCCCTGGGCGAGCGGACGATACCCCCACCGCAGCGGGCCGGCCAACCGGCCGGATGAGTGCGCCGACCCGGCGGGTGTGCTTCCCTGCCTCCTACCAGAGGAAGGAGGTGGTCCATTGAGCAGCCATAGTACGTACGGGACCCTGGAGGTACCCGGCCGCTGAGGTCGGACGCTGGACCGCTCCAGCGAATACCAACCGGGTACCGCCCACGGCATCGGTCGGGAACTCGTCCCGCCTGACGCCACGGTGACGACGGCGCGGCCACCCGCACGCACCGCGACACGCGAACCGTGCGGTCGCCGGACCGGCGTCGTGACCGGTGACGGTGCCAGAGGTTCCATCCAGTGACGATCCGGGGCGCGGCGCCAGCCGCGCCCCGGATCGCGTCGATGCGCGGCGCTGACCACCGGAGGGCAGCACCGGGCCCGACGGCGGTGCCGGCCCCGGCTTGCAGCCATCCGGGCCGCGTGCGAGGCTCCGGCGCCGCCGCCGTCTCGGACCTGCGTGCCCCGAACCCGTCGTCGCTCCCGCGAGCTCGCACCACCGGTGCGGGCGTTGCTCGTCGTCGGCCTGCTCTACGTGTTCCTGCTGGGCGTCGGGCTGCTGGAGGTCGGGATCGCCGAGCTCGGCGAGGACTTCACGACCGGGCTGCTCGATCGGGTCGCCAACCCGCTCGCCGGCGTCTTCGCCGGCCTGTTGTTCACGGTGCTGGTGCAGTCCTCGTCGGTGTCGACCGCCACCATCGTGGGGTTGGTCGGCTCGGGGACGGTCCCGCTGGACCTGGCCGTCCCGATGGTCATGGGCGCGAACATCGGTACGACGGTCACCAACACCCTGGCTGCGCTCGGCAACGTCCGACGGCCGGCCGAGTTCCGCCGGGGCTTCGCCGCCGCGACCCTGCACGACTACTTCAAGCTCTTCGCGGTGATCATCCTGCTGCCGATCGAGCTGCTGACCGGGTTCCTGACCCGGTCAGCGGTGTGGCTGACCGGCATCCTGCGGGGCACCGAGGTGGCCGAGATCGGCGACAGCCCGATCCGGGCCGCCGTGCGGATACCCGTCGACTGGATCGCCGGGGCCCTCGCGCATCTGCCCCTGGCATCGCTGGTACTGGCGATCCTGTTGCTGGTGCTCGGTCTCGGAGCGATCTTCTTCGCATTGAGCCTACTCACCCGCAACATGCGCCAGCTGATGGCGGGCCGGCTCGAGCAGGCCATGAACAACCTCATCGGCAAGGGCGGGGGCACCCTCGGCCTGCTGCTCGGCATCGTCGCGACCGTGGCGGTGCAGTCGTCGAGCATCGTGACCGCCATGCTGGTCCCGATGGTCGCTGCCGGCGTGCTGACGCTGCGAAACGCCTACCCGATCACGCTCGGCGCCAACGTCGGCACCACCATCACCGCCCTGCTCGCATCCCTCGCGGTGCTGCAACCCGAGGGCCTGACCATCGCGCTGGTGCACACCCTGTTCAACTTGGTCGCGATCGTGCTCATCTACCCCGTCCCCGCGATCCGTGACCTGCCGATCAGGGCCGCCAATCTCACCGCGGACCTCGCAACCAAGCAGCGCATGCTGGTCATCGTGTACGTACTCTCCCTCTTCCTCGTCGTCCCTGTGCTCGGCGTCTTCCTCCTGACCTAGGACGCACCATGCCTTTCAGCTTCTTCCGACGCGGCTCCGGCTCCGACGACCGGCTCGACCGCATCGAGCAGACCATCGACCAGATGCTGGTCGACGACCGGCACGCGTTCAAGCTGGCGATGGCCGCGCTGCTCGGCGAGGTCCCGGTGGATGACGTGCGCAAGGAGGTCAAACAGACCGACCGGCGGGTCAACGAAGGCGAGCGGTCCATCCGTCGGGACCTGGTGATCCACGCCAGCGTCGCCGGCGCGATCGACTCCCCCGCGCTGCTGGTCTACATGTCGGTGGTCAAGGACATCGAGCGGATCGGCGACTACGCCAAGAACCTGCTCGACCTCGCCCGCGACGGCGTCGACCTCGGGTCGCACCACAACTGGGCCTCGCGCCGCGACGAGATCGACCGCCTGATCGTCGCCACCGCCGAGGCGTTCTCCGAACGTGACGACGATGCGGCCCGCCAACTGCTGGTCGAGGGCGACGCACTGCTCGACCAGTTCGACGACGAGGTCTCGGCCCTGGTGCGTGGCGAGGACACCGACGGGGACGAGATCGCACGCGCCCTGGCGCTGCGCTACCTCAAGCGGGTCGTCGCCCACCTGACCAACGTGCTCTCCTCGGTGGTCATGCCCCTCGACCGCCTCGACTACTTCGACGAGGACCCGGAGGACTGGGAGGCCGAACGCGAGGGCGGTCGGCCGTCACCGCGTCGGGACGGCACCGGACAGGGCGGCTGAACATCTCCCCCACCGACCGGGCACGGTCACGAACCTGAGCTCAGCTGCGTCTCGAGGACCGTCGTACCCGTCGGCTGGTCGACCGAGGTGTCGGTCTCTCGGGTCACCACCAGCCTCTGCGCGCCGTCGGTCTCGATGCTCGTGGCGACCACCTCGCCGTCGGGCTGGCCCGGCCCGGCCAGCGGACGGGCCTGTGCAGCGTCCGTCTCGGGCAGGTCCACCAGCCAGGCGACCAGGTACTCGCCGTCCCCGAGGTCGGCGACCCCGGCGAGCGCGAGGTGGACGCGACGCCCGTCGGTGGTGGCGACCGCGGAGACGTCGTCGGTCACCTCGAACTCCAGCGGCACACCGGCCGCCAGTCCCTCCAGGGTCTCTGCCTGCGACTGCGCCGCGGCGAGGTAGGAGGCGGCGACGGTCCGCAGGTGGAAGTTCCAGAACGCCATCGCGCCAGCCAGCACGATCACGACGATCGCGGCCACGGTCACGTGGCGGACGGTGATCCGCGATGGCGGAGGATCGGCCGTGGCCTGGTCCTCAGCGCGACGGGGCAGTTCGGTGCGGACCCGCTCACGCGAGCGCTCCTCGCGCTCGGCGTCGGCGAGCTCGGCCTCGATGCCCCGCAGCTCGGCGACCTTCGAACGGCAGCTGCGGCAGCCCAACAGGTGCGAGCGGAAGTTGGCCGCGTCGGCGGCGCTGAGCCCGCCGAGCACGTGCCCGACCGCCAGCTGCTCGTACTGCTCGTGCTGATCGCTCATCGCCGCTGGAGCGTACGACCTGACGCCCCGCTACGACGGGCGCGTGCCGTCCGCAGCCGTCAGCGCGCGCAGCGTGCAGCACCCACCGTGGCACCCCGCTCATCAGGGGACCTCATCAGGGGAACTCAGCTGGCGAGCTCAGCAGGGAGATCCGGAGAGGAACTGGCGCGGGTTGACCGCGGAGCCGTTGACCCGCGTCTCGAAGTGCAGGTGCGGACCCGTCGAGTTGCCCGTCGAGCCGACGTAGCCGATCGTCTGCCCCTGCGAGACCTGCGCCCCCTGCGACACCGCGAAGCCCGTCTGGTGGGCGTAGGCGGTGACCACGCCGTCGCCGTGCTGGATCAACGTCAGGTTGCCGTAGCCGCCGCGCCAGCCGGCGAAGATCACGGTCCCCGCCCGAGCGGCACCGATCGGCGTACCCGGTGAGGCGCCCTGGTCGATGCCACGGTGCATCCGGCCCCAGCGCGGGCCGTAGTCGGAGGTCACCGGCGCGCACATCGGCCAGGCGTAGCCCGAACCGGACACGCTGCCACCGCCACCGCCACCGCCCGACGAGGAGCCCTGGCTACCGGACGAGGCGCTCCGGCTCGCCTGCTGCTGTGCCTGACGACGCTCCTCCTCGCGCTGCTTCTCGCGGATCAGCTCCTCGAGCTCCTCCTCCTCGGCCTCGAGGTCGTCCTCCTCCGCCTCGAGCTGCTCGACCCGCTCGCGGGCGTCGGCAGCCGCCAGCGCCCGTCGCTCGCGCAGCTCCTCCGCGTCGGCGAGCACCTGCTGCTGCTCCTCGAGGCGCGCCTCGAGCTCCGCCTCCTCCTCCGCGAGCCGCTGGCGTTGCGCGTCGACCGCGACCGACGCGGCGTCGAGCCGCTCGAGATCGACCTGGTCACCGTCGGTCACCCGCTCGAGCAGCACGGTGCGGGCGACGGCCTCGTCGAACTCGCCCGACGCCAGCAGCGCCTCGAAGCTCAGCTCCGGGCCCTGCATGAACAACCGGGCGACCCGGTCCTCGTAGCGCTGTTGGAGCTCGGCCGCCTCGTCCTGGACCCGCGCGAGCCGCTGCTCGGCGTCGCGGACCGCAGCCCGCTGGCGCTCGACCTCGAGGGTGACCTCGTTGACGATCCCCTCGATCTCCGCGAGCTTGGCATCGGCGTCTTCGAGGGCCTGCGCGGATTCGTCCGCCTCGCGCTCGGCCGCATCGATCTCGTCGCCGATCTCGGCCAGTCGCTCGCGCGCCTCCGAGAGCCGTGCCTCCTCGTCGGAGTCGGCCGGCCCGGCGAACGGCACGGTCAGCAGCGCAGCCACGACCGTCGCAACGGCTGCGACGGGCAGGCTCGGACGGCGCACGGCGACCTCACGAGTTCACGTCGGGAGCAGGGAGTCCCTGGGCAGGGGGCGACGCGAGCACAGTGCACCGCGGACTCATCGACCCCGGGGCGGGCGCGCCGCACGAGCGGGCAGGATAGCCGCCCGTGGACGCCGCCACCGAGCCCGTCGCGGCTCGGGACCCTGGCCGACCGCTGGTACCGTCGGCGGTTGTCCTGTTCCGTTCGGCCGTATCCCTCAGGGGCTTCGAAGGTGGCGATCAGCGCGTCCACGCGCCGGTGGGCGATCATCTCCGGCAGCGTCGTCGGCGGCATCGTGGTGGTGCTCGTCCTGGCGCTGGCCGTTCTGTGGTTCGTGCAGCGCGACCGGGTCCTGCCCAACACCTCGGTGGTCGGCACCGAGGTCGGCGGGATGACCGAGCCCGAGCTGCGCGACACGCTGGCCCCCATGGTCGACGAGCGTGAGGGCCAGCCGGTGGTGTTCACCCTGGATCTCGACCTGAACGACGCGACGATCGAGCTGTACCCCGACGAGGTCGGCTACCACGTCGACGTCGACGCGACCGTCGAGGCGGCACTGGGCTACGGACGGCAGGGCCTGCCCGGCGACATCAGGACCCGCATCCGGTCGCTGCGCCGGTCGGTGGACCTGCCGCTCGGCCGCACCTCCGACCCCGACGCACTGGCGAGCTGGACCAGCGACGTCGCCGCCGAGCTCGACCAGGCGGAGCAGCGCGGCGAGGTCACGGTCGATCCGGAGACGCTCGAGGTCACCGTCGAGCCATCGCAGGGCTTCGTCCAGGTCGACCGCGGCCGGCTGGCCGACATCGCCGACACCGCACTGCTCACCCCCGGCAACCACAGCTACGAGCTGCCGGCCGAGACCACCGCCCAACCGATCGCCAACTCCGACCTCGACGAGGTCGCCGATCAGCTCGAGCGCGCGCTCGCCGAGCCGCTGGTGCTCACCAGCAATGACGACGACCTGACCCTGGAGCCAAGCGACCTGGTCGATCTGATCGAGGTCGTGGAGGACGACGGCGGGGTCACCGGGCTCACCCTCGCACTGGAGGTGCCGACCGACGCCGTCGAGCAGCAGATCGGCGAGGTCGCCAGCGGCCGGTTCGACATCGAGCCACGCAACGCCAGCTACTCGGCCAGCCGCACGCCGCCCGCGACCTTCGACGTCCAGGGATCGACGACCTACCAACCCGTCGAGGCGTCCGTCGAGGTGAATCCGGGCCGCGAGGGGCGCGAGTTCGATCCGGAACGGGCGGCCGAGCAGCTGACCCATCTGGTCCGTGCGGGCACCCGCGAGGCCGAGCTCGACCTCGCCACCATCGAAGCGGACTTTCCCACCGACGTGGCGGAGGAGCTGGCGCCGACACACGCGATCGGGACCTTCACCACCTACTACACGGCGGGTCAGTCGCGGGTCGAGAACATCCAGCGACTCGCCGACATCATCGACGGCACGCTGACCCTTCCCGGCGAGCAGTTCTCGATCAACGAGACCTCCGGACCCCGCTCGTGCGAACGCGGGTTCGTCGAGGCCGGCACGATCATCCAGGGCGAGCTCGTCGACACCTGCGGTGGCGGCACCTCGCAGTTCGGCACCACCACGTTCAACGCCGCGTTCTTCGCCGGCGTCCAGCTCGACCAGTGGAGGGCCCACTCCTGGTACATCGCGCGCTACCCGATGGGACGCGAGGCGACGCTGTCCTACAACGTGCTCGACGTGAAGTTCACCAACAACACCCCAGGGGCGATCCTGGTCAAGACCGCCCACACCTCCACGAGCATCACGGTGACGCTCTACGGCCAGCCCCGGGCCAACGCGGTGAGCGCCACCCACGGCTCGCCCGAGGACTTCCGTAGCTACGAGAGCGAGCGGCGCGAGGACCCCGATCTCGCACCCGGGGAGGAGAGCGTCCTGCAGTCCGGAGGGGACGGATTCGACGTCACCGTGACCCGGACGGTCGACCTGATCGGCGGCGGTGAGGAGACGCGGACGATCAACACCACCTACCTGCCGCAGACCCGGATCGTCGAGCACGGGCCCGAGCCGGACGACTGACGTCCGTCGCGTCAGCCGCGGCGCAGCCGGTCAGGCTCGGACCGTCCGGCGCCGCACCCCCGGCGGCCGTCCCCACAGCCGCGGCCGGTCGGCATCCGCGGCGGCGTGGTCGTCACTGGTGCGGTGCGGCCGGTCCACGGCGGTCAGGACCCGGAGCAGC
Organism: Nitriliruptoraceae bacterium; assembly: GCA_007122985.1. Taxonomy (GTDB): domain Bacteria; phylum Actinomycetota; class Nitriliruptoria; order Nitriliruptorales; family Nitriliruptoraceae; genus SKTG01. The sequence continues at coordinate 420 of SKSM01000102.1, read as the reverse complement.
GGGCGCTGCCAGCGTTCGTCGGGCTCGGCGACCCAGCCGTCGAGCTCGGCCCGGGCCCGCAGCCCCGCATCGAGCTTCGGTGCGAGCCGACCGGCGACGAAGCGGTCGAGGTAGCCGATCCGCCACGCCGGGGCACCGTCCGGCTCCACCCACACCGCGACCGCGTGGGGATCGGCCGGATTGGCGGGGTCGCGGACCAGGCGGGCCGGCTGCCCCGGGCCGGGCCGGTCCGCGCCGGGCGGTGCCGAGGCGAACGGATAGCCCCGCACCGGCGTGCAGAACCCTCGTCCGTCGGCACCCGGCGACCGCGACGCCGCAGCCGTGCCGCGCGCGGATTCAGTCCCGGCTCCGCGGGTGCCGTCGAGCCGTGTGTGCACTGCGTCGCTGGTACTCATGACCACCTCGTCGTCCTGACCTGCT
>SKSM01000183.1 GCA_007122985.1 Nitriliruptoraceae bacterium | reverse complement strand
GTAGACCTCACGAGGCTCCCAGGTGCCGTCCCACACCATCTCGGCGGTCTCGACGTAGTACTCGGTCCAGTCCCACACCGGTGCGGTGAGCCAGGCGTCGGGCGCGAACTCGCTCTGGTCGGAGTGGTAGCCGACCCAGTGGGCGCCACGCTCCTCGGCGGCCTGGCCGGGGGCGGGGGTGTCCTGGTGCTGGGCCAGCACGTCCGCGCCGCGGTCGAGCAGGCTCTCCGCGGCCTCGAGCTCGATCTCGGGTCCGAACCACGTCGAGGTCCACACGACCTCGACGGTCGCGTCCGGGTCGACCTCCTGTGCGCCGAGCGCGAAGGCGTTGATGCCGCGGATCACCTCGGGGATCGGGAAGGCGGCGACGTAGCCGAGCTGGCCGGTCTCGCTGACGGACGCGGCGGCCATGCCGGACAGGTAGCGCGGCTCCTCCATCGCGCCGAAGTAGTTGCCCATGTTGTCGAGCGTGGTGTAGCCGGAGGCGTGCTCGAACACGGTCTCGGGGAAGTCCGGTGCGACCGCGGCCATCGAGTCCATGAACCCGAAGCTGGTGCCGAAGATCAGGTGGTAGCCCTCCCGGGCGAGGTCCTCGAAGACCCGCTCGGCAGGGGCACCCTCCTCGACCGACTCGAGGTAGGTGGTCTCCACCCGGTCGCCCATCGCCTCTTCCATGGCCTGGCGGCCCTGGTCGTGCGCGTAGGTCCAGCCGGCATCGCCCACCGGTCCGACATAGACGAAGGCGACACGCAACACGCCGTCCTCGCCGCCCTGGTAGCCGGCCCACGGCACGTCGTCGGGTTCCTCGGCCTCCTCGGGTTCCTCTTCGGGCTCCTCTTCGGGTTCCTCGACCTCGTCGGGCTCGTCGACGACGTCGGGCTCCTCCTCGGGCGCGCACGCGGCCAGGATCAGCCCGCCCACGGCGAGCAGTGCGAAGAATCTGGTGAATCGTCTCATGTCCATCACCTCTCGGGGATGTTCCCTCGGCCTGACCGTTGACGGTCCGACCCCGCGGGCCCGATCGGCCACAGGCCCCGTTCCGGACTCGATCGCCCGGATGTTCGACTGGCGCCTCGGCGGCGTCTCCTCCTCATCCTCCTCCCGCGCCGCGGCGGCTACGACCACAGTAGGTGGGGTCGATTCATCCGCGGAAGGGTCGAACGCCCTCGCGCATCGGGTCTCCCCTCACGATGGACTGCCGACGAGATCCGTGTCGTCCGGCCACAGCCTGCGGGCGTGCGTTGTCAGCGCGCGCCTGTTCGCGGTGTGGTCGGTGCCGACCAGTGCGCCGTCGTCGACGACCGCGACACCGTCGACCAGGACCGTGCGGGCACGGCGGTCGGGACCCAGCACCAGTGCGTCGACCGGGTCGGGGATGTCGTCGAGGTCCTCGGCCGGCCAGACCACCAGATCGGCACGCTGCCCCGGTTCGAGCCGGCCCAGATCGTCGCGGCCGAGGCAGGCGGCGCCGCCCTCGGTGGCCATCCCCAGGACGTCGGCGGGAAGCAGGTCGCCGGCCCGACCGGTGCGTTGGCGAGCGGTGTACAGCGCCTGCCGCAGCTCCGGCAGCAGGCCGCCCACCTCGTTCGACGCCACCCCGTCGACCCCGAGGCCCACCGGTGCGCCGGCGGTGACCAGGTCGGTCACGCGACAGTGGCCGGCGCCCAGCCGGGCGTTGCTCGACGGGCAGTGGGCCACACCGGTCCGGGCGGCACCGAGCTGGGAGATCTCACCGTCGTCGAGGTGGATGCCGTGGGCGATCCAGACGTCGTCTGCGATCCAGCCGAGCTCTTCGGCGTACTCCACGGGGCGGCACCCGAACCGTTCGAGACAGTCGTACTGCTCCTCGATCGTCTCGGCGAGGTGGGTGTGCAGCCGCAGCCCACGGGAACGGGCGAGCTCCGCGGACTCCATCATCAGTTCGTTGGTGACCGTGAACGGGCTGCAGGGAGCAACGGTCACCACGATGCGGCTGCCGTCGTGCCAGCGGTCGGCGACCGCTGCGGTGGATGCCAGGATGGTGTCGCGATCCTCGACGAGGTGGTCGGGCGGCAACCCCCCATGGCTCTCACCGAGGTCCATCGACCCGCGGGCGAGGTGCAGGCGGACACCGACCTGCCGTGCGGCCTCGGCCAGCGCGTCGAACACGGCCTCGTCCCCGCCCGGGACGACGTAGTGATGATCCGCTGCGGTGGTGCAGCCACTGAGGGCGAGCTCGCCGAGGCCGACCAGGGCGGCGGCGTGGACGTCGTCTGCGTCCATCCGGGCCCAGACCGGGTAGAGCTCGGTGAGCCAGCCGAACAGGTCGGACCCGACGGCGCGGCCACGGGTCAGCCACTGGTAGAGGTGGTGGTGGGTGTTGACGAAGCCGGCGGTCACGATCCCACCGCCCGCTTCGACGACGTGGTCGTCGGGCTCGGGCGCGACCTCGCCCACCTCCTCGATCCAGCCGTCGCGGATCGCGATGTCGCCGGGCCATCGGGCTCCCCGCACCACGGTGCGTGTCATCTGCGTACCTCCTCGGTGGGGGTTGCTCCCGGCCGCGCTGGCCGGAGCGACGGGGTGGGTCGTCGACTACGGAACGACCTGGTCGTTGAATGCGGCGATGAGCTGGTCGATCGGCTCGACCAGTTCCTGGATGCCGGTCCAGTAGTCGGGGTCGTGCCACTGTGCGTCCAGCTCCTCCACGCTCCTGCCCTGCTGCTCGACCCAGGTGAAGTACTTGAGGTTGTGGATCTGCTTGCGCTGCCAGTGGTCGAGTTCGATCATGTGATCGGTGCTGTTGCCGAGCAGGTAGCGCTCGAAGGCAACGGCCGCGTCGGTCGCGGTGAAGGGCCCGCGCTCGGCCTCGAGCTCGCGCAGGCGGCTCTCGTACATCTCGGTCGAGTCGGTGGCCACGGTCAGCACGACGTCGTGGCTGCCGAGCTCGTACCAGCGGGCGAACTTGATCGACGCCACCAGGTTGGCCACCGAGGAGATGCCGAGCTCGTGCAGCCGGTCCACGGTGGCACGGGGCACGCCTCGGCGCTCGAGCTCGGCGTGGCCCTCCGGCTCGTTGAACAGCCGCAGCAGGGACATCGACGCCTCGTCGTCGACGCCGAGCACCATGTCGGTGTTGCGCACGTTGTGGACCCACGGCACGTGCTTGTCGCCGATGCCCTCGATGCGGTGGGCGCCGTAGCCGCTGGCCAGCAGGGTCGGGCACTGCAGGGCCTCGGCGGCCGCGATGAGCGAGCCGGGGTGGGTCTGCTTGAGGTGGTCGCCCGCGGCGATCGTCCCGGCCGAGCCGGTCGTCAGCACCAGCCCCCGGTAGGCGTCGTTCGGACCGAGCCGCATGGCCAGCACCTCGTCCATGGCGGGCCCGGTCACGGTGTAGTGCCACAGGTAGTTGCCGAACTCGTCGAACTGGTTGAAGATGACCACGTCCTCACCGGAGCGCCGCAGGTGCCAGCAGGCGTCGAAGATCTCCTTGACGTTGCTCTCCGACCCGACGGTCTTGACCACGTCACCGGCGATGCCTTCGAGCCACGCGAACCGCTCCTCGCTCATACCCTCGGGCAGGATCGCGATCGAGTCGCAGGCCAGCAGCGCAGCGTCGTAGGCGCCGCCACGGCAGTAGTTGCCGGTGGACGGCCAGACCGAGCGCTGGCTCGTCGGGTCGAACTGCCCGGTCACGAGCCGCGGGACGAGGCAGCCGAAGGCAGCGCCGACCTTGTGCGCACCGGTCGGGAACCACTTGCCCACCAGGGCGATGATGCGTGCGTCGACACCGGTGAGCTCCGGTGGGAACTCGAGGTGGTTGACCGGCCCGAACTGGCCCCCGTGGCCGGTCGGCTCGTTGTGCCAGGTGATTCGGAACAGGTTCGCCGGGTCGACGTCCCAGAGGCCGACATCGAGCAGTCGCTTCCTGACCTCGTCGGGGATCCGGTCGGGGTCACGCATCTGGGCGAACGTCGGGATCACGATGCTGCGGTCGCGGGCGCGCTGCACGGCCCGCTCCAGGATGTCTGGTCGTACCGTCAGGTCGATCACGTCACTGCCTCTCGGTCGATGGGGGCTCGTCCAGCGCCTCGGCGAGGGCGTCGAGGTCGGGCACGACGTGCAGCGCTCGGATGTCGGCGTCACCGATCGCGCGCATCGCCGACGGCACGTCCTTGAGCCCGGTGCCGGTGGCGAGCACGACCGTGGTCTCGTCGGCGCCGACCACGCCCTGCTCGATTGCCCGGCTGAGCCCCGCGTACGCGGCGGCCGCAGCGGGCTCGGCGAACACGCCGCAGCCGCGGGCGAGCACCGGCACGGCCGCCAGGATCTGTTCGTCGGTGACCCGCACGTACGCGCCACCGGTGTCCGTGACCGCGCGTAGCGCCTTGATCCGGTCCGCCGGGAGTCCGGCGCTGATGGAGTCGGCCACGGTCGCGGCGTTGATCGCCGGCTTGGACACGATGTCCTCGTCGCCTTCCCAGGCCTGGGCGAGGTAGTCACTGCCCGCCGCCTGAACGCCGACCAGGCGCGGGATCCGGTCGATCCACCCGAGCGCATGGAGGTCGCGGAACCCCTTGTGCAGCCCTCCGATGATGCAGCCGTCACCGACCCCGACCGTGACGACGTCGGGCGCCTGCCAGCCCAGTTGTTCGGCGATCTCGTAGGCGGTGGTCTTCTTCCCCTCGCTCATGTAGGGGTTGACGCCGGTGTTGCGCACGTACCAGCCGAACCGGTCGGCGGCACGCATCGACAACGAGAACGCGTCGCCGTAGGACCCCTCGACCAGCAGCACCGTCGCGCCGTAGGCCAGCAGTTGGGCGACCTTGGCCTCGGGCGCGGTGGCCGGGACCAGGATCACGGTCGGCTGGCCGACGGAGGCGGCCACGCCGGCAAGTGCCGCTGCCGCGTTGCCGGTCGAGGCGGTCGCCACCACCTGCGCGCCGCGTTCCTGCGCCTTGACCACCGCCATGGCGCTGGCGCGGTCCTTGAGCGATCCGGTCGGTTGGACTCCCTCGTCCTTGACCCACAGACGTTGCAGGCCGAGCTCGGCCGCGAGTCGTCGTGCGTCATAGAGCGGGGTCCAACCCACCCGCAACGGCGGGAGCGGCACCTGCGAGCCGACCGGCAGCAGCGGGCGGTACCGCCACATGCTGTGGTCGCGGTCGTGCGCCAGCGACGAGGGCGACAGCCGGCTCGCGATCAGCTCGTAGTCGTAGACGACGTCCAGGATCCCGTCGTCGCCGTGGTCCGGGCAGAGGTAGTCGATCTCGTCCGGCGCATACCGACTGCCGCACACCAGGCACTCCAGGTGGTGGACGTGGTCGATCAGCGTCGCGGTGTCCTGGGCGGCGGTCATGGCCGGCCTGTCTACTCAGGTGCGTCGTGTGGGCCTGTGACGATGTCTTCGGGGTGGACGGGGGCCCGGGTCAGCGGGAGGCTGGTCGCTGCACGGATCGCCGCGACCACCGCCGGGGTGGCCGACATCGTCGGCAGCTCAGCCATGCCCTTCGCACCGAATGGCCCCCAGGGGGACGGCTGCTCGACCAGTGCCGCCTCCACGGTCGGTGCGTCCAGGGTGGTCGGCAGCAGGTAGTCGGTGAAGCTCGCATTGCGGATCACGCCGTGGTCGAGGACCACCTCCTCCATCACTGCGTGTCCCATGCCCTGCGCGATGCCGCCCTCGATCTGGCCGTGGACCTGCTGGGGGTTGATTGCCCGGCCGACGTCCTGACCGATTGCGATCTCGACCACCCGGACCAACCCCAGGTCAGGGTCGACGTCGACGACCGCACGGTGGGCGGCGACGCAGAAGTCGACGTGCAGCTCACCCTGGCCGTCGGCATCCGGCTCGTCGGTGGGGCGGTGCCGGTAGCGCACGTGGTGGTCGATCGGGCCGTCGGCGGTCAGCGCGGCCAGGCTCGTCACCAGGGTGTCGCCGCGCCACACCCCGGCGTCGTCGAGGTGGTCGCCACCGCCGGCCTCCAGGGCCTTGTCGCGGACCACGGTGGCCGCCTCCAGGGCGGCGTTGCCAGCCATCTGGGTCTGCCTGGACGCCGAGGTCGACCCGGCCGATCCGATCTGACCGGTGTGGTCGAAGGCGACCTCGACCCGCGACATCCCGAGGACCGAACGCACCACCTGGGCGATCACCGTGACCATTCCCTGCCCGACCTCGATGGCCGCGGTGTGGACCACGGCGCCGTCGGCGGTGAGCTCCACCCGGGCTTCAGCGAAGTCGTCGAATCCCTCGCTGAACTCCAGGTTCTTCAGCCCGACGGCGTAGCCGATCCCGCGCACCACGCGGTCGCGCGGCGTCGTCAGCCCGGTCCCGCCGGGCAGGTGCAGCGGTTCGTCGTCGTCCTCGGGCTCGGGCAGGGGGATCGCGGTGACGGAGCGGATCACCTCGTCGGTGGGCAGCGGATGCTCGATCAGCTGACCGGTGGTCGCGAGTCGGTCGCCTTGTGTGATCGCGTTGCGCAGCCGCAGCTCGATCGGGTCCAGGCCGAGCTCGTCGGCGAGCCGGTCCATCTGGGCCTCGGCCGCGAAGCACGGTTGGTTGGCACCGAAGCCGCGCATCGCCCCGGAGGGTGGGTTGTTGGTGCGCAGCGCGTAGCCGTCGACGAACACGTTGTCACAGCGGTAGGGGCCGACCGCGAAGAAGGTGCTGTTGGCGATCACCGCCTGGGAGGTCAGCTGGTAGGGCCCGCCGTCGAGCAGGATCTGTGCGTCGACGCGGACCAGGTGGCCGTCGCGGTCGGCCTCGTGGCGGTAGTGCATCAGGCCGGCGTGACGCTTGACGTGGCCCACGAAGCTCTCGGTGCGGTCGTAGACCATCTTGACCGGACGGTCGAGCCGCAGTGCGAGCATCGCGATGTGGGTCTGTAGGCTCAGGTCCTCGCGTGAGCCGAAGGCGCCTCCGATACGGCAGGGTTGGACCCGCACCTGGCCCGGGTCGAGCGCCAGGCAGGCGGCCAGCTGGGTGAGATCGACGTGGGTCCACTGCGTCGGACCCCACAGGTCGACGCCGCCCTGGCCGTCCGGGATGGCCAGCCCCGCCTCCGTGCCGAGCGCCGCCGGATCCTGTGTCGCGGTGACATAGGTGCCCTCCACGACCACCTCGCCGTGGGCGTCGGGATCGCCGCGCCGAACGGGGATGTGACGGAACACCTCGCCGCGGTCCCGGGCGAGCTCGAGGTCGGTCAGCGGCTCGAGCTCCTCGAGCTCGACGACGACTGCCTCAGCGGCGCGCCTGGCCGTCTCCGGATCGTCGGCGGCGACCACCGCCACCGCCTCGCCCCAGTAGCGGACCCGCTCCTCGGCCAGGACCGGCTGGTCGGTGAGGGCCTGCCCCTGGTACCGGTGTCCGGGCACGTCGTCCTGTGTCAGCACCGCGTGGACGCCGGGCAGCGCCAGTGCGGGGGTGGTGTCGATCCGCTCGATCCGGGCATGCGGCACCCAGGCGCGGCGAGTGGCACCCCACAACATCCCCTCGGCGTGCATGTCACCGAGGAACTCGAACCGGCCGGTCACCTTCGGGATCCCGTCCGGACGCTGCACGGACTCGCCGACGCCGCCGCGGACCGGTGGACGGCTGACGGTGACCTCGCTCATCGTTCAGGCCTCCCGGTCGGCGCCGGCCGGGTCCGACGCGCCCTGTGCGGCGGCGACGGCGCGCAGCACCGAGCCGTAGCCGGTACAGCGGCACAGGTTGCCGGCCAGCGCTTCGCGGACCTCGTCGGGCGTGGCGTCGGGGTGTTCGGTCAGCAGGTGGGCCGTTGCGACGACCAGGCCGGGGGTGCAGTACCCGCACTGGACCGCACCCTCGTCGACGTACGCGCGCTGCACCGGGTGCAGGTCGGTGGCGTCGGCGAGCCCCTCGACGGTGGTGACCTGCGCTCCTTCGGCGTCAGCGGCCATCACCAGACAGGCACAGACCAGCTGTCCGTCGAAGATGACCGAGCACGAGCCGCACTCGCCCTGCTGGCAGGCGTCCTTGGCGCCGGTGAGGCCGAGCCGTTCGCGCAGCACCCACAACAGGCTCTCCCAGCCCGCCACCTCGGCGGTGCGACGCTCGCCATTGACCTCGAGTGTCACGATCATCGTGGCAGGCACCTCTCCAACGTGCGGCGGGCGAGCACGCCCGCGGCGTGACGGCGGTAGCGCTCGGTGGCGCGATGGTCGGTGATCGGCGTGACGTCGTCGCTGACCAGCCGTTGGAACTCGTCGAGCATGGTCGCCGACACCTGCTGCTGCGACGACACCAGTTCCTCGGCGGCAGGTGTCCGTACCACGGTGGGACCGACCGCGCCGAGCGCGATCCGGGTCTTGCCGTCCTCGTCGCGCACGACACAGCAGTTGACGGTGGCGATCACCATCGCCTGGCGGACGCCGATCTTGGCGAACGCCTGCCGTTGCGGCAGGCGTTCGGGCAGCTGCACGCCGACGATCACCTCACCGGGGCGCAGCGCCGTGTGCTTGGGACCGAGCAGGAAGTCCTCCCACCGCAGTCGACGGCGATCCCCGCGTGAGGCCACCACCACCTCGGCGTCGACCGCGGCCAGGAACGGCAGGGTGTCCCCGGCGGGGCTGGCCGTGCCGAGGTTGCCGCCGATCGTGCCGGTGGCGCGGATCTGCGGTGAGCCGACGGTCCGGGCGAGCTGTGCCAGTGCCGGATGGGGTCCCGCTTCCATCCGGGCGTAGGTCACCCCGGCGCCGATGAAGCCGTCGTCCCAGGTCGCGAGGTCGTCGACGCGCCGCAAGGCCACGACCGTCTCCGGACGGTGGTGCGAGAGGTTGACGTCGACCATCAGATCGGTGCCGCCGGCCAGCAGGGTCGCCTCTGGGTGGCTGTCGAGACCTGCCAGGAGCTCGTCGAGGTCCCGGGGTCGTTCGATCTGCATGGCGAAATCCGCTCCCCGTCCGGGAACACAACCCTAATCTGTCACGGGGCGCGACGGGGAGGCCACGTGGACCCTGAACCTTCGGGACGTTTGACTCTCGTCCAGCCACGCCGGCGTCAGCAGGCTCAGGGACGGAATCGAGCGGTTGTCTGCAACCACCGTGCCCACCGTCGTCGCGTGGCGCCGTCTGCCGACCGCCGGACCATCTGCCCCATCGTCAATGTCTGTGGGAGCGAGATATGAGGAGTTTTGCCGGACGGGACATCCTGTCGCTCAAGGGCTTCGAACGCGCCGAGTTCGAGCACGTGTTCGAGGTCGCCGACGAACTGGAACCGATCGCACGCGGCAGGCGCAACGTCGACCTGCTGGCGGGAAAGACCCTGGTCACGGCCTTCTACCAGCCGTCGACGCGGACCCGGCTGGCCCACGAGGCCGCGATGCACCGCCTGGGTGGGCACGTCCTGGGGTTCAGCGACGCGAAGATGACCCGAGCCGGCGACTTCTACCAGGAGTCCATCAAGGACACCGTGCACATGCTGGAGTACTACGGCGACGCGCTGGTCATGCGCCACTTCCAGCAGGGTGCCCCCCACGAGGCGGCGCGCTGGACCAGCATTCCGGTCATCAACGCCGGGGACGGGTGGGGAGAACATCCCACACAGGTGCTGACCGACCTGTACACGGTGCAGCGCGAGCTCGGGACCGTCGACGGGTTGACGTTCCTGTGCATCGGTGACATGCGGATGCGAACGATGCACTCGATCGCCTACGCGTTGACGCAGTTCGACGCGGAGATGATCGCCATCGCGCCTCCGGATATGTCGCTCACCGACGAGTTCAAGGCGGAGCTCGCAGAGCAGAACTTCACCATCCGCGAGGTCGACCACGTCAGGGACGCCATCGCCGAGGCGGACGTGATCTACATGGAGCCGGTCGTGCAGGCCGACTACACCGCCAGCCGTCAGGAGCGGGGCGAGGACGTCGGCACGACCCCCGAGCAGTACCGCGTCACCCGCGAGGTGCTCAACGACGCCAAGCCGAGCTCGATCATCCTCCACTCGCTGCCGCGGATGGACGAGCTGCCGCCGGACGTCGATGCCACCCGTCATGCCCGCTACTGGGAGGAGGCCTACTACGGCGTGGTGATGCGCATGACGTTGCTGTCGTTGATCCTCGGCGCCAAGGAGTGAGTGATGCAGACCCATCTGCGCGGTCGTGACATGATCACCACCCAGGAGTGGACCAAGGACGAGCTCGACACGGTCCTGGACGTGGCACTGGACCTCAAGCGTCGCCGTGCGCTCGGCGAGCCGCATGCCCTGCTGCGCGACAAGGTCCTGGCGATGCTGTTCTTCTTCTCCTCGACCCGGACCCGTGCGAGCTTCGAGGCGGCGATGGCGCAGCTGGGTGGGCACGCCCAGTTCATCGAGTCCAAGTCCACCCAGATCTCCCACGGCGACACCGCGACGGAGATCGGCGAGATCCTCGGCCGGTACAACGACGGCCTCTCGATCCGCCAGGTGGACTGGGGGGTCGGCAACCGCTACATCCGCGACGTGGCGGCCGCGTCACGGGTGCCGGTCCACAACATGCAGTGCGAGCAGTTCCATCCGTTCCAGGTGCTGGCCGACCTGCTGACGATCATCGAGCGCAAGGGTGATCCCCGCGGGCTGACGATGAACGTCAGCTGGGCCTACGCGCAGAGCTATCAGAAGCCGCTGTCGGTGCCACAGAGCCTGATCCTGTTGATGACCCGCTACGGCATGAACGTGCGCCTGACCCACCCCCCGGAGTTCAAGCTCCTGCCCGAGATGCTCGACCAGGCCCAGGCCAACGCCCGCGATGCGGGGGGCAGCTTCGAGGTGCTCGACGACTTCGACGCCGGGTTCCGCGACGCCGACATCGTCTACCCCAAGAGCTGGGGGTGCATGCTGACCACCCCCGACCCGGACGAGTCTGCCAAGATCGGACAGAACTACTCGGACTGGATCGCCGACGAGCGGCGCATGGCACTGGCGCGTGACGACGCGATGTACCTGCACTGCCTGCCGGCCGACCGCGGGATCGAGGTCACCGACGCAGTGCTCGACGGGCCGCAGAGTGCGGTGTTCGACGAGGCCGAGAACCGACTGCACGCCCAGAAGGCCGTGCTCGCCCTGACGATGTAAAGGGGACTTCGTGAGTGGACGCGACCGTGCCGTCGTCGCGATCGGCGGCAACAGCCTGATCACCGATCCCAAGCAGCCCTCGGTCGAGCATCAGTTCGCTGCCGCCCGCGAGACCGATCACCACATCGGGGCGCTCGTCGCCGAAGGGCTCGACGTCACGGTCGTTCACGGCAACGGGCCGCAGGTCGGCTTCATCCTGCTGCGCTCGGAGCTGGCCCGCCACCAGGTCCACGAGGTCCCCCTGGACGTGTGTGTCGCCGACACGCAGGGCGCGATCGGCTACATCCTGCAACAGAGCCTGGTCGAGGACCTGCGCGAACGCGGGATGGAACGTGGGGTCGTCTCGTTGGTGACCCAGGTCGAGGTCGATCCAGACGACCCCGCCTTCGCCGCGCCGACCAAGCCCATCGGCCCGTTCATGGCGCAGGAGGAGGCGGCCGAGCGCCGTGACGAGGACGGCTGGGACGTCGTCGAGGACGCCAACCGCGGCTGGCGCCGTGTGGTCGCCTCACCCCGGCCGCGGCGGATCGTGGAGATCGATGCCATCCGTCATCTGGTCGACGGTGGCTTCGTGGTCATCTCGGTCGGTGGCGGCGGGATCCCGGTGGTCTCCGACGAGGCCAGCCATCTGCGCGGCGTCGCCGCCGTGATCGACAAGGACCACGCCGGCGCGCTGCTCGCCCGTGACATCGACGCGAACCGCATGATCATCAGCACCGCGGTGGAGAAGGTGGCGCTGCACTTCGGCACCCCCCAGGAGGAATGGGTCGACCACCTCACCCTGGCGGAGGCGCGTTCCTACCTGGCGGAGGGCAGCCACTTCGCGCCCGGCAGCATGGCTCCCAAGATCGAGGCCATCATCGACTTCCTGGAGGCCGGTGGCGAGGAGGCGATCATCACCACCCCGCAGAAGCTCGAGGAGGCTGTCGCAGGGAAGACCGGGACGCGGATCACGCCCTGACGTTCACGAGATCGAATCCGTCGCGAGGAAGGTGGCCATGCCACTGACCCAGATCACCCACTACCACCGCCCGGATCAGCTGGACGAGGCCTGGCGGCTCGTGCGCGACGGCGACGGTGCGGCCCGACTGCTCGGCGGCGGCACCGATCTGGTGGTGCGGTGCCCACCGGAGGCGACCGCCCTGGTCGACCTCGCCGAGGTCGGGCTGCGGTATGTCGAGCCGGCTGGTGACGGCGGCCTGCGGATCGGTGCCATGAGCACCTTCACCGACCTGCTCGAACACCCCGAGGTGGCCGCCTACGGCGCCGGCGCCGTCGGCGAGATGCTGGCGCAGGTGGGCTCGGTCCTGCACCGCAACAGCGCCACGATCGGTGGCCACGTGGTGCGCAGCCGTCTGTCGGACGTGCTGCCCGTGCTGTTGGCGTTGGACGCGAGCGTCGTCGTCTACACCGGCGAACAGGCAACGTGGAGCATTGCGGAGTACCTCGACGCCGATCTCGGCCCGCACGTGGTCGTCGAGGTCCGCCTGCCGCCGCCCGTCGCCGGTTCAGCCGCCGCGTTCGTGCGGTTCAGCCGCACGGAGTTCGACCATGCGCTGGTCAACGCCTGCTGCCGGGTCGACCTCGACCAGGGTGTGGTCGCCGGCGCGCGCGTGGTGATCGGGGAGTCGGTGACGGTCGGACGCCGGGTTCCCGCAGCAGAGGACGAACTCACCGGGGGGCCACTGACCCCGCAGACGGTCGCCGCCACCGCCCGGGTGGCCAGGGAGGCCGTCTCACTGCATGATGACTGGATCGCCAGCGCGGACTACCGCAACCACCTCGCCGGTGTCGCGGTCGAGCGGTGCCTGACCACGGTCACAGACCGGCTGCAGAAGGGCGGCTCGTGAGGGTCACGTTCACACTCAACGGCCGGGAGACGCACGCCGACGTCGCTCCCGGCGCCACGCTGATGGAGTTGCTGCGGGGCCAGGGCACGGTGTCGGTCAAGGACGGCTGTGCCCGCGGCGACTGCGGCTCGTGCGCCGTGCTGCTCGACGGTCGGGCCGTCACCGCCTGTCTGCTGTTCGCCGGACAGGTCGAGGGCCGGCGGCTCACCACCGCCGAGGGCCTCGCCGACGAGGTCGGGCTGCACCCGTTGCAACAGGCACTGCTCGAGGCCGGTGGGGTGCAGTGCGGGTTCTGCACTCCCGGGATCCTGATGGCCGCCAAGGAACTGCTCGACCGCGAGCCAGCGCCCACCCACCAGCAGATCCGCGTCGGTCTCGCCGGCAATCTCTGCCGCTGCACCGGCTATACCAAGATCGTCGAGGGCGTCCACGACGCCGCAGCCATGCTGGCCTCGACGCGACCTCACGCCGGCGCCGAGGGGAGCGACGATGACTGAGAAGCTCGAAGTCGTCGGTCACAGCGAACGGCGGGTCGACGGCAGCTCGCTGGTCACCGGCAAGCCGGTGTTCGTCGCCGACCTGCCCGAGCGCAGCGGCACCCTGTACCTGGCGCTGAAGACCAGCCCGCACGCCCACGCCCGTATCCGTTCGATCGACACCTCCCGCGCGGAGGCGCTCGACGGGGTCGCGCTGGTCCTCACCCACGAGAACACCCCGGACAAGCGCTACACGACGGCCGGTCAGGGCTACCCGGAGCCCTCGCCCCACGACGCCCGGATGTTCGACTCCAAGGTGCGCTTCGTCGGTGACCGGGTCGCGGTCGTCGCCGCCGACACGATCGAGACCGCCCGTGCCGCACTGGAGCTGATCGAGGTCGACTACGAGCCGCTCGAGCCGGTGCTCTCGATCGACGCGGCACTGGCCGAGGACGCGCCGCTGGTCCACGACGAACCCTGTCCGGACGCGTGGCGGCCCGAAGAGAACATCGCGGCCTACTCCGAGGCGGCCGCCGGTGACGCCGATGCCGGTCTGGCCGCTTCGCACACCACCGTCGATGTCACCGTGGAGACCCACTACGGCCAGCACGCGCCGATCGAGCCGCACGTCGTCTCCAGCTACCTCGACGAGCACGACCGGCTGGTGCTGGTCAGCTCCACGCAGGTGCCCTTCCATGCGCGCCGGATCATCGCCCACCTGCTGGAGGTTCCGGTCCACCGCATCCGGGTGATCAAGCCCCGGATCGGCGGTGGGTTCGGCGTGAAACAGGAGGTCCTGATCGAAGACCTCCTGGCGTTGACCACGCTGCGGACCGGACGCCCCGCCACGATGATCTACTCGCGTGAGCAGGAGTTCCACGCCTCGCGGACACGTCACCCGATGCGGATCCGCGTGCGGTTGGGGGCGGGCGCCGACGGCGTGCTCCAGGCGATCGACATGGACGTACTGTCCAACACCGGCGCCTACGGCACCCACAGCCTGACGGTGCTGTCCAACGTCGGCTCGAAGACCCTGCCGCTGTACAACCTGGCCCCGGACGTGCGGTTCGTCGGCCGGGCCGTCTACACCAACCTGCCGGTGGGCGGCGCCTACCGCGGCTACGGCGCGACGCAGGGCCAGTACGCCATGGAGGTCGCGATCGACCAGCTGGCCGAGGCCCTGCAGATGGACCCGCTGGAGCTGCGCTCGATCAACCACATCCGCACCGGTGGCACCTCGCCGATCTTCCGCGAGCTCGGCGAGGGACGTGAAGGCGTCGAGCAGACCATCAGCTCCTGTGAGCTGCCCGCCTGCATCGAGATCGGTGCCGACCGGATCGGCTGGGCGACCAAGCGTGGCCGCCGCCACCGCGACGGCTCCTGGGTCCACGGGATCGGGATGTCGGTCCACATGCAGGGCTCGGGCATCCCGTTGATCGACATGGCCTCGGCCAGCATCAAGCTCAACGACGACGGCTCGATCAACCTCACCGTCGGCGCGACCGACCTGGGCACCGGATCCGACACCGTGCTCGGCCAGATCGCCGCCGAGGTGCTCGGGCTGCCGCTGTCGAAGGTCATCGTCACCTCGTCGGACACGGACCTGACACCCTTCGACGTCGGCGCCTACGCCTCGTCGACGACCTACGTGTCGGGCCGTGCGGTCCAGCGCGCCGCCGAAGACGTACGCGGCCAGCTCACCGCAGCCGCAGCGGAGATGCTCCAGGCCGACCCGGTGGAGCTCGAGCTCGGCGGCGAGCGCGTGACGGCCCCGGACGGGAACTCGGTGACCTTGGAGAAGATCGCGCTGCGGGCGCTCTACGGCACCAACCAGCACCAGATCGCTGCGACCGCCTCGGCCGTTCCCGAGTCGTCGCCGCCCCCGTTCATCGCGAGCTTCGCCGAAGTCGCGGTCGACACCGACACCGGCCGGATCCGCGTCGTCGACTACGTCGTCGCCGCCGACTGCGGCACGGCGGTCAACCCGAAGCTCGCCGAGGGCCAGATCGAAGGAGCGGTCGCCAACGGGATCGGCTATGCGCTCTCGGAGGACCTGGCCATCGACGCTCAGGGACGTGCCCGCGGGATCGACTTCGGCCGGTACAAGATCCCCGCGACGCTCGATCTGCCGCAGATCGAGACCATCCTGGTCGACTCCTACGACCCCACCGGGCCGATGGGAGCGAAGTCCATCGCGGAGATCGGGATCAACGCCCCGCTGCCGACCATCGCCAACGCCGTCCACGACGCGACCGGCATCTGGCTGACCGAGAGCCCGTTCACCGCGGAGCGGGTGTGGCGGGCACTGCGGGCGCTCGACGGGCAGCCCACCTGAGCGCTGATGCAGGTCGATCCCCGGCAGGTGACCGGGGCCGCTCCACCGGTTCGGCCGGACCAGCTGCTTTGCTGCGTCCGTGCCGATACCGTCTGCCAGCGACGCCAGGAGTCGACCTCGTGGTTGATCAGCGACCGCCGATCGTGCTCGTCGCCGGCGGCTACCTCGGACCGTGGATCTGGGACGAGGTGGTGGCGCACCTGACGGCCGGGGGCCACGAGGTGACCACGGTCCCACTGCCCAGCATCCCGGCCGACGACGTGGCGGAGGTCGGGGACCTGCACGACGACGTCGCTGCCGTGCGCGCCGTCCTCGACGGGCTGCGCGCCCCCGCCGTGCTGTGCGGCCACTCCTACGGCGGGGTGGTCATCACCCAGGCGGCGGCCGGGCCCCACCCTCAGGTCGCCCACCTGGTCTACCTGGCCGCCGCGGCCCCCGACGCCGGGCAGGCGCTTGCCGAGCTCGCCCCGTCCGGCGCCGGTCACGAGCCAGCGGAGGCACGGACGGGCCAGTCCGCCGACGAGGGCGGGGTCGAGCAGGTGACGACCGGTGGCGACGGCACGCGGCGGCTGGACCCGGCCTCGGCCGCGACGTCACTGTTCGCCGACGCCGGCCCGGACGCGACCGCGCTGGCGCTGAGCCGGTTGCAGCGGATGAACCTCGAGGTCCACGACCAGCCGGTGACCGTGGCGGCCTGGCGCGAGATCGCCGCCACCTACGTGCGCGCGACCGACGATCCGCTGCCCGAGCGGCTGGCACCCGGGTTCCTGGACACGGTCGTCGCGATCGAGGAGCTGCCGGCCGGCCACTGCCCGCAGCTGACCCGCCCGGACCTGGTCGCCGACCTGCTGGACCGGTGTGCCACCGCGGTGACGACCCCGGCCTGACCGCCCGGGCGGCGTCGCCGCGGCCGGTCGGTCGTTGGGGCGGTGTGTCCGGATGATCCGGACGAGTGGTACCGGCGGCGGGGGTGTCGCCGGGGTGGGTCGGTCGTTGGGGCGGTATGTCCGGATGATCCGGACGAGTGGTACCGGCGGCGGGGGGTTGCCGCGGCCGGTTGGTCGTTGGGGCGGTGTGTCCGGATGATCCGGACGAGTGGTACCGGCGCGGCGGCGGGGGTCGGCCGCGGCCGGTCGGTCGTTGGGGCGGTATGTCCGGATGATCCGGACGAGTGGTACCGGCGGCGGGGGTGTCGCCGGGGTGGGTCGGTCGTTGGGGCGGTATGTCCGGATGATCCGGACGAGTGGTACCGGCGCGGCGGCGGGGGTCGGCTGCGGCGCTCAGGTCAGCGGCGCGAGCACGTCCCGGGTGCGCTTACCGAGCGTCGCGCCCAACCGACCGTCGTCGACCCAGCGCCTGACCTGGTCACTCAGCCGCTCGGCGGTGCGGGCGACCTTGTCGGGGTCCTCCCGGCCGAGCAGGTGGTCCAGGTCGGAGAGGAGGTGGCCGACGCGGTCGCCGCTGGCGGACCGGTCGGCCGCCGTCTGCGCGAGCAGCCAGCTCACGTCATGGAGCCGTGGATCGTCCGGTCGGCCGAGTGCCTCGAGCACGGCCGCAGCGGTACGCACGACGTCGTCGTCGAGGGCCACGTCGCGGTGGTACCCGGCCACCTCGATGAGCAGCTCGCGGGCGTCCCGGCGCCG
The DNA here is from genome assembly GCA_007122985.1 of Nitriliruptoraceae bacterium. GTDB lineage: Bacteria > Actinomycetota > Nitriliruptoria > Nitriliruptorales > Nitriliruptoraceae > SKTG01. The sequence goes on along the minus strand of SKSM01000183.1, from coordinate 34,603 downwards.
AGGTTCCGGATCGTCCTCATCACGAAGCTCGCGCAGGCCGTCGAGCAGGTCGTCGGCCGCCGGCCCGGCGGCCTGCGGATCGTGGGCGAGCCGTGCGATCAGGTCGTCGAGCAGCTCCGTGGCGACGGCGGTGCTGAACGGTGGGCTCGGCTGCTCGTCCGCCGGTGCCTGCGCGTCGGAGCGGTCGGCGTCCTGACCTGCGGCGTCGCCGGGGTCGCCGGGGTCGTCGGGATCGCCGGCCTCCTCGCCCGATTCCGGCGTGCCGCCGCCATCGTCCGACGAGTCGTCGTCATCGTCGGTGTCGGCACGGTCGGGTTGCTCGACGACCGGGACGAGCGCCTCCGACGCATCACTGCCGAGCGCCTGTGTGGACACCGACGGGGTGGCGATGACACCGTGGTGGTTGGCTGCCACCTCGGTGTCTCCACTGGGCTGGAGCACCGCCATGACCAAGCCGAGCAGGGCGATGCCGGCTCCGACCGGCAGCAGCCAGTGTGTGCGTCGTGCGCCGTCGGCGTCGTCGGGGTGGTCGACGAGCGGGTCGTCGCCGCCCGGACCGGTCGGGCCCGCGACGGGCGGCCCCGTGTCCGCCGGGACCGCGTCGGGCGCCATGGGCCCGGGGACCGCAGCAGAGGCGGTCTCGGCCGTGGCCGCCGACAACGCGATCGGGCCGGTCGTGGCGGGACTGGACGCGGCGACGCCCGCCTCGGGGTGGCAGCCGGCCTCGTCGGCGGCGCCGAGCAGGGCGTCGTGCATCGATCGGGCCGAGGCGAAGCGCTGCGAGGGGTCCTTTGCGAGCGCGCGCTCGGCAACGCTGGCGAGCTGCGGAGGGACGGACTCGGCGATTCGGGCCAGGGGAGGCACCGGCTGCTGCTGGTGGGCGAGCAGGGTGGCGACCGCGTTGTCACCGTCGAACGGTGCCCGACCGGCGAGCATCTCGAAGAGCATGACCCCCGCGGAGTAGACGTCGCTGGCGGGCGCCGCCGTCTGCCCCGTGGCGCGTTCCGGCGCCAGGTAGCGGGGACTTCCCAGCACCTGCCCGAGGTCGGTGAGCGTGGTGTTGGCACGGAGATCGACCGCGATCCCGAAGTCGGCGAGCTTGACGCCACCGGCGTCGGGCAGCAGGACGTTCGACGGCTTCACGTCGCGATGGACCAGCCCCTGGTCGTGGGCCGCGGCGAGCGCATCCAGGACGGCCGCGGTGACGTCGGTGGCCTCGGTCGCGGACAGTGGCCCGTCGGCGCGCAGCCGGTCGGCGAGGCTCGATCCCTCCACCAGCTCCATCACCACGAACGGTCGGCCGTCCTGCTCGCCGGCGTCGAACACTGCGACGGTGTGGGGATGGTGCAGCTGTGCGGCGGCTCGCGCCTCGCGCAGCAGCCGTTGTCGGGCCGCGTCGTCGGCGAGGAGTTCGTCGCGGATGAGCTTGACCGCGACCGGGCGGTCGAGCCGGTGGTCGTGGGCGGCGACGACACGGCCCATGCCGCCGGCGCCGAGCACGGGGCCGGTCTCGTAGCGGTCTGCGAGCAGGGGCATCGCGCGTCTCGCGGTCGAGGACAGCGCGCGTGGTCGCGGCGCAGCCGGACGTTAACGAGGCGGGCTCCAAGGGGGATCTGCCCATCCGGACGGACTCCCACCGTCCGTCCGGCCCTGGCCGAACGCACGCCGTGACGTTCACGTGGATCCGGGATGGCAGCCCGTCGGCCGCGTGGGCCCGTCGCGGTCGTCGGCGACAGCGTCAGGTGTATGCGCGCCGGGTCGACGCAGGGGACCGCTCGTGTTCCCAGCCGAGGTGGTGTGAGATGCGCTGTGTCGCGATGAGCAGGTCCGGTACCTGCTCGAGCAGGGTCTGCGAGGAGATGCGGCTCGTCGGAGCCGAGATGCTGACGCCCGCCGCGGGCCGACCGTCGGCGGTCAGCACCGGCGCAGCGATGCAGTGGATCCCCGGCTCGTGCTCCTGGTCGTCCCGGGTGTAGCCGCGTTCGGCCGAGCGGGTCAGGTCGTCCAGCAGCGATTCCGGGCTGGTGTGCGTGGCATCGGTGTAGGCGGTGAACTGGTGATCGTGCAGCAGTTGGTCCCGGCGTTCGGGATCGAGGCGCATCAGAATCGCCTTGGCGAGGCCCGTGCAGTGCAGCGGCGCTACGGCCCCGATCCGTGAGTACATCCGGACCGGGTGCTTGGCCTCGACCTTCTCGATGTAGACGACCTGCCGGCCCTCGAGGATCCCGAGGTGCACGGTCTCGCCGCACCGCTGGCTGAGCCGCTCCATGTCCGGACGGGCGAGGTCACGCACGTCGATGCCCTCGAGCGCATGGTGGGCGAGGCGGAACATCGACGAGCCGAGCCGGTAGCGGCTGTCGTCCTGCTGGTGGACGAACCCTTCGGAGCGCAGGGTGTGCAGCAGGCGCAACGCCGTTGAGTGGTGGACCTCGAGCTCCTCGGCGATCTCGGCGATGCGCCGCGGCCGTTCACCGAGCAGCTCGATGACCAGCAGTCCACGGTGGAGTGTCTGGCTCACAGGGGTGTCACCGGTCGATTGCGGCGGCCGTGTTGGCGCGGAGCGCGACAGCGCGGGCGATCGTGGGCGTGTCGTCGGCCCGGGCCTCCATGCACCTTGACTTCGCGGTGCCCTACGAAGATACTCGTAAGCACGATACGCGTAGTCTATGCATATGTTGCACACACGCAAGCAGCGTGAGGATCGGACGGGTTACCACGGCGGTGCGTTGACGGAGCGGTCATGGGCGAGGACAGCTGGCGGGGCAAGGTCGGACCGATGGGGACCGATGAGGTCACCCGGTTCCTCGAGGAGCCGGTCTTTGCGCGTGTGGCCACCCTCGACGAGCACGGCTGGCCGTACGTGGTGCCCATGTGGCACGAGTGGAAGGACGGTCGCTTCTGGGTGGTCGGCCGCAAGCGCTCGAAGTGGGCGAAGAATCTGGCGTCCGACCCACGTTGTGCGGTGACGGTCGACGAGTACGGCATGCAGCGCAAGGTGGTCGCGCAGTGCCGGGCCGAGGTGGTCGAGGAGCCCAACGTCGGCGGGCAGTGGGTGGAGATCGCCCGGCGGATGAGTGTGCGCTACCTGGGTGAGCACGGCCCCGACTACCTGGAGCCCACCCTCGAGTGGTCGCGTTGGCTGATCGCGCTCGAGCCGGTCCAGGTGTGGACCTGGATGGGCAACGACTGGGCTCCGAGCTACAAGGAGCGTTGACACGATGTGTCCGAACTGCGACCTGCCGCGGGACTGCCCGCCGACGGGCGTGATGCTGGGGGGCTGCTGGTACCGGACCCGGCCGTGACCCGCCCCTCCACGGTGTCCACCGAACCCGCCGTGCTCGAGCTGACACGGCGGCTGGTCGCCGCCCCGAGCCAGAATCCGGGTGAGGACGAGCGCAGCGTCGCCGCGGTGGTCGACACGATCTGTGCCGAGCTCGGCCTGCCCGTGCCCCAGCGGGTCGGCGAGCCGACCCGGCCGAACCAGCTGATCGAGTTGAGCTTCGGTTCGAGCGGCGGACGGCTGCTGCTGTGCGGACACCTCGACACCAAACCCGTTGGAGAGGGTCGGTGGTCGACGCCGCCGCTGACCGCGTCGCAGGTCGGCGACGAACTGCGTGGCCGTGGCGTGGTCGACATGAAGGGGGCGATCGCGGCCATGCTGCTGAGCGCGGCGGACCTGGCCGCCGACCCCCCGCCGCGCGGATCGCTGCTGCTCGCGCTCGTCGCCGACGAGGAGGACGGCGCACGGTTCGGTGGTCGCTGGCTCGCCGAGAACCATCCACTGACGGCCGACGCGGCGGTGATCGGCGAACCGGGAGGACTGTTCGACGACTGGGACCGTCTGCACCTCGGCAGCCGCGGGATCTGCAACTTCGACATCGAGGTGACGACCGACCAGGGCCACTCCAGCCTGCGCGACGTCTTCGGGATGGTCTCGGCGACCGAGGTCGCCGCCCGGCTGATCGTCGCGATCCGCGACGAATTCACCCCGCCCTGCCCGGAGGACCAGCCATGGCGGCCGACGCTGACGCCGGGCGTCGTCATCGAGGGCGGCATCAACTACGGGGTGCTGCCCGGCTTCGCGCGGGTCCGCTCGGAGTGCCGGCTGGTTTCGGGGATGACCGAGAACGAGTTCGTCGCCGCGCTCAAGGCGTTTGTGGCTGCGCGTGTGCCCGACGGCGCCGAGGTCGCCGTGACCGTGCGCGACTGGATCGATGCGACGCGCATCGAGTCCGACCATGCCGTCGCGGTTGCGGCACGCGACGCCCTCGAGCACGTGGTCGGCGTGGTGCCGGCCGACGACGTCTTTCCCGCCACAACGGACGCGACCTGGTTGGCGGCCATGGGCGTGCCGACGCTGCCAGCGCTCGGGCCCGGTCTGCTGCGCCATGCACATGCCGTGGACGAGCGGGTTGGCATGGTTGCGCTCCGGCAGGCTCGCGACCTCTACACACACCTGGCACGGCGCTTCTGTGAGCTCGGATCATGAGGCTCAGCCGCCAGCAGCTCGTGCGGCTCGCGCCGTTCGCCGTGCTGTTGCTGGTCGTGCTGGCGGCAATGCTGGTCGAGCCGCGCTTCTTCGGTCCCGCCAACCTCCGCAACGTCGCCCGTGGCGCTGCCTTCCTGTCGGTGGTCGCGGTGGGCCAGCTGCTCGTGGTCATCGTGCGTGGGCTGGATCTGTCGGTCGGCGCGGTCATCACCACCACGCTGCTGCTCACCGTGGAGATCGCCGGCACCGTGGAGGGTCGGCTCCCGCTGGCCATCCTGGCAGTGGTCGTGGCGGCGGTGGCGATCGGAGCCCTCAACGCGTTCCTGGTGGTGATGCGACGGGTGCCGGTGATCCTGGCCACCCTTTCGACGTTCTTCCTGATCCAGGGCGCCGGACTGTGGCTCACCGAGGGCCGTTCACGCGGACGGGTTCCCGATGAGCTGCGGGTCATCGGCAGCGGTGTCATCGGCCGGACCGTGCCCGTCGCGGTGGTGATCGCGGCGGTCGTCGTGGTCGTTGTGGCGCTGATCCTGCATCGCACGACCTTCGGCCGGTCCATCTACGCCGTCGGTGCCAACCCGGACGCCGCACACCTGTCGGGGGTTGCCCGACGTCGCACCACCACCTTGGCGTTGATCGGCTGCTCGAGCCTGGCGATGCTCACCGGGCTGATGCTCGCCGGCAACGTCGGCTTCTACGACCGCACCCTCGGGGTCGGCTTCGACCTCGACTCGATCTCTGCGGTGGTCCTCGGAGGAGCATCGCTGATGGGGGGCAGCGGCAGGGTCGGCGGCACGGTCGCCGCTGCCGTGGGTCTCGCCGCGCTCGACAACCTGCTGCTGCTCGTCGGAGCGCCCCAGCCGGTGCAGCTGATCGCGAAGGGGCTCGTTCTCTTCCTCGCCGTCCTGGCAGCCGGCTGGCTCTTCAGACCGGCGGGCGAGGACGCCAGCCGTTCACCCGTGTCCGCCTAGCCATCGTGGAGAGTCAAGGAGACCCAAGATGAGACGCTACCTACGACCGTTCGCCCTAGTGCTCGCGCTCGCATTCGTCATCGCGGCGTGTGCCCCGGCCGAAGACACCGAGCCTGACGACGTCGACGACCCCGTCACCGAGGAGCCTGACGACGAGGCCGAGCCGGACGAGGAGCCCGAGGAGGCCGAGGCGGCCGCCGAATCCGACCTCCTGCTCAACGCCTACGAACAGGAGCCCGCGTCGCTGGGTCTCGACCCGATCGAGCCGCCCGACTACGCCTACGACATCGTGGAGGTGGACACCAGCGAGTTCGCCATGGAGGGCGACCCTCGGATCGCCTTCGCGATCCAGGCGCCGGAGTTCAGCTGGCCTGTCACCTACAACCAGGCGGTCGAGGCACGGCACGCGTCCGAGTACCCCGACGTCGAACTGATCATCAGCCCCACCGGGCTCGGGGAGTCCGACACCCAGATCGGCACGATCGAGGACCTGCTGGTCCAGCAGCCCGACGCGCTGATCGTCACCCCACTGACCGACGTCCGCGGACCGGTCGAGCGGGCCGCCGCCGACGGCATCCCCGTCATCCTGTGCACCGGCACGGTCGAGAGCGATCAGTACGTCACGCGCGTCGACCGGGACAACTTCCTCAACGGCGCGCTCGGTGCGTCCTGGCTGGCGCGCGAGCTGGACTATGAAGGACAGCTGGTGATGCTGGCCGGTCCGGCCGGTGTGCCGACCGCTGAACAGCGGATCGAGGGAGCGATGTCGATCTTCGACTCGCATCCCGACATCGAGGTCCTGGACCTCGAGAACACCAACTGGGACGCCGCGGACGGAAAGACCGCGATGGAGGCGATGCTCACTCGCTTCGACACCATCGACGCGGTCTGGGCGGACGGTGCCGGTCAGAGCATCGGCGCGATCGAGGCCTACAAGGAGGCCGGACGCGACATCCCGCCGTTCGCCTCTGAGCCGCTCAACGGCTTCCTGCGCATCGCGCAGGAGGAGAACCTCGAGTTCCTCGCCGTCGGCTACCCGCCGGGACACTCGCAGTTCTGCCTCGACACCGCCATGGACGTGCTCGCCGGGGAGACGGTCCCGTCGTTCGTCAACGTCGAGGTGCCGCTTTTCACCCACGAGGAGCTCGACGAGTGGTACCGACCGGAGTGCATCGACGACCTGTGGCTGCCGACGCCGTTCAGCGAGGAGGAGCTGGTCGACGAGGGCTACTGTGACGCATGACCCGCCACGGGCCTCGACGGCGGCCGGGGCGGGTGTTCCCGCCCTGGCCGCCCGGGAGGTCTCACGCAGCTTCGGCCCCGTGCAGGCGTTGTCCCGGGTCACCGTCGAGCTGCGCACCGGGCACGTTCACGCCATCGTCGGCGAGAACGGGGCCGGCAAGTCGACGCTCACCAACATCCTCGGCGGCGTGCTTCCGCCGGATTCCGGTCGCGTCGAGGTCAGCGGGGAGCCCATCTCATTCGCCTCGCCCGCGGCGGCGCTCGAGCGCGGCATCGCGATCGTCTACCAGGAGCTGTCGCTCGTCCCCGACCTGTCGGTGGTCGACAACATTACGCTCGAGGTGCAGCCACGGCGATTCGGCCTGATCGACCGGCGGGCCCAGCGTGCACGGGTTCGACAGCTGCTCGAACGGGTCGAGGCGGGCGGCCTGCCGCTGGAGCGCAGTGTGCGCGAGCTGCCCGTTGCCCGCCAGCAGCTGGTCGAGGTCGCCAAGGTGCTCGCCCGCGAGCCGTCGATCGTGATCTTCGACGAGCCAACCGCAACGCTCCCCGGGGACAGCGCAGAGGAGTTGCTGCGGCTGATCCGTCGGCTCGCCGACGACGGCATGGCCGTCGGCTACATCAGCCACCGCCTTGCCGAGGTCGATGCCATCGCAGACGAGGTGACGGTGCTGCGCGACGGTGAGCTGGTCTGGACCCGGCGGGCGGAGGACGTCTCGACCGGAGAGGTGGTCTCCGCGATGGTGGGTCGCGAGGTCGATGAGGCCTTCCCAGTGCGGTCGGCGACCGCGGACCCCGAGCCGATGCTGGAAGTCGCCAGTGTGCAGCTGCCCGGCACCGAGCCGGACGGGATCAGCTTCACCTGTCGCCGGGGGGAGATTCTCGGGGTTGCCGGGCTCGTGGGCTCGGGCCGCAGCCGCATCGCCCGCTACCTGATGGGGTTGGAGGGTCACCACGGCGGCCGGGTGCTGCTCGACGGTCGGTCGTACCGTCCCACCGGGCCGCGGCGCGCCATCCGTCGTGGCCTGATGCTCGTTCCCGAGGACCGCAAGGGTCTGGGTCTCATTCTGCAGCTCGCGATCGACCGAAACCTCACGCTGCCCTCGCTCGACCGGTTGTCGCGGTTCGGCGTCCTGGACCTCGGTGCGGAGCAGCGACTGGCTGAGGAAGCGGCCAGTTCGTTGCAGGTCGTAGCCAGTGACCTCAGCGTGCCCGCTGCGACCCTCTCCGGCGGCAACCAGCAGAAGGTCGTGCTCGGCAAGTGGCTGGCACGTGAGCCACGGCTGCTGATCCTCGACGAACCGTTGCGCGGCATCGACGTGCAAGCGAAGGCGGAGATCCACCGCATCCTGCGCGAACTCGCCGACGGCGGCCTGTCGATCCTGATGATCTCCAGTGAGCTGCCTGAGGTCCTGGGCCTCAGCGACCGCGTGCTGGTCATGCGTGACGGGCGCATCGCCGCCACCTTCGATGAACCGCCCTTCGTCGCCGACGAGATCATGGCCTTCGCCGCGATGGAGTCGACCGCATGACCCCGACCCTGCTGTGGGACCGAACGTTGGCGACCACCCGTCAGGCTGCGGCGGAGGGCTACCTGGTGTGGGTGCTGGTCGTGGTCGTCGGTTTCCAGTCAGCGCTGGGCAGCGAGTTCTTCCTCACCGGCCGCAACCTGTCCAACCTCGCCGGCCAGTCGGTCCCGCTCGGGCTCGCCGCCATCGGGCAGACCGCCATGATCCTCGTCGGTGGCATCGATCTGTCGGTCGGGGCGACCGCGCGGCTGACCGCGCTGCTCACCGCCGGGCTCATCGACGACGAGCCGTCGCGGGTCGTGCCGGTGCTGGTGCTGGTGCTGCTGGTCGCGGCGGTGATCGGGGCGGTCAACGCCACGATGATCGTGCGGCTTGGCATCCACCCGTTGATCGCGACCCTGATCAGCTTCACCGTGCTTCGCGGGGTCGCGTTGCTCTACACCACCGGCCCGATCGGCGGCATTCCGGCGCAGGCCAGCGGGCTGGTCTACCAGCAGCAGCTGGGCGTCCCCTATCCGGTGTGGCTACTGCTGCTGATGCTCATGCTGACGGGGGTGCTTCTGCACCGCACCCGCTTCGGGCGGAGCGTCTATGCCGCCGGCGGCGCTCCTGAGGTGGCGCGCCGTGCCGGAGTGAACGTGGATTGGGTGCGGTTTCGCATGATGGTGCTGTGCTCGGTGATGGCCGGGCTCGCGGGCATCGTGCTCGCTTTCCGGCAGGGCGTGGGCGACCCACGCATGGCCGAGGGGCTCGAGCTGACCTCGATCGTGACGGTGATCATCGGCGGGGTGTCGATCTTCGGTGGACGCGGCAAGCTCCTCGGAGTGATGGGGGGAGTGCTGCTACTCGGCGTCATCCGCAATGCCATGAACCTCCAGGGCGTCGCCCCGCTGCTGCAGGGCGTCGTCACCGGTGCCATCGTCGTCTTCGCGGTTGCTCTGTTCACCCGGAGGGAGTCATGACCTATGCCCGGCTGCTCGGTTTCGGCGAGGCGATGCTGCGGATGTCGGTGCCGCCGGGAGCTTCGCTCGAGACGACGGACAGCTTCGACGTCACCGTTGGGGGCGCGGAGCTCAATGCGCTGATCGCTGCGGTGCGAGCGGGCATGCCGTCGACGTGGGTCAGTGCGCTGCCCGACGGAGCGCTGGGTCGGCGGGTGAGCCGCCACGCCCGTGCCAACGGGGTCGAGGTCCGGCCGGTGCCCGCGACGGGTGCGGGCGGTACCCGGCTCGGTGCCTACTTCCTCGAGCTCGCCACGTTCCCACGTCCACCGCGAATCATCTACGACCGGGCTGGGTCGACCTTCAGCCGCATCGAGGCCTCCTCGATCCCGTGGCGGCAGTGGCTGGACGCCGAGACCTGCCTGTTGGTCTCCGGCATCACCCCGCCCTTGGGCGACGGACCGAGCGCGGCCCTCGACAGCGCAGTCACTGCGGCGCGGGCGTGCGGGGCGACGGTCGCACTGGACGTCAACTACCGCTCGGCACTGTGGTCGCGTGCGGACGCCGGCAGGTGGCTGCAGAAGCTGCTGCCGGAGGTCGACATCCTCTCTGCGGGACGCTCCGACCTAGCCAGCGCGGGACTGGAGGGCGGGGACCCTCTTGCAGACGCGGTCGAGGCCTTCGGGATGCGGGCGGGGATCGAGACGCACAAGCAGCAGCACGGCAGCGTGGTCGAGCTGCACCTGCGTGTGGTCGTTCCGGACAGCGAGGAGCGCCGCGAGGCCGAGGCGGTCGTCGTGGATCCCGTTGGCGCGGGTGACGCGCTGTTCGGCACGTTCGTGGCGACCCTGCCGACGTCCGGACCGGCTGCGGCGGCTGACGCTGCAATTGGGGCGGCGGTCAGCTGCTACGGGCTGCGTGGCGACGCCCTGACCACCGATGCTTGGGATGCAAGCGACACGCGGAGCATCGTGCGATGAGCTTCGTGACCGCGCTGCGCGAAGCCCGCGTCGTTGCCATCCTTCGTCGCAGGGATATCGACGAGGTCGTCGAGGACCTTGCAGATCAGCTCTTCGCCGCCGGGGTGCGAGCTGCGGAGATCACCCTCGACCAGCCGAGCGCCCTTCGGGCGCTGGAGCGGCTGCTGGCGCGCGCGCCGGACGATGCGGTCATCGGCGCCGGCACGGTCATGACGGTCGACCAGCTCGACCACGCGGCCGACCTGGGTGTTCGGTTCGTGGTCTGTCCCCACCTGGATGTGGAGCTGATCACCCGTGCGCTCGAGCGCGGCATCGACATCCTGCCGGGGGTCGCGACACCGACCGAACTGGTGACCGCGCGCCGCGCCGGTGCGTCGGCGGTGAAACTGTTCCCTGCGGGGCCGCTGACCCCCGCCTATCTGCGCGTGCTCCGCGGTCCGTTCCCGGATGCCGCCGTGGTACCGACCGGCGGCATCGCCCTGCAGGAGGTCGGCGACTGGCTCGACGCCGGCGCCGTCGCGGTCGGCCTCGGCAGCGCGATCGGTGGTATCGACGGGATCGCACCACAGGTGGCCGATGTCCTGAGAGGTGACCGGTGATCGTCGACGCTCACGTCCATGTGTTCCTGCCGCGCTCGGAGGACCCCGAACGGACCGTCGATGCCATCGCCCCGGCCGAGCGCGAAGCCCGGGTCGAGTCGCTCGTCGGTCACCTCGACGCGGCGGGAGTCGACGGGGCCGTGTTGGTGCCACTGGGACCAGAGCGCGGCTACGTCGCCGAGGTGGCAGGCGCACGACCCGACCGGTTCCGGGCCGTCGCCGTGGCGCCACCGTCGTTGACCGATCCCACGGCAGGCGAGTCGCCGGATCCGGCCGGGCTCGTCGAGGATCTGGCGGCGGACGGCTTCCGTGGGCTCCGCCTGTTCGCTCTGGAAGGGCGCCTGGAGGACCGCCCGCCGTGGCTAGAGGCGCTCGAGCGACTCGCGGCGTCCGGTCGTGTCCTGTGGATGTATCCGCGGCCTGGCGACCTACCCACGCTCACCGAGCTGGTGGGCCGGTTGCCGGAGCTACAGGTCGTGCTCAATCACTCGGGCTTCACCCGCAACGAGATCGCGGTGGACGCTCGCGGACGGCCGCGAATCCCTGGCCCCGTGCCGCAGCCGCAGCTCGAGCAGGTGCTCGCCCTCGCTGACTTCCCCAACGTCGCGGTGATGGTCAGCGGGGCATACGCCTTCTCCGCCGAGCCGTATCCCTATCCCGACGTCGCTGCGGTGACGCGGCAGCTCGCGGAGCGGTTCGGACCGGATCGCCTGGTGTGGGCCAGCGATTTCCCGTGGATCGTCGACGATCCCGGCTACCGGGCCTGTCTCGAGCTCGTCGAACACCATCTGCCGAATCTGTCGCCCGATGAGCGTGCCGGCCTGCTCGGTGACACCATCCGTCGAATCCTCGATTGGGGAGAGACCTGATGCCGAAGATCCCGCCGCGCAGCGCAGAGCTTCCCCGGTCCGGTATCCGGGCGGTGATGGACCTGGCCTGGGCCTCGACGGCGCCCGTCATCCGGCTGGAGGTGGGCCAGCCGGACGCCGCTCCCCCCGAGCACGTCCTCGAGGCGATCACCGCGTCCATTCAGCGCAAGGAGACCGGCTACACGCCCAATGCGGGGATCCCAGAGCTGCGTGCGGCCTGTGCCGACAAGCTCGCGCGGGTCAATCGGATCCACGTCGACGCCGACCAGGTGCTGATCACCGCCGGATCCATGCAGGGTCTGTCGGCCACGGCGCTCGCACTGGCCGACCCCGGGGACGAGGTGCTGGTGCCCGACCCCGGTTGGCCGAACTACCGGATGGTCTCGCGGTTGACCAGCCTGCAGGCCGTGCCGTATCCACTGCGTCGCGAGACGGGCTACCGGCCCGACTTCGACGAGCTTGCCCACCTGGTCGGCGAGCGCACCCGCATGGTCGTGATCAACAGTCCGTCGAATCCGCTGGGTGTGGTCTGGGATGCCGCGGTCATGTCCGACTGGGTGCGGTTCGCCGAGGAGCACGACCTGTGGATCGTCTCCGACGAGTGCTACGACCAGATCGTCCTCGACGACCTGTTGGAGGACGCGGGCGTCGCCGAGGGGCCAGCAGCGGCCAGTTCAGCGGTCGCGGTCAGCCCGGCTGCGCTGCCAGGTGGGTCGGAGCGTGTCGTCACCGTGCACAGCTTCTCCAAGACCTATGCGATGACCGGGCTGCGGGTCGGCTACGTCTCGGGGCCGCCCGAGGTCCTGGCCACGATGGTCAAGATGCAAGAGGCGCTGGTGGCCTGCGTGAACGGCCCGGCGCAGCACGGCGCGGTCGCCGCGCTGCAAGGACCACAGGAGTTCGTCTCCGAGCGACGTGAGAGCTATCGCCGCCGTCGCGACCGTGCCATCGAGGTGTCCGACGAGCTCGGCCTGCCCTACCAGCGGCCGAGTGGTGCCTTCTATCTGTGGCTGCCGCTCCGGCTGCACGGTCGCAGCGGCGTGGAACTCGCAGAGGAGTTGGTGCGCGACGCCGGGGTCGCCGTGGCTCCGGGCGAGACGTTCGGCAGCGAAGGCGAGGGGGCCATCCGTGTGTCGCTGGCTGCCGCCGAGGACGACATCGCCGCCGGGCTGCGCCGGATCGTCGCCCACCTCGGCTAGCGGGCCGGCGTGGTCCGTTGGCCCCGCCGCGGCCCCGCGAGCTCGCCGACACCGGACGTTCGTCGGTGGCCGGGAGGTGCTGAGGTGGTTCGCTCCGGGCAGGTTCGAGACGTGGTCGGCCGCTCATGACATACTTGCTGGCAGCGGGCACGGCTGCTGCGCAGCTCGGCCGTCGGCCTGTGCGGACGGGGTCAGGTCGCGTGACACCGACGAACGGCAGACGAAGCGGCGAAACGCAGTACCACGTCGCGGCACGCGCCAACGGCAGCACGCGCGGTCCGCGTCACCCGGCGTGTGACGTCCTGCGACCACCGCCCCCGGCCATGGAGCGCGGATGACAGCGTTGGAGGAGGGCGAGACACGCGGCTCGGGCACGCCCCCTCGTCGGCTGCGCCCCACCTCGGCGCCGGGCGCCGACGTTCCAGCGCCCGTCCGTGGGCGGATCGTCGGCATCGATCTCGCACGGTGCATCGCCATCTTCGGGATGTTCGCGGTGCACGTCGGACCGACGGATGCACAGGGTTGGCTCGGCACGGCCTACGCGATCGCCCACGGCCGCGCGTCACTGCTGTTCGTGCTGGTCGCCGGGGTCGGTGTGTCGTTGCTGGCCGCGTCGCCTCGCGCCTCCGGCGCCCGTACCCGGGCCACGCTCCTGTGGCGGGCGGTGCTGCTGCTCCCGCTGGGCCTTGCGCTCCAGGAGCTCGATCACGGTGCGGCGGTGATCCTGCAGGACTACGCGGTGCTGTTCGTGGTCGCCACCGTCGCGCTGCTCCTGTCCGACCGGTGGCTGGTTGGTGCCGCTGCGATCGCGCTTCCGCTCGGCAGCATCGGCTACCTCTGGGGTCATCTGAGCGACCCCACCGTGTTCTCCCGGCAGAGCGTCGCCCTGTCCGACCCGGTCGTCGACATCGTCCACCGACTGGTGCTGTCGGGCCCCTATCCGCTGATCACCTGGCTGGCGCCGTTCCTGTTCGGCATGTGGCTCGGACGGCGCGACCTGCGCTCGCACGTCGTCCGTCGACGGCTGCTCGTCGTGGGTGCGACGGTGGCGGCAGCAGCGATGGCGCTCAGCCGGCTGCTGCGGGCGGTGCTCGGCGCCGGTGGTGATCCCACGGGCTGGGACCACCTGGTGATGGACACCGCGCACAGCCAGATGCCGCTGTGGCTGATCGGTTCCACCGCAGCTGCGGTCGCCCTCCTCGGTGCATCACTGTTCGTGGCGGACGTCGTGCCACGGCTGACGCGGCCGTTGGTCGTGACCGGTCAGCTCGCGCTGACCGTCTACGTCGCGCACCTGCTCGCACTCCACGCCGCGCCGGACGTGCTCACGTCCGACCGGGTCGTACCGGCGATGGGCATCCTCGCTGTGTTCGCGCTCGCGAGCATCGTCCTTGCCAGTGCCTGGCGGTCGGTGCTGCCACGGGGACCGTTGGAGGCGCTGCTGCACGTGCAGTGGGGACAACGCCACCGGTGAGCGGCCCGCCATCGTCCGAACTGCCGGGTCTTCGCTCGCCCGAGGGTGACGGCACCGCCACGATGGGCGCGTCGTCAGACGAGGGACGCCGATGAACGACCTGAGCCGCCGACCGGGCACCGTGGGCGTCGCCGCCGTGCTGGTGCTGCTGGTCTCGTGCAGTGACCCAGCCAAGAACAGCGAGGTGGTGCCGGAGGCGCCGGTCGAGGAGTCGGAGCCTCCCGAGCTCGACGCCGACCCGCCGTCGGTGCCGGACCCCGGTCCCGACGAGCCCGATGCGTCGGACGAGTCGGACGCCGCGGTCCCGGAGGCGTACGGCGTCAGCGCGGGCCATCCGGACGCCGTCGATGCCGGAATGACGATCCTGGAGCAGGGGGGAACCGCCGCGGACGCGGCGGTCGCCGCGGCGGTTGCATCCTCGGTCGTCGAACCGTTCACCTCCGGGCTCGGCGGCGGGGGAGCGGTGCTGGTCTACGAACAGGGCGAGCAGCCGCGCGCCTACGACTACCGCGACGTGGTCCCCGAAGGCGGGATCCCGGCCAGCAACACCGGGGTGCCCGGCTTCGTGGCCGGCATGGAACGGCTGAGCGAGGAGCACGGGACGCTCGCGTTCGGTGAGCTCCTGGCACCGGGGATCGAGCTGGCCGAGGGGGCGACGGTCTCCGGGCTGCTGGCCGAGCGGCTGGCCTCGGACGCAGGCGCCCTGCCGACGGGTGAGCTCGGCCACCTCTACCCGGGTGGTGCGGCGCTGTCCGCCGGCGAGACCATGGTGCAGCAGGAACTGGCGGACACGCTGCGCATCCTCGCCACAGAGGGCGCGGAGGCGTTCTACGAGGGCGAGCTCGGCCAGCAGCTCGCTGCCCAGGTCGCGGGGCTCGACGACGCGTCACTGGGTGCCTACCAGGTGCAGTCCTCCACACCTGCCAGCGGCCCGGTCGGTGACCTCGAGGTGATCGGCGCGGCGCCGGCCCTGCCCGGGACCAGCCTCGTGCAGCAGTTGCAGCTGGCGGAGACCCTCGGCCTCGCGGACCTCGACCCGTCCTCGGCGGATTTCGTGCACGCGCTCGCCGCGTCCTGGCGGATCGCGTTCGCCCAGCAGCAGTGGGAGCTCGGCGACCCCGACGTCGTCGATGTGCCCGTCGAGCGGCTCACCGATCCTGACCGCAACCGGGCGGTCGCCGAAGCCAACGGCCTCGACCTGTTGTCGGTGCCGTCGATCGATCCTGGCGCCCCGCTCGGGGGCACCGACCCCAACACCACCCATATCACCGCGGTGGACGCGGACGGCACGATGGTGTCGATGACCAACACCATCACCAACTTCTGGGGGTCACGCAACTACGCCCACGGCTTCTTCCTCAACGACCACCTGCGGCGCTTCGACCTCGGGCAGGGAGGGGTCAACGAGCCCGCACCGGGCCGGCGTCCGGTCACCTGGAGCCTTCCGGCGATCGTCGCCGACGACCAGGGACGGCCGGTGCTCGGGCTCGGCTCGCCGGGGGGACCGCGCATCCCCAACGTGCTCGCCGCGGCGATCGCGCGCTGGGGCCTGCACGACCAGCCGCTGGACGAGGTGGTCGCGGCGCCACGGTTCCACGTCAGCGGCACGACCATCGAGGTGGAGTCCGGCTACGCGGGGCTGCGCGACGACCTGCTCGCGCGTGGCTGGGGGGACGTCACCGAGCGGCCCGGCCGGCTGTACTTCGGTTCGATCCAGGCGCTCGAGATCGACTACGAGGCGGGCGAGATCCGCGGTTCGACCGACACCCGTCGTGAGGCCGACCACCGCATCGAGGTGCTCTCGGACTGACCATCACAGCAGCTTGGTGCCGTACATCTCGCCCAGTGGGTCGGCCAGCAGCTCGAGCCGGGCGCCGTCCGGGTCGGTGAAGTAGATCGACACCTCGCTCTCGAGCAGGTAGTCGACTCCCTCGGCGTCGAGCTTGTCACGCAGCCGCTGCCAGGTCGCCGGTTCGACGGAGATGGCGCAGTGGTGCAGGCCGCCGAGCACCTCCTGGTAGGGCCCGAGGTCCAGGCCCGGCAGGTCGAAGAACGCCAGGGTGTTGCCGTGGCCGATGTCGAAGAAGAAGTGCGTCGAGCCCGGGTAGTCGCGGTTCTCGAACATGTCGATCAGGGGGAACTCGAGCAGGTCCTGGTAGAAGCGCACCGTGCGTTCCACGTCCGAGGAGATCAGTGCGACGTGGTGGACGCCCCGTGCGGTGCTCGCTGGCCGCTGGTCGCGGGGACGCAAGTGGGCCTGGCGGATCCGGTCGCGTTCGGCGGTCAGCCGCGCGACCTCGGCGGTGTCGTTGGTCATGCCGTCCTCCCTTGCTCGGAAACCGGATGGTGGTCGGGTCGCAGGTCGCGTCAGGCCGGTGCCGTCTCCCAGCTGCGGGGCGTGCGGCCGGCGAAGGCGTCGTCGAGCAGCAGCCGCAGGTCCTGGACGCCGACCGGGCGTGGCGCGTAGCCGCCGCTCGCGGCGGCGGCCTGCGCGGCGGTGTCGAGCGACTCCTCGGGCATGCCGAGCGTCCGCAGGTCGGTCGGTGCTCCCAGCCGCTGCGCGAGGCGGTGCAGGCCGGCCGCCGCGGTGTTGGTGCCGAGCGCCCGGGCGATCGCAGCCAGCGCGTCGGGCACGGCGGGCGCGACGAAGGCCGTGACGTGGGGCAGCAGCACGGTGTGGGCGGCGGCGTGGTCCAGCCGGTAGGTGCCGCCGAGCACGTGGCAGAGCTTGTGGTGCAGCCCGACACCCGCCCAGGACAGCACCAGCGCGGCGACGTGCGCGCCGTACAGCGCGTCGGATCGGGCAGCGAGGTCGTCCGGGGCGGCGACGACCCTTGGCAGGGCGTCGGCCAGTGCCCGGACCGCCTCAGCGGCGAGGTGGGTGATCGTCGGTGACACCTGTGGCATCCAGGTCGCCTCGACGGCGTGCGCGAGCGCGTTGCCGCCGCTGAGCGCCGACAGCGACGGCGGCAGCGAGGTGGTCAGCGCCGGGTCGTAGATCACCACCTGCGGCGCGACGCGCGGGTCGTGGGCGGCGCGCTTGTGCTCACCGGTGACCCCGAAGATCGCGGTCATCTCCGATCCGGCGTAGGTGGTGGGCACGGCGACCAGCGGCAGCCCGAGGTCGTGGACCACCCCCTTGCCGAGCCCGGTCGTCGAGCCGCCTCCGACCGTGACGAGCCCGTCCGCGTCCGCCTGCTGGGCGGCTGCGACCGCGTCGGAGACCAGCGTCTCGGGGACGTGCTGGCGGACGTCGTCGAACCGCCCGGCGCAGCGTCGGCCGAGCAGGGCGACGGCGCGTTGTGCAGCAGCGGCGTTCGACGGGCTCGCGATGACCAGCACCCGGTCGAGGCCCAGTTCTGCGGCCTCGTCACCGAGATGATCCAGGGTGCCGATGCCGAAGACCACGCGGATCGGCAGCATCTGGGTGACGAACTCCGTGCTCACCGTCGTGTCGGGCGGGGGGTCCCGGCGGACATCGGCACGACGGTGGGCATGGTGGGTCCTGGTCGGCGCTGGTGGGTCACCTTGCCCGAGGCTGGTTGCCCGGTCAACTGTCCCGCCGACGCACGCACGTCACTCGGCGTCGTTCGCCAGTTCTCGCAGGCGGTACTTCTGGATCTTTCCGGTGCTGGTGCGGGGGAGCTCGCGGAACTCCACGCGGGTGGGCGCCTTGTAGGAGGCGATTCGCTGCTTGGTGTGGGCGATCAGGTCTTCGGCGGAGACCGTCGCGTCGGCGTGGAGTGTCACGAAGGCGACGGGCGTCTCGCCCCAGCGCGGGTGCTGGCCGGCGACGACCGCGGCCTCCGCGACCGCCGGGTGGCTGGCGATCGCCTGCTCCACCTCGATGGAGGCGATGTTCTCGCCGCCGGAGACGATGATGTCCTTGGACCGGTCGCGAAGCTCGACGTAGCCGTCGGGGTGCATGACACCGAGGTCGCCGGTGCGAAACCAGCCGTCGGGGATCGCCTGCCGGGTCGCCTCGGCGTCGTGGAGGTAGCCGGCCATGATCGTGTTGCCGCGCAGGGCGACCTCGCCCATGGCCTGGCCGTCGGCGGGAACGTCGGTGCCCTCCGGGGCGATCACCCGGATCCGACCCCCCACGGCGTTGGGGACCCCCTGACGCGCCTTGCGGCGCGCCAGTTGGTCGGCGGGCAGGTCGCGCCACTCGGGCGGTTCCTCGCAGATCACGCTCGGGCCGAACGTCTCGGTCAGTCCGTAGAGGTGGGTGACCTCGATGCGCAGGTCGGCCAACTGCTCGAGCAGGGTGGGCGACGGTGGGGCGCCGCCGGTCGCCACCTGGATCGGTCGGTGCTCGGGCCGCGGTCGAGCGTCGGGATGGCGCACCAGGTCGATCAGCACGGTCGGGGCGGCGTTGAGGTGGGAGACGTCGTGTTCCTCGATCAGGCGCCAGATCTCGGCAGGGTCGACCCGTGGCAGGCCGACGTGGGTGGCGCCGACCGCGGTGACGGCGTACGGGAAGCACCATCCGTTGCAGTGGAACATCGGCAGCGTCCACAGGAAGGTGCTGTCGCTCGACAGCCGGCTGTGCAGCGCCATGGCCATGCCCTGCAGGTAGGCGCCGCGGTGGTGGTACATCACCCCCTTCGGTCGCCCGGTGGTGCCACTGGTGTAGTTGACGGCCAGGAGCGAGCCTTCGTCGTCGGGGCGCTGCCACCACGGTCGTGCCGCGGCGAGCAGCTGCTCGTAGGTGTCGCGGGAGCCACCGAGGTGGACGACCTCGATGTCGTGTGCGGCATCGTCGGCCGCGGGCACGCCACGTTCGGCCAGTTCGTCGGCGACGAGCAGGGTGCGGGCGCCGCAGTGCTCGAGGATGTAGGTCAGTTCGGGCGTGGCCAACCGGGTGTTGAGCGGGACGACGGTCGCGCCCGTGGCGGGGACGCCGAAGTGCGCCTCGAGCAGGTGGTGTCGGTTGGGGGCGAGCACCGCCACGAAGTCGCCGGGGCCGATGCCCTGCTCGCGCAGAGCCCCGGCGAGCCGGCGCACGCGGTCGAACAGCTCGCCGTAGGTCAGCCGCGACGCGCCGTCGATGAACGCGGTCCGATCGGCGAACACCGCGCCACTGCGTTCGAGGAACGACAGCGGCGTCAGCGCCTCCCAGGGGGTGGTTGCGTCGATGGCCACGGTCAGGCTCCTTTCGCGGGGTGCTCGGGCGACCCGGGGCCGGTGTGCTCTGCGACCAGGTCACCGAATCGGATGGCCTCGTCCGGTGGCAGCTCCTGTGCGGCGCGCATCACCCGTGCGACCGCCGAAACGTGATCGGCATCCGGCACCGCGTCAAGGAGCCGCTCGAGTTCCGTGTCCAGTGACGCCGGGTCGATGACCCGGTCGACCAGCCCCACGCGTGCTGCCTGGGTCGCATCCAGCGTGTCACCGAGCAGCATCCGGGTCGCCGCTCCCCGGCCGCCGAGCGTCATCAGCAGGTGCGGCAGTCCGTAGCCGAACGTGCCGTTCGGGTCGGCGTCGCAGCCCAACCGGGCTGCGGGTGTCGCCAGACGCAGGTCGGTCGACAACGCCAACGCGAGCCCGGCGCCGGTGGCGTCGCCGTCGACGACGGCGATGGTCACCACCCGAAGCGAGCGGATGGCGGTGAGCAGCTCGTGCACGGCGCCCCGTCGCCATGCGCCGGCGCCCTGCGCCGAGGTGCCCTGCGAGCCCGTCGCCGGGTCGCTGACGCAGAAGGTTCCGTCGGTGCCGCGGATGACCAGTGCGGGCCGCGGGGCGTGCTTCGCCTCGGCAACCGCCTGGGTCAGCTCGGCCACCAGCTCTGCCGTGAGCTGACAGCGGCCGCCTGCGGCACCCAGGGTGAGGATCGTCGCGGTGTCGGTGGACTCGACGTCGATGGATGGCATCACGTGCTCCTCGATGGTCATCGGCCCTGGAATTCGGGGCTGCGGCGGTCGAGGAAGGCGGCGACACCCTCCTGCACGTCGTCGGTGGCCAGCAGTGCCGCGAGCAGCGACCGTTCGTGCTCCAGCGCCCGCGAGACCGGCAGATCCTCGGAGAGCCGCAGGGCGCGTTTCGCGAACCGGACCGCCAGCGGTGCGCCGGCACTCACCGACAGGGCTCGTTCGACTGCGCTTGCGACCAGTGCCTCGCGTGGCACCACCTCGGCGACGACGCCGAGCTCATGCGCCTGCCAGACGTCGATCGGCTCGCCGGAGAGCACCAGCCGCGCCGCCGCGTAGCGACCGATCGCCCGGGCCCAGCGCTGGGTCCCGCCCGCGCCGGGGATGAGACCCAGGCCGACCTCCGGCTGCCCGAAGCGCGCGTCATCGCCGGCCATGACGAGATCGCAGGCGAGCGCGAGCTCGCACCCTCCACCGAAGGCCACGCCACCGACGGCCGCGACGACGGGCTTGTCGATCCCGCCGAGTCGCTCCCACGCGGCTCGACGCGGGCCGGTGAGGTAGTCGGTGGGCGAGGTCTCGCGCAGCTCGCGGAGGTTCGCTCCGGAGGCGAACACCTTGCCCGCGCCGGTGACCACGCTGGCGTGGATCGGCGGGTCGTGATCGATTGCGGCCAGATGCTCGGTGAGCGCGGTCAGGGTGGGTGCGCTCAGTGCGTTGCGGGTCGGCGGATCGTCGATGGTGAGGACGGCCACGCTCCCGTGATCGCTGCGGGTGACCGTCGCCGGGGTCGACTCGCTCATCGGTGTCGTTCCTTCCGTGGGTGGCGGGGTCTGGTAGACGTGCAGCATCAGCGACACGCGAAGGAGGCCGCCCCGTGGGAGAGCCCGCGACACTCATGCACGCCTTCGACCGGGTGGTCGAGGCGCATCCCGAGCGGGTCGCGCTGCTCGACACCGGACGCAGTGGTGCGCCGGCGGTGAGCTACCAGGAGTTGTCCAGGCAGGTCGATGCGGCGGCGGGTGTCCTGCGGGAGCTCGGGCTCGCTCGCGGCGACGTGCTGTGCAACTGGCTGCCGAACATCCGCGAATGGATGGTGCTGCAGTTCGCTGCAGCGCACCTCGGGCTGCTGACCGTCAACCTCAATACCCGGTTCCGCGCACGCGAACTGCACGACGTCCTGGCGACGACCGAGGCGGCCGCGATCGTGCTGCCGACCGGCTTTCTGTCCATCGACTTCGCGGCCATCACCCGGGAGGTGTTGGGTGACGACTCGCCGGCGCAGTGGCGACGTCGATGGCCGCACCTGCGCGCGGTGATCGCGGTGGATGCCTCCGCGGAGCCGCGCCCCGATGCCAGCGCGTCCGCCTGTGGCGACCTGCAGGTGGTCGACCTGGCAGCTGCGCTGGCCACTGCGGACCCTGCGCGGCCGCCGGGTGAGGGCGGCGCCGACGACCCGGTCGATGCGTTCACCACCTCCGGCACCACCGGTGCACCGAAGCTGGCGATGCACCGTCAGCGCGGCGTGGCCACCCACTGCCACAACGTGGCGCGGGCCTTCGACCTGCGTCCCGGTGACCGGATGCTCGCCGCGTTGCCCCTGTGCGGGGTCTTCGGGTTCAGCGGTTCGATGGCGGCGTTCCTCGCGGGCGCGGGACTGGTGCTGCAGCCGGTCTTCGACCCCGACGACGCGGTGGTGTGGTTCGAGGCAGCGTCGATCACCCACGCCTACGGCCCCGACGGGATGCTGCGTGCGATCCTCGACGCGGCCGAGGATCCGCGGGCGCTCGGCTCCTGGCGCTGCGGCGCCTTCGGCAACTTCACCGGTGACGGTGCAGCGCTTGCCGCGCGGGTGGAGGACACGCTCGGCGTGCCCATGCGTGGTGTCTACGGCTCCAGCGAGCTGTTCGGCCTGATGAGCCTCTGGCCGGAGGACGCCGACCGCGACGAACGCTACCTCGGCGGCGGCCTGCCGGTCGGCCCCGACATCGAGGTGCGCACCGCTGATCCGGAGGACGGCACCCTGCTCGAACACGGGCAGGACGGTGAGCTCCAGGTTCGCGGCTACGTGGTCATGGCGGGCTATGTGGGCAACGAGCAGGCGACCCGGGCGACCTTCACCTCCGACGGGTGGTTTCGCACCGGGGACTTCGGCCGCACCCGTGAGGACGGCAGCCTCGTCTACCACACCAGACTGGGCGACTCCCTGCGGCTCGGCGGCTACCTGGTCGATCCGGCCGAGATCGAGGAGCACCTGCAGAGCCATCCGTTCGTGGCCGCAGCGGCGGTCGTCGGTGTACAGCAGCCAGGGGTGGGCGACGCCGCCGTCGCCTTCGTCGAGACGGCGGACGGCGCGGAGCTCGCCGCCGACGATCTGGCGACGTTCTGCCGTGGCCGTATCGCCGCGTTCAAGATCCCCGCGCGGATCGAGCTCGTGGACGCCCTGCCCACGGTGGAGGGCCCGAACGGCGTCAAGATCCAGCGCCACGAGCTGCGGCGGCGTGGTCAGGAGCTGCTGGACGCGCCGCCGAGCGCCTGAGAGAGGAGACGCACCATGGCCGGTGACGTGCCGATCCGTTCGTCGTTGGGGTGGAGCAGCGCAGATCGCGTGGTGGTCCACGGCTACGACCTCCCCGGGCAGCTGCTCGGCCACGTCGGGCTCGGAGAGATGGGCTTCCTCAGCCTGGCTGGACGGCTGCCGGAGCCCGATGAGGCGGCGGTGTTCGAAGCCTGCCTGGTCACGCTGGTCGAGCACGGGGCCACGCCCAGCTCCCTGGCGACCCGCCTGACCGCACATGGCGCTCCGGAGTCGCTGCAGGGGGCGGTCGCCGCAGGGCTGCTCGGTCTCGGTGACCGGTTCGTCGGCAGTATCGAGGGCGCCGCGCAGCTGACCCAGGAGGCGTGGGACGACGCTCCCGATGCTGATGCCACCACGTTGGCTGCGCGCGTGGTCGATGACTTCGGTCGCGAACGCAGGCCGATCCCCGGGTTCGGCCACCCGGTCCACCGACCGGTGGACCCGCGCACGGTCCGGCTGTTCGAGATCGCGGAGGAGCACGGCCGCGCCGGCCGGTTCGTGGAGCTGATGCGGTCGATCGCCGACGAGCTGGCGTCGCGCCGCGGCACGCCGGTGCCCCTCAACGCGACCGGCGCGATCGGGGCCCTGGTCGGCGAGCTCGACCTGCCGTGGCAGGCCGGGCGTGGCATCGGGGTGATGGCCCGTACGGTCGGGCTGGTCGGCCACGTGCTGGAGGAGGCCGCAGCGCCCATCGCCGGCGAGATCTGGCACCGGGTCGACGAGGAGATCCGCGCAGGAGCGAGCGATGCCCGGGAGGGCGACCGATGATGCTCGAGACCAGGTTCGACCGCACCGTCGGCGGCATGCTGCTGCACCAGCTCGAGCAGCGCGGTGAGCAGATCGCGCTGCACGCGGACGGCGAATCGCTCACCTGGCACGCGATCGGCGAGCGGGTCGCCAGCGCCGTCGCCTGGCTGGACGCGTTCGACGTTCCCCTCGGCGGGCACGTGTCGATCCTGCTGCCGAACGGTCCGGCGTGGGCGGTGTGGGCCCTGGCTGCCGGCATCAGCGGTCGCGTGGTGGTGCCCGCCAACACCAAGCTGCGGCCCGACGAGCTGCGCTACCAGCTGTGGCAGTCCGACAGCCGGGTCCTCGTGGTGCCCGGCGAGGAGCACGCCGACCTGCTGGACACCGTCGAGGAGGCACGTCGACCGGGGGAGCGGATCGACGCACCTGGCCTGGAGGCGATCGTCGCGGTGGGTCCGACGCGTCGCGCGTGGGCACAGCCATACCAACCGCCTGCGGCGGCGCCGCTGGTCGACCGGGCGAAGGCCGACGACGTCGCGCTGATCCAGTACACCTCCGGGACGACGGCGTTTCCCAAGGGCGCGATGCTGACCCATGCGGCGATCCTCCAGGATGCCGCGGGGGTCGCCGGCAGACTGCGGCTCACCGCCGACGACCGGTACTTCTCGCCGTCGCCGTTCTTCCACTCCGCGGGGTCGACCCTGCTGCTCTACCTCGGGCTGGTGACGGGCCTTTCGATCACGACCACGGCGCGGTTCGATCCCGAGCGCGCGCTGGAGGTCATCGAGCAGGATCGGATCACCGTCTACGGCGGGATCGACGCCCTGTGGGTGAACCTGGTCAACGCCGACGGCTTTCGTCCCGACCGGGTCGCGAGCCTGCGCAAGGGTTGGATCGCCGCGACCGGTGAGCTCTTCGACCGCATCGCGGCCACCGCCGGGGTGGAGGGCCTGGTCAATCTCTACGGCCTGTCGGAGGCCTCGCCCAACGTCACCATCGCCGACGCGGCCGCGGACCACGACCACCGACGCACGTGCGGGCTGCCGCACTCCGGGTTCGAGGTCCGCATCGTCGATCCGGACACGCGCGACCCGCTCGAGCCCGGCACCCGCGGCGAGATCGAGGTGCGCGGCCCCTGCGTGATGACCGGCTACTACGCCAAGCCGGAGGAGACCGTCGAGCAGTTCAGCGCCGACGGCTGGCTGCGCACCGGCGATCGAGGTTTGCTGCGACCCGGTGGGGAGTTGATCTACGAGGGCCGCTACAAGCACATGCTGCGCGTCGGCGGCGAGAACGTCGCCGCCGCAGAGATCGAGACCGTCCTGCTCGACCACCCGGACGTGACCCTCGCCGCGGTGATCGGCGTGCCGCACGACCGCTTGGGTGAGGTGCCGGCGGCGGCCGTGGTCGTCCGCGACGGCTCCCGGGTCGAAGCCGACGACGTCGTCGGCTTCGCGCAGGAGCGGCTGGCGGGATTCAAGGTCCCTCGCCGCGTCGAGGTGATGGACGAGCTGCCGATGACCGGCAGCGGCCGGGTGCAGAAGTTCCGGCTGGAGCAGCTGCTGCGTGCCTGATCCGGCGGGACTCATGCCGGCAGTGCCACCGGCAGCCGACGTCCGCCCGTCGTCTCGTCGCTGAACCCGATCGTGGTGCGCTGCCCGATCCAGAGCTCGTCTGGATCGGCACGGGCCAGGACGCTCGGGCCCTCGTCCAGTCGCACCACCGCGAGGCCGTAGCCGGAGGGCAGCTCACGTGAGGGTGGCCGATGGACGCGGGTCACCGACTCGATGGTGCCGCGACCCGGGCTGTCGACCCACCGCATCGTCTCCGACAGGCAGGCGGGACAAGCCGCGCGCGCCAACAGGCTGTACCCACCGCAGTCATCGCACAGCTGGACGCGCACCACCCCGCGCGCGCAGCCGTCCCAGAACGGGTGCTCGTGCTGCGGTTGGCTGGTCATGGCGCTCCCTCGAGCACGACACTGGCGTGTGCGGACAGGATGCCTCCGATGCCGTTGACCAAGGCCAGGTCGGGGTCGGGGACCTGCCGACCGTCGGCGCGCCCCTGCAACTGCAGCACCGCTTCGGCGACGAGGTGGATCCCGCCGTTGATGCCCGAAAGCATCCCGCCGTTGGTGTTGACCGGCAGCGCGCCGTCCGGATCGAAGGCGCCGTCGCGCGCAAGCGCGCCGGCGCCGCCCGGCGGCGCGAGGCCGAGCTCCTCGAGCTGCAGCGCCGCGGTGACCGTGAAGCTGTCGTAGACCATCAGCAGGTCGAGGTCGGCGCGGGGCCGGTCGGCCGTGGCCAGCGCCGCTGCGGCCACCTGACCGCTGATCGAGCGTCCGAGTCGTTCGGTGCCCAGCAGGTGCTCGTGCGCGTGCCCCTGCGCGGTCCCCGCGATCGCGACGGGACGGTGGACCGACCCGGTGGGTGCGGCGCTGACGAGCAGCGCCGCACCGAAGTCCGTGACCAGGCAGCAGTCGAGCAGCCGCAGGGGATCGGCGATCGGCCGGGAGGACAGCACGTCGTCGATCGTGATCGGCTCGCGCCGGTGGGCGCGCACGTCGCGTCCCGCGTTGCGCCGGAAGGCGACGGCCAGCGCAGCCAGGTCGGCGGGCGTCGCAGCGGTGTCGTGCAGGTAGCGGGCCGCGTGCAGTGCGTACAGGGCCGGAATCGTCGGGCCGAGCGGCGCTTCGAAGTCCGGGTGTCCGACGCCGGCGAGCCGTTCGAGGACCGCGTCCCTGGAGGCGCCGGACGCCCGGTTGTCGGCCCATGCGACCAGGACGTGGACGCCGTCGCCGCTGCGGATGATGCGTTCGGCCTCCCGGATCAGCGCCACCCCGGTCGCACCGCCGGCGTTGAGGGTCAGGCAGGTGCCCGCCCGGATCCCGAGCGCCTCGGCCGTGGCGTCGGCGGGCATCAGCGCGTCGTCCACCAGCGAGTAGCCGGTCAGGACCGCATCGACGTCCGTCGGGCCGAGTCCCGCGTCCCTGACCGCCCGGGCCGAGGCCTGGACGAGCAGGTCGATGGCGCGCCGGCGCTCGGCCGGGACGTCGGCGAGTCCGACACCGGTGACCCACGTGCGGTCCTGCATGCCGGCCCTCCCTACGGCGACGTCGCGCAACCGGCTCCCAGCCACGGTTGACGACGGCAACCTACTGAGTAGTATGCGCGCAACCTACCGAGTAGGATGTCGCAACGGAAGCGCGGCGTCCACGGGAGCTCGGTAGGGGTCGCGCCGATCCGCCGGAGCCGATGCACCGGAGCCGATGCACCGGAGCCGATGCACCGCAGACGGATGCGGCGGCGACCGCACACCGAGCCGAGGGAGAGCCAGTGGGTGCGACCAGCCATGTGCCGGCCGGGACGGGCTACCACCTCGAGGACTTCGAGGTGGGCCAGGTCTTCGAGACCGGGGAGCGCACGATTACCGCGGAGGACGTCGCGCAGTTCGCGGAGCTGACCGGTGACCACAATCCGCTGCACACCGACGCCGACTTCGCGGCCACGACGGTCTACGGCGAGCCGATCGCCCACGGGCTGCTCGGCCTCAGCGTGCTCGTGGGCCTGTTCGAGGACGAGGGCATCTTCCACGGCACGGCGCTGGCGTTCCTCGGCATCGAGCAGTGGCGGTTCAACGCGCCGATCTACTTCGGCGACCGTCTGCGTGCGCGGATGACGATCGAGGCGATTCGCCGGAGTCGATCGGATCCGGGCCGCGGCATCGTCACGCGGCGCTACGAACTGCTCGACCAACGCGGCACGGTCGTCCAGGACGGGGTGACCACCGTGATGGTCAAGGCACGTGACACCCAGGACCACGGGGGATAGCAGACGTCCCACGGCGTGGCCGTGGGGTGCGAGATGGCCGTTGGCCAGGGAGAGGGAGACAACCATGCGTGTACGCGGTGCGTACCGACAGCACTCACCGAGCCGGTGGCTCGGCCGGCGGGGACTTGCCGTCCTCGCAGCGGCCGCACTGGTGGTGGTTGCCTGCGGCGAGGAGATCGACCCGGACGACGACGCCGACCCCGACGCCGATCCGGCCGAGGAGGTCGACGACGACCCGGATCCAGACGTGGACGATGACGACGAGCCAACCGCCGAAGGCGGTGAGATCAACATCGGCGCCCTGTTGGCGATGACCGGAGGCGGCTCGTGGTACGGCGAGGTCATGAGCGCCGGCGCGGAGCAGGCCGTCAACGAGATCAACGAGGAGGGCGGTGTCGCCGGCTACGAGCTCAACCTCATCACCGAGGACCACGAGAGCGGTGACGCCGACGCTGCCGTCTCCTCGGTACGCAAGCTGCTGGACGTCGACGACGCCAACGTGGTGCTCAGCTCGTTCACGGCGCCGACCGTCGCCGTCCAGCCGATCACCAGCGAAGCCGGCGTGCTGCTGCTCAACGGTGGCGGCGTCGGTGACGAGCTGATCGGCCAGGAGGCGCTGTACAACACCCGGATGCTCGGTGCCCAGCTGATGCCACCGCTGGTCGAGTGGGCGCTCGACGAGTACGACGCGCAGACGTTCGCAGTGATCCACTGGAACGACGACGCCGGCCGGGCGCTCAACGACACGGTCGTGCGCGAGTGCGAGGAGCTCGGCTGCGAGGTCGTCGAGTCCGAGCCGCACGAGATCGACGAGCGCAACTTCAGCCCGATGCTCGCACGCATCGCCGCCGCCGAGCCCGACGTGCTGGTGGTCGGGTCGTGGGGCAACGACGTCGGACACATCCTCGACCAGGCCCGCCGTCAGGGCATTGAGGTCCCGGCGATCGGCAACGAGTGGACCCCGGACGCGCAGGAGATCGGCGGCGAGGCGATGGAGGACTACGTCGCCGTGCTCGACACCTTCGATGCCGACAACCCGGTGCACGCAGAGGCCGAGCAGTTCATCGAGGGCTACACCGAGTCCTTCGGTGAGACCCCGGAGTTCTACGGCGCCAACTACTACGAGCTGATCCGGTTCGTGGTCGCTGAGCTGGTCGAGATGGTCGTCGACGACGGCGGCGATCCGACCGAGCCCGGTGCCCTGGTCGATGCCATGGAGGAGGCGGTCGCCGCCGACCACGAGTTCGGCAGCATCTACGGTGACCAGATGACCTTCCAGGGCGACGGCACCATCCTCAAGCCGGCAGGGGTGTACCGGGTCGAGGACGGCTCGCTCAACCGCTTCGCCGCGCTCGAGGAGGACCAGGTCGTCCCCGAGTGAGTCGGCCGCACGGGCCCGCGCATCGCGCGGGCCCGTGCCGCGACCCGTCCATCGGGTGTGCCCCGCATGGCACGCCGCCGGCTCGACCATGACGACAGGGGACGACCGTGTCTTTGAACGCCCTGCCGCAGCTGCTGCTCAACGGCTTCTTCGCCGGCAGCTTCTACGCCATGATGGCCCTCAGCTGGGGGCTGATCTTCTCCACCGCGAAGATCTTCCACTTCGCGCACGCACTGGTGTTCACCGTCGCGGCCTACGGCGCGTGGATGGTCGCCTCGCAGGGCATGCCGATCGTGGGCACCTTCATCGTCGCCGCCGCCGTCGGCGCCCTGGCCGGGCTCGCGATCGACCGTGGCATCTACCGGCCGCTGCGCAGGCGCAATGCGCTGCAGCTCAACGTCTTCCTCGCCTCGCTCGGGGTCCTGCTCGCAGGTGAGGCGGTGATCCAGTTCGTCTTCGGGGTGCAGGCCCGGAGCATCCAGGGGTTCACCCTCAGCCCGCTGCGGCTCGGTCGTGCGGGCTTCACCACGCTCGAGATCCTGGTCGTGGTCGTCAGCTGGGTCGTGATCGGCGCGGTGGTGCTGTTCATGCGGACGCGTCAGGGCACCGCGATCCGGGCCGTGGAGAGCAACCCTGAGCTGTCGCGGGCCATGGGGATCAACGACGAGAAGGTCTACCGCAACGTCTTCCTGGTCGGCTCGGCCATGGCCGGCGTCGGGGCGGTGCTGTTCTCCCTGCAGGAGACCGCCTCGCCCACGATGGGCATCGAGCCGCTGATCGCCGCGTTCATCGGCGCCTTCGTCGGCGGCATCGGAAGCATCGGTGGCGCGATACTCGGCGGGCTGCTGCTCGGGATGATGGAGAACCTCGGCGGCATCTTCCTGCCCGGCCACCTCCAGGTCATCGTCGCCTTCCTGCTGCTGTTCATCGTGCTGCTCGTCCGTCCGGTGGGGCTCTTCGCCCGCGACACCAAGGCCTGAGGTGACCGCATGAACTTCTGGTTCCACGTCGTCAACCTCGGGCTGATCATCAGCATCCTGGGGTTCTCACTCAACCTGCTGATCGGCTACACGCGGCTGATCTCCCTCGCCCACGGTGCGTTCTACGGGGTCGGTGCCTATGCGGCAGCCATCGGTGCCCTGCGGCTCGGCATCAGCTTCCCGTGGACGATTCTGTTCTCGATCGTGGTCGCCTCGATCTTCGCGACCCTGGTGGCGTGGCCGGCGCTGCGTGTGCGGCACGAGTACCTGATCCTGCTCACCCTGGCCGTGCAGTTCGTGGTCACCGGCGTGCTGCTCGCCTGGACCAGCGTGACCGGAGGCGGCAGCGGGCTGCCGGGGATCCCGCGCCCGGAGGCGTTCGGCCGTCGGCTGGTCTCGCCACCGGACTTCACCGTGTGGTTGACGCTGGCTGCGGCGGCGAGCTTCGTGATCGCCTACTGGGCCGGTCAGTCGCCGTTCGGGCGGGTGCTGCGGGCGATCCGCGAGGACGAGACCGCAACGCTTGCGATGGGCAAGAACCTGACCTACCACAAGGTCGCGGTGTTCACCATCTCGGGCGCCCTGGCCGGTGTCGCCGGCTCCCTCTTCGCCCACTACCAGGCGTTCGTCAGCCCGCGCAGCTTCGACCTCGACGAGTCGATCTTCCTGATCGGGGTCATCGTCGTCGGTGGTGCCGGCAACCTCGTCGGCACGATCGTCGGCGCGGCGCTGCTGGCCTCGATCCCCGAACTGCTGCGGCTGCTCGATCTCGGACGTGAGACCGTCGGCGTCGCCCAGAAGTTCCTGTTCGGCTCCTTGCTGGTCGCATTCATGCTGTTCCGCCCCGAGGGAATCGTGCCGGAGGGCTTCCGGTTCGGGCGGACACGTCGTCGTGAGGCGCGGGCGGTCGGTGGCGCGCTGGCACCGGAGGCGGTCGATGCCACGCTCGCAGACGACACCGACGACGACGCTGCGGCGACACGCGCACTGGAACGCATGGAGGAGCGGCTGGCCGACTCCGCCGATCAGCCGCAGGCGCTCGTCCGTGACCCCGACAAGCCCGGGATCCTCCAGGCCGACGGCATCACCAAGCACTTCGGCGGCGTCACGGCGGCGGAGGACCTGAGCCTGACGCTCTCACCCGACCGGGTGACCGCCTTGGTCGGGCCGAACGGGGCCGGCAAGACCACCGTGTTCAATCTGCTCACCGGCTTCATTCCGCCGGATGCCGGCACCGTGCAGGTCGACGGTCAGGTCCTGGACGGCCTCGCGCCGTGGCAGCGCGCACGCATGGGCGTGGTCCGCACCTTCCAGGACGTTCGCCTCTTCCAGCAGGTCAACGTGATCGACAACGTCCTGGTCGCGATGCCCGGCCAGGAGGGCGAGCGGCTGTCCATGCTCTACTCGCGCCCGGGTGTGGTTCGCAGGCAGGAGCGTGACAACGTCGACAAGGCGCTGTCGTACCTGGAGTTCGTCGGACTGCGGGACCGCGCCTACGAGCCGACGGCGGCGCTCGCCTTCGGCGAGCAGAAGCTGGTCAGCCTCGCGCGCCTGGCCGCAAGCGAAGCGGACGTGATGCTGCTGGACGAGCCGGCCTCGGGAGTCGACCGGCAGTGGGTGCGTGCGATCCTGCGCTTCATCGAACGCGTCTCGCAGGAGGGCAAGACCATCTGCGTGGTCGAGCACAACCTCGACGTCGTCCGCGCGATCGCCGATCACGTCTACTTCATGGAGCTGGGTCGGATCATCGCCGAGGGCCCGCCGGACGAGCTGATGTCGGACGAGCGACTCGCAGGCATCTACTTCGGAGGTGCGGAATGAGCGGCGCGCAGCCCGTGTTCGAGGTCGACGGCCTCAAGGTCGCCTACGGGGCACGCGACGCCGTCTTCGATGCGTCGTTGCGGGTCGACGAGGGAGAGGTCGTCGCACTCGTCGGCCACAACGGCGCCGGCAAGACCACCACGCTCAAGTCGGCCTTCGGTCTGCTGGCGCCGAAGGCTGGCACGGTGCGCTTCGCCGGCGAGCACATCGTCGGGCACGACACCGAGGCCAACGTCCGCAAGGGCATCCGCTTTGTGCCGGAGGACGACTTCGTGTTCCGACAGCTCGCGGTGGAGGACAACCTCCACCTCGGTGGCTTCGCGATGGGCCGGGAGGTCGGACGTGCGTCGGTGGAGCGGGTCTTCGAGGAGTTCCCCGTGCTCGCCGAACGCCGCAAGCAGCGGGCCGGAACCCTCAGCGGCGGCGAGCGTCGGATGCTCAGCATGGGGATGGCGCTGATCTCCGAGCCGCGGATGCTGCTGCTCGACGAACCGTCCCTGGGGCTGGCGCCGGTGCTGGTACGGCAGGTGATGGACCTCACCCACGAGTTGGCGAAGCAGCGGGGTCTGTCGGTCCTGATGGTCGAGCAGAACATCGACCAGGCGGTGCGGGTCGCCGACCGTGTCTATGTCATGCGGGCGGGGCGGATCTTCCTCGAGGAGACCGCCGACCAGATGCGCGCGCGCGACGACTGGTGGGACCTGTTCTAGACCTGCCCCTGGACGGAAGCGAGGACGGCCCGATGAGTGTGATCTGGAACCCACGGCTCGCCGAGGCGGACGAGCGGCTGCGCAAGGTGGCGCAGATGCTCAGCGACGAGCACTTCTCCGTCAACGCCGCAGCGATCGACCGGGAGGCGCGCTACCCCCAGGAGCACGTCGACCTGCTCGTCGAGCACGGGCTCGCCGCGATGTTCGTGCCCAGCCGCTACGGGGGGCAGGACGCGTCGCTCGCGGCGACCTGCGCCGTCGCGGAGGAGATCTCGCGTGGCTGTGCTGCGACGGCCGCGGTGTTCAGCACCTATGTGCTCGGTGCGTTCCCGCTCGTGATGGCGGGGACCGAGGAGCAGTGCGAGCGCTACCTCGGCGGGCTGGCACGTGGGACCGCGGTCAGCTTCGCGCTCACCGAGCGTGACGCCGGTTCCGACGCCTCGGCGATCGAGACCGTCGCCGAGCCCGAGGGCGAGGGATTCCGCATCCGCGGCGAGAAGTGGTTCATCGGCAACGGCGGCGCCTCGCAGCACTACGTCGTGTTCGCGGTGACCGATCCGGATGCGGGGCCGCGCGGGATCTCGGCGTTCATGGTCGATCGCGACGCCGACGGGGCGGTGATCGACCACTACGAGGACAAGATGGGCATCCGTGGGGCCCTGACCAGCAACCTCAAGCTGGACACCTGGGTGCCGGCCGAGGCGATGATCGGCGAGCGGGGGCGCGCGCTGCGGCTCGCGCTCGGGACGCTCAACGTCGGTCGGATCACGGTGGGTGCCCAGGCGACCGGGATCGCCCTGGCGGCCTACGACGAGGCGGCCCCGCGTGCCGCGAGCCGGGTGTCGTTCGGGAAGCCGATCCTCGAGCACCAGGGGATCGGCTTCCCGATGGCGGACCTGGCGACCGAGCTCTCCGCCGCAAGGATGATGTTGTACGAGGCCGCCTCCGCCTACGACCGCGGCGAGGACGTCCGGACGCTCGGTGCGATGGCCAAGCTCTACACCAGCGAGGTGTCCCACCGTGCGGTGGACGTCGCCGTCCAGGTCTTCGGGGGCTACGGCTTCTGCAAGCCGTATGCGGTGGAGCGCCTCTACCGCGACCAGCGGATCATCGAGCTGTACGAGGGCACCTCGGAGATCCAGCGCCTGGTCATCGCACGCGCGATCGGGCAGGAGGTCGCAGCATGAGCGGACAGCGCTGGGAGGCCGAGGTCCCCTGGCCGGGCTCGGCATCGGTGCGTATCTTCGATCTGGCACAGGAGCTCGCCCCTGGGATCCCCCACCACCCCAACCACCCGCCGTACAGCTTCACGCTGACCAAACGGCACGGTGAGGTGATGTATCCCGACGGCGTGTCGGCCGCCGCGGAGATGTTCACCACCGGCGGCCACGTGGGAACCCATGTGGACGGGCTCGGTCACGTCTCGAAGGACGGGCGGGTGTTCGACGGCCTGGACATCGTCGACGCCCAGTCCTACGTCGGTGGGGTCGAGGTCGCCTCGGTCCATCAGATGCCGCCGATGCTGACCCGTGGCCGGTTGGTGGACGCTCCCCGCGAGCTCGGCCGTGACCTCGAGCCCGGCGACGCGGTGGACGCGGAGCTGCTGCAGGCCTGGAGCGCGCGGCACGGGGAGCCGCAGACGGGGGAGGTGGTCCTGATCCGGACCGGATGGGCGCGTCACTGGACGGACGTCGGCGCCTACCTCGGGGTCACGACCGGTGTGCCCGGCATCGACCTGTCGGGGGCGCAGTGGCTGACCGACCGGAGCATCCGGGCGACCGGAGCGGACACCATCGCCTACGAGGTCATGCCGAGTCCCGCTCTGGAGGTCCATGTCCACCTGCTCGTCGAGCACGGCATCCCCATCATGGAGGCGATGAACCTCGATCCACTCGCCGACGAAGAGGTCGACGAGTTCTTCTTCGTCGCCGCACCCCTGGCGATCCGTGGAGGGACCGGATCGCCGATCCGGCCGCTGGCGATCGTCGAGGCCGCGCCGTGAGGGAGGAGTCCACCGACACCGGGGGGATCGGTCACCTCGACGGTGACGAGGCCGAGCCGACGCGCGCCGCTGACAGTCGCGAGGAGATCCTCGACGCGGCTGCCGAGGCGTTCATGGCCCGCGGCTACTCCGGCACCTCGATCACCGACATCGCCGACCGACTCGGGTCGACCAAGGGCCGTTTCTACCACTGGTACCGCAGCAAGGCGCAGATCTACCTCGACGTCCACCGCAGGGCGATGGAGATGCTCTTCGAGGTGGTCGAGCCGATCGCCCAGGAGGACCGACCGGCCGAGGACCGCCTCCGGCGGATGGTGTGGGAGCACACCCGGCTGATGATGACGGCGCTGCCCTACCAGCGCGTGTCGGTCCAGAGCCTGGACATGCGGGT
>SKSM01000312.1 GCA_007122985.1 Nitriliruptoraceae bacterium | reverse complement strand
TGTGTCCGCAGGTGACCCTGGAGGCGCTGCGTCTGTTCGCGCGCTTGGAGGAGTCCGAGCGCCCCGACGGGCTCGCGCTGGCGGCGGCCACGATGCTGGAGGTGTGGCGCCGGCGCGGCGACGAGCAGCCCTACTCGTTCGGGCACGGGTTCCGGTTCAAGACCGTGAAGTGGCCACCGTTGTGGTATGGCAGCTACTGGATGCTCGACACACTCGGCCGCTACCCCCAGCTCTGGGGCTCCGAGCGTGCGGAGGACCGCCGGGCGGTCGCCGAGCTGGTCGCCTGCCTGGTCGGCTACAACGTCTCGCCCGACGGCACCGTCACCCCGCGCTCTGTCTACCGCGGTTTCAACGGGTTCTCGTTCGGTCAGAAGAAGACCCCGTCGCCGATCGCCACGGCCCTGCTCGCAGTCGTCACCCACCGCTTCGCCGACCTGCGCGACGACGTGAACGACGTCGAGGTCGAACGGCTCGCCAGCTCCAAGGGTGGGTCAGGGACGCCCCGCCCACCGCGACCGGCCCCCGGCCGGGACGCCGTCCCGTCAGCCTGATCTGCTCCAGAGGTCAGCTCCGCACCCGACCTGGTGCTCGCGAAGCCGGGTGCCATCAGCCGCGGCGACGGTCGGTGCCCGGGCAGCTCGGCCGGGGTCCGTTCAGGGGTCTGCCGGCCCGTCTGCGTCCCGGCGGAGCTGAGCGAGTAGTCGCCGGCAGCGCGCGCGAACGGCGGGCCCTTCCTGATTGTGGTGGTGGGACACGAGCTCGGTGACACCGTCGAGGAGCCGCTGGCGTTCGCTGGTCCTGCGCTCGCCCGACCTGCCTCCCGCAGCTTCTCCACACCTGCGGTGGATCCACCGCACACGTGCTGCCCCCGGCTGGCATACTCATCCTCCTTGACATCTCGAACATACGTTCGATACCGTTCGTTATCACCAGCCAGGGACCGCCATGACCTCGACACCAGACGCCGCAGCGCAGCTCCGCCGTCCGGCGGCGGCACGTTCTGCCGCGTCCCGTCCGTCGCGGAGCTCGGGGTCCCGCAGCGTGACCGGGGGGTCGCGGCCCGCGGGAGGTCCGGTGGGCCGCTGGCCGGTCCAGGCGGTGCCGGCTGCTGTCGGAACACCTCGCGCGGGGCAGGCTGGCGCCGGTCGGGTGCTGGCAGCAGAGCCTGTGGCGGGCTATGTGGCTGGCGGCGACGTTGCCGACGATCTGGCGCAGGACACCGCGGCTGCGCAGGCGGCTGAGGTGGCGTTGGCCGCGGCGGTCGATCAGCTGTTGGCGGTGCCGGTCGACGAGCTCGATGATGCGGGGATCACCGCACAGCTGGCTGTGATCGAGCAGGCCGGCCGCCGGTTGGATGCACGGCGGTGCCGGTTGGTTGCGTCGCTGGCCGAGCGGCGCACCGCCCGTGCACGTGAGCGTGCGCGTGCAACGGGCCAGGACGACCAGCGTGCGGCCCAGCGTGCCCGCAGGGATCTTCAGCGTGAGCTCGCGGAAGAGCACCAGTGGTCGACCTCGGATGCGAAGCGGAGCTTGGACGTCGGTGACCAGCTCGGCACGGATTCTGCGGCGCAGTCGGCGTTCGACGCCGGGGTCTTGCCGCCGCGGCACGCCAAGCTGCTCGCCGACACGCTGCGTCACCTGCACGGCCAGCAGCGCGAGCAGGCCAGCCGGCGGCTGGTCGCCGCCGCGGCACAGCAGGACGCCCACACCTTCGGTCGGACCTGTCGGCGGCTGCTGGCCGAGTTGGACGGGCCCGCGGCGATCGATGCCGAGACCCGCCGCCATCACCGCCGGCGCGCGTCGGTTGCCACCACCGAGGACGGCATGCTGGCCCTCACCGGCCAGTGGTCCGGGGTGGACGCCGAGGTGGTGGCCACCGCGGTGGATGCGTTCCGCTCGCCGGACCCCGCCGGGGTGGGCCGCACCCCCGAACACCGCACCGCCGACGCGATCGTGGAGCTGGCGCGGGCGGCGTTGCGCGCGGGCGAGGCAGCGTCCGTCCACGGGGTGCGTCCGCACGTCAACATCACGGTCGACTACGCCGCGATCCTCGACGATGCCGAGGTGGTCGCCCACGGCGGACAGGCTTCGACACAGGTGGTCGAGACCACCTGGGCTGGCCCGCTGCCGTTCGCGGAGGTGCGCCGGCTGCTGGCCGATGCTGGCGTCTCGCGACTGCTGGTCGACGCTGATGGGGTGCCGGTCGAGGCCGGCGCGCAGGTGCGCAGCGTGCCCGCGGGGTTGTGGCGCAGCCTGCACGCACGTGACCGCGGCTGTATCGCCGAGGGCTGCGACGCCCCCGCCGCCTGGTGCGACGTGATGCACCTCGACCGGCCCTACCGGCTCGAGGGGCCGCTGACCATCGACACCGCCGGGCTGGGCTGCCGCCA
Source organism: Nitriliruptoraceae bacterium (assembly GCA_007122985.1). Taxonomy (GTDB): domain Bacteria; phylum Actinomycetota; class Nitriliruptoria; order Nitriliruptorales; family Nitriliruptoraceae; genus SKTG01. The sequence goes on along the minus strand of SKSM01000312.1, from coordinate 4,833 downwards.
CCACCACCGATGCTTCGACCTCTACGGCTGGCAGGTCGTCTGGGACGACCGACGACCACGACTCCGCCCCCCGACCTGACGACCACCAGACACCCCACCCCGCGGGTGGCCCGGTGCCCCCGCCGCTCGCGCACGGCCGTTCCCCGAGCCAGGCGGTTCGAGCTGCGGGCAGAACGTGCCGTAGGTACTGCCATCGGCGACCATCAGCGCAACGCTGAAGCGCGTCCCGACCGGCAGTGCGGCAGTGCCTTCGTTGCAGTGAGCGCACCGGGGAACGGGTGGTCGCCCGGGTCGCGCAACAACTCGGGCAAGTCTCACAGCACGACGGAGCGGCAGTAGGAGTCCTCGACCGGAGCACCGTCGCCGACGCTGATGACGGACTCGTTCGCGGCATCGACATGGCGAAGCACGCGCAGTCCAACGCCCAGCTGCGACACGAAGGCGACATCCAACCTCAAGTAGGGGCCCAGCATCCGCCGGGCGCCCTCGATGAGGGCATCACTGCTGCTCTCGGCCCCGTTCATGCTTCGTGTCCGCGGGCGGCCTCGACCATGGGCGAACTGCCCCCACCGACCCGGACGCGTGCGGTCTGGTACCGGCTGTCGGCCCGCCAGCGCGCGTGCTCGACGTGAGGGACCTGCACAGTCACCCGGGCCGTGCTCCATTCGCTGAGCCTGTCGACCCTGACGGCAGCGCCGGTCGGGTTCGCGGGAACTCGACCAGCGGGCATCGTGGTCCTCCTGGCTGTTCGTTTCGGACGGTTCGGGCTTCGCCGCTCGGGCCGCGTGGACCTCGCCGACGGGGTGGACCCGCTGTCGGTGGTCACTGAGGGCGCGGGATCGAGCAGCGACCCCGTCCGACTTGCGCGTGCAGCGCCCACCATGTTCGTCTCATGCAGCAAAACAAATTCAAACAAATATAAACGGTTGGAAACGGGCGCCTGTTTATGTATGTTTTGGCCGGAACGTGAGAGGAGGACGGATGTACGCCGAGGAACGTCGCCAGGCCATCGCCGACATCGCGCGACGCGACGGCCGGGTCGAGGTGGCCTGGCTCGCCGACGAGCTGGCCGTCACCCCGGAGACCGTCCGGCGTGACTTGACGGATCTGGAGCGGCGCGGGCTGCTGCGCCGAGTCCACGGCGGGGCGATCCCGACCGACCGGTTCGCCGGTGAGCTGGCACTGGGCGACAAGGCCGACGTGATGGCGACCGAGAAGCGGCGCATCGCCAAGGCGGCCACCGCCTTCGTTCCGGGCGCGGGAACGGTGCTGCTGGACGCGGGAACGACGACCGGCGAGCTGGCGACGGTGTTCCCCGATGGTGAGCTGACCGTCATCACCAATGCACTGCCGATCGCCACGAGCCTCGCCGGCCGGCAGCTCGGGGTGTATCTCGTCGGTGGTCGCGTCCGGGGGCGCACCCTCGCCGCCGTCGACGCCTGGGCCCTGGCCACGCTTGCCGACCTGCGGGTCGACGTGGCCTTCGTCGCGACCAACGGCCTGAGCGCACAGCGTGGCCTGTCGACTCACGATCCGGCTGAGGCCGCGGTCAAGCAGGCCATGATCGATGCCGCCGACCAGGTCGTGCTGCTGGCCGATCACACCAAGGTGGGGACCGAGCAGCTGGTCCGCTACGCCTCGCTGGAGCAGGTCGACGTGTTCGTCTGCGACACCGGCCTCCCCGACGAGCAGGCCGAGGAGCTCGCCGCCGCCGGCCCGCGGGTCGTGCGCGCATGATCGTCACACTGACCCCCAACCCCTCGCTCGACCGCACCCTCGAGCTGCCACGGCTCGCCCGCGGCGAGGTGCACCGCGTGGCCGGCACCCGTGTCGACCCCGGCGGCAAGGGACTCAACGTCTCGTTCGCGCTGCATCTGACGGGACATGCGACCCGCGCCGTGCTGCCCCTCGGCGGCTACGAGGGCGAGCAGCTCAAGGCGGCCGTGGAGGCCGTGTCGATCGAGGTGGTCGGCGTCGCGATCGCCGAGCCCAACAGGACGAACCTCAGCCTCGTCGAGCCCGACGGCACCGTCACCAAGATCAACGCCGCCGGCCCCCGCCTCACCACCTCCGAGGTCGCCGCGTTGACGAGCGAGGTGACCGCGTCCATCCGCGGCGCCCGGTGGCTCGCCCTGTGCGGCTCGCTGCCGCCCGGCGCTCCCGACGACCTCTACGCCCGACTGGTCGCCGACGCTACGGCCGCAGGCGTACCCGTCGCCGTGGACGCCAGCGGAGCGCCCATGGCGGCTGCGGTCGCCGCCGGCCCGGACCTGATCAAGCCCAACGTGCACGAGCTCGCCGAGCTCGTCGACCGGCGCCTCGAGACCGTCGGCGACGTCGTCGACGCTGCGCGCTGCCTGTGCGATGAGGGCGTTCGCACCGTCGTGGTCTCGCTGGGTGCTGACGGGGCAGTGCTCGTCGAGGGCACCGACGCCGACCACGCGACCGCGCCCCCGATCGAGGTCCGAAGCGCGGTCGGCGCCGGCGACGCCCTGCTCGCTGGGCTGCTTGCTGGCGACGGCGGACCCGACGCACTGCGCACCGCAGTCGCCTATGGCACGGCCGCCGCCCGGCTGCCGGGCACCCAGTTTCCCCGACCAGATGACCTCGACCTCGCCGCCGTCACGGTGGCCGCGGTCGACCCGACCCGAGCACTCGACGAACCAGGAGCACCTCGGTGACCACCATCTCCGACCTGATCACGCCGGCGCTGGTCACGACCGACCTCGCCGCCACCGACACCCGGACCGCCATCGACGAGCTCGCGCAGCTGTTCGAGGCCGACGGCCGGGTCACCGACCGGACCGCCTACGTGGAAACGGTCTGGGCACGCGAGCAGGAGACCGGCGGCACCGGGATGGAGTCGGGCATCGCGATCCCCCATGGCAAGTCCGGGGCGGTCGCAAGGCCCGGGCTTGCGTTCGGTCGCAGCCGCCACGGGCTCGACTTCGGTGCCGAAGACGGCACCCCGGCGGACCTGATCTTCCTCATCGCTGCTACCGAAGGCGACGACGACCTGCACGTGCGGGTGCTCTCACGCATCGCGCGGCGCCTGATCCACGAGTCGTTCCGCATGGCACTGCGTGAGGCCGACAGCCCCGCGTCCGTCGTCGAGATCATCGAGCAGGAGGTCGAGCTATGAAGTTCGTTGCCGTCACCAGCTGCCCGACCGGCATCGCCCACAGCGAGATGGCCGCCGAGGCCCTCGAGGTCGCCGCCCGCGAGGCGGGGCACGAGATCGACGTCGAGGTGCAGGGAGCTGCCGGCAGCCCCCCGCTCGATGCCGCGACCATCCGTGACGCCGACGCCGTCATCTTCGCGGTCGACGCAACCGTCCGCGACATCGAGCGGTTCGCGCACCTGCCCAAGGTCGAGATCCGCACCCGCGAGGCCATCGACCGCGCCCCGGCGATCGTCGAGCGTGCCGTCGCCGCCGCAGAGCGGGGCGCGTCGGAGTCCGGTGCCCAGGGTGCCGCTGCGGCGACGCCCGCGGCGGGCACCGGGGACGACGAGGACGTGTTCGCCTCGGTGACCGGTGATGCCAAGGGCCGCGCCGAGGAGGTCCGGCGCTGGCTGATGACCGGGGTCAGCTACATGATCCCGTTCGTGGTGGCGGGCGGAATCCTCACCGCTGCCGCGTTCGCGATCACCGACGCGGTCGAGGTCACAGAGATCACGGTCTTCACCGAGGAGGAGGGGCTGTTCCTGCCCGGCGACCTCGACGTGAGCACGATCGCCTGGATCGGGGCCGTGCTGCTGTCGATCGGGGGCGTCGCCTTCAGCATGATGGTTCCGGTCCTGGCCGGATTCATCGCCTACGCGATGGCTGACCGTCCGGGCATCGCACCTGGCCTGGTCGGCGGGTTGCTCGCCGACGAGATCGGCGCCGGTTTCATCGGTGGGCTGATCGCCGGGCTCCTTGCCGGAGCGATCGTCAACGCCCTGAAGAGGATTCCGGTCAGTGGCACCCTCAAGCGGATGATGCCGGTGCTGATCTACCCGCTGATCGGCACGCTCGCCATCGGGGCGCTGATGGTGCTGGTCATCGGTGAGCCGGTCGCCACGGCCAATCAGGCGCTCGAGTCGTGGTTGACCGGACTGACCGGAGCAAACCAGATCCTGCTCGGGCTGCTGATCGGCGCGATGATGGCCTTCGACATGGGTGGCCCGGTCAACAAGGTGGCCTATGCGTTCGGGATCCTCTCGCTGGACGCCGGCAACTTCGCCGTCATGGCTGCGGTCATGGCCGCCGGGATGACCCCGCCGCTCGGTCTCGCCCTGGCCACGGTGGTCCGCCGCCGGCTGTTCACCGAGCCCGAGCACCGCGCCGGGCAGGCCGCCTGGCTGATGGGGGCGTCGTTCATCACCGAGGGGGCGATCCCGTTCGCCGCCGCCGACCCGTTGCGTGTGATCCCGTCGCTGATGGTCGGCTCGGCGGTCACGGGTGCGCTGTCACTCGGCTTCGGTGCCACACTGCAGGCACCGCACGGCGGCATCTGGGTCATCGGCGTGATCGGAAGCCCATTGCTCTACCTGCTGGCCATCGTCATCGGCACGGTCGTCACCGCTGCGTGCGTGATCGGGCTGAAGTCGCTGCGGCGCAGTGGGCAGCGAGCCGAGCCCGTCGCCGCCTGACCGGCCAGGTCGGCCACACCGTCCGCGGGTGTGGCCGACCCCACCCTCCAGACCGTGAACGATCCCACGACTGCCCGCGACGCCGTCGGCGACCACGACCGGCCCCGGCCACCAGGAGCCACCATGCCCGAGCGCACCGTCACCCTTCCCAACCCCAGCGGCCTGCATGCCCGCCCCGCCAAGGTCTTCGCCCAGGCA
>SKSM01000159.1 GCA_007122985.1 Nitriliruptoraceae bacterium | reverse complement strand
GGCCAGGGGCGCTGCGGACCGCGCCACCGCGGCGCGGGTGGCGTGGTCGGCGAGGTCGGCGGCGTTCGCGCGCAGGCGGTGGGCGATGCGCTGCGGATCGCCGGCGACCGCACGCAGGTGATGGACGAACATCGGGGTGCGCTCCACCGACCCTGGTCCGCTGGGCGTGCTCGGAGCGCTGCCGGCGCCGATCCGGCCCGCCAGATCGCGAAGGAACCGCTGCGCAGCGACGTCCACCACGCGCCGACGATGCAGACGGTCCAGCCGTCGGGTGGCGAGCTCGGCCTGGGGCGAGCGGGTCGAGACGAGCAGGAGCTCGCAGCCGGCGGTCGGCTGCGGGACCACGAGCAGGCGACCTGCCAGCGATGGCCAGGCGGTCGCGTCCTCGTTGCCGCGCCACTCGAGTTCAAGGCAGCCGAGCTCGTCCGGATCGGTCCTGCGTGCCTGGACCTCGGGCAGTGCTGTTGCCGACAGACCCCACGTTCCGGCCGGTGTCCCCAGGGCCGCGAGTGCGTCTGCGGTGGCCGCCGCGACCAGCCCGTGGGGGTCGCTGCGCAGGGCGTCGGCGATCTCGCCTGCGTCGGACGCCAGCGCGACGGTGGCGTACTGATGGAAGGGGACGACCATGACACCGCTCCGTTCAGGCAGCCGCTGGCTCGCCCGAGCTCGTCGCGACCACGGTGATCAGCACCACGGCGTCGGAGACGGCCTCGAGGGTGTGGGGACCATCCGGGCAGGCGGCCCACACGCCGTCGGTGAGGGTGACGGCCGAACGTTGATCGCTGAGCACCACCGTCCCGGTGATCCCGAGCAGAGTCGTCGGACCGGGAGCGACGTGCTCCTGGAGCTGCTCGCCTGCCTTCAGCGCCAGCAGCGACTGCTTCAACGGCGCTCCGGCTCCAGGTGTGAGCGTCCGCGCCGACCGGCGGGAGGCGAGCGCTCCTGCTTCGGTCAGCAGGTCTCCGGCCAGCGCGTGGAGGTCTGCAGGCTGGTCGGCGAGCGCGGGGGTGCGGCGGGGAGCGTGCGTCTGCGGTGGCATGCGTGATCCTTCTCTAGATATATGAAAACACTACACTATTCATGCAAATAGTCAAGGGGTCGACTGCGCCATGGTGCTGCGTCGCGGCCACGCGCCGACGGTCACCGACCACCGGGCAGCGCCGGCAGCTCAGCGCAGGGGCCGGACACGCAGCTCCTCGACGACGTCGACGCCTTCTGCGCGCAGGCAGGGCACCTGGAGCGGTGCGTGCGGTAGATCCGGCCACCCGGCGGCAGGGGGTGGGTGGGGTCGGTGTCCTCGCGCTGGTCGAGCGGCATCGGTCAGCCCTCCAGGGCACCGTGCATCGCGGGCTGGTGCTCGAGGTGACCGTCGACGTCGCCGCTGGGGACGGTGATGTGCGCTGGCAGCGCCGGACGCTGGCGCAACAGCCGCATGGCGTTGGCGATGACGACGAGCACCGAGGCCTCGTGCACGAGCATGCCGACGGCCATGGTCACGCCTCCGAACAGCACGCCGGCGAGCAGGACGACCACGGTGCTCAGTGCGATCGCGATGTTCTGGCGCATGTTGTTGCGGGTGCGTCGCGCCAGGGACACCGCCGCGGGTAGCTTCGACAGGTTGTCGGCCATCAGGGCGATGTCGGCGGTCTCGACCGCCACCGCGGAGCCGGCCGCGCCCATGGCGACGCCGATGTCGGCGGTCGCGAGGGCCGGGGCATCGTTGACGCCGTCACCGACCATCGCGACGGTGTGGCCCTCGCGCTTGAGCGCGTCGATCGCTTCGAGCTTGCCCTCCGGCAGCAGACCGGCGTGGATCTGGTCGATGCCGGTGGCGGCACCGACGGCACGGGCGACCGGTGCGGCATCGCCGGTGAGCATCACGACCGTGTCCACGCCGCCGCGGCGGAGCTCGGCGACCGTCGTCGCCGCGTCGGCCCGGACCTCGTCGGCGACGGCGAGCACGCCGAGCACCCGGTCGTCGAGCGCGACGATCATCGGGGTCCGGCCGGCGGCGGCGAGCCGCTCGGTGTGCGCGGTGGCACCGACCGTGTCGGTGACGTCGTGGTCGTCGAGCAGCGCCTGGTTGCCGACCAGTACCCGCCGTCCGTCGAGCGCGGCCACGATGCCCTTGCCCGCAACCGGGACGGTGTCGTCGGGTAGACCTGCGATCGCGAGCCGCTCGGCCTCGGCGGCTTCGATGATCGGCCGGGCGAGGGGGTGGTCCGAGCCGGCCTCGGCCCGGGCGGCCCAGGTCAGCACCGCGGCCCGGTCGGTGCCGGCGTCGAGCGCCAGCACGTCGGTCAACTGTGGTCGGCCGTGGGTGAGGGTTCCGGTCTTGTCGATCGCGACGGCGGTGATCCGGCCGGCGGTCTCCAGGTACTCCCCACCACGGATGAGGATCCCGTCGCGGGCCGCGCGGCCGATCCCGGCGACGATCGAGACGGGGATGGAGATCACCAGCGCGCCGGGGCAGGCGATCACCAGCAGCGTCAGGGCGAGCACGACGTCGCCGGTGGCCAGTCCGACCACCAGGGCCAGGGCGATGATCCCCGGCGTGTACCAGGCGGAGAACCGGTCCATGAAGCGCTGGGTGCGGGCCTTGGCGTCCTGGGCCTGCTCCACCCGGTGGATGATCCGCGCCAGGGTGGTGTCCGCTCCCACGCCGGTGGCTTGCACCTGCAGCAGGCCGCCGCGTGAGACGGTGCCGGCGAAGACCTGGTCGCCGGCGACCTTCTCGACCGGCATCGACTCGCCGGTGATGGATGCCTCGTCGAGCGCCCCGGTGCCGTCGGTGACCTCACCGTCGACGGGCACCTTGGCGCCGTCCTTGACCAGCACCGTCTCGCCCGGCTCCACCTCGGTGGCCGCGATCTCGACCTGGCGGCCGTCCCGGAGGACCACTGCGGACTGCGGGGCGACCGCGACCAGCTCGGCCAGCGCCGAGCGGGTCCGGTCCAGCGTCGCCGCCTCCAGGGCGTGGCCGATCGCGAACAGGAAGGTGACCGCGGCCGCTTCCCAGTACTCGCCGACCGCCACGGCGCCGACCGCGGCGATGCTGACCAGCAGGTCGATGCCAACCGTCTTGACGGCGAGCGCCCGTGCCGCCTTGCGCACGATCGGGCCGCCGGCGACGACCGCGGCGGCGATCAGGGCCGGGTCGCCGATCGTGTCGTTGCCGCCGACGCGGCCCACGAGGAGCCCGACGGCCAGCAGCACCCCGGAGATCGCCGGAATGGTCCACCGCCCGCTACGTAGAAGGGTCGACATCACTGCTCCTTGTCCGGCCGTGGGTCACGGCCGTGGGTGTGGGGATGGATCCGGGGCGGTTTGGCCGGATGATCCGGACATCCTGCACCGGGTGACGCCCGGCCAGGCGTGCACGGACGGGTCAGAACGCCGAGGGCCGCGCGGTGTAGCCGGCCTTGGCCACGGCGGCGACGAGGTCGTCTGTGCCGGACACCGCCGGGTCGTGGTCCACCTCGATGCGCGCGGAGGCGAAGTTGACCGTCACGCTGCTGACGCCGTCGAGACGGCCGACCTGCTGCTCGATCTTGGTCACGCACGAGGGGCAGGAGAAGCCCTCGGCGCGCAGGACGGTGCGGGTGGTCGGGGCGGTGTCGGCGCTCATGGTCGTCGCTCCTTGGGGTCGTCGGGGGTTGCGGGTCCACCGCTGAGGTGGTGACACGCACGCTACGGAGCCCCGCGCGGACGAACCTGACCCAGGTCAGGTAGCTGCACCCGGATTCGCCCGACCGGCCGATCCCGTCGTTCTCAGCCCTCGGCCGGGAGCTCGAGGGTGGTCTCCACACCGGCGATCTCGGCCAGCACCGCCGGCTGGCGCAGCGCCACCCAGCGACGGCCGGTGTCGACCACGCCGACGCGTCGCCACTCGGCCAGGCTGCGGCTGACCGTCTCGGACGCGCAGCCGGCGAGGCTGGCCAGGTCCTCGCGCGCGAGCGGCACGTCGATCAGGATGCGTCCGTCCTCGGCCACCCCGAGCTGCTCGGCCAGCAGCAGCAGGATGCTCGCGATGCGCGTCGGGGCGCTGGCCGCAGCGGCGCGCCGGATGCGCTCCTGGGCCGCGCGTAGGCGGGCGCCGACCGCGGTCAGTGCACGGCGGGCGATCGCGGGCTGCTCGTCGAGCACCGCCTCGAACTGCGCGGCGCCGAACGACAGCAGGCACCCGGGGGTCATCGCCCAGGCGTCCTCGGCGTAGGTGTCGGCGCCGAGGGCAGGCAGCGTGCCGAGGAACGAGCCCGGACCGAGCACGTCCAGCAGCGCCTCGGACCCCTCCGAGGTGGTGGAGGTCAGCTTGATGGCACCGGTGGCGACGACGTAGAGCCGCTCGGCGCGTTGCCCGGCGAGGTAGACGGCCTCGCCGGCGTCGATCCCCTGCATGCCGGCACGGCCGTCGACCCGGTGCAGCGCCGCGTGGTCCAGCCCGGCGAAGAACGGCACGCGCGCCAGCGCGTTGATCCTCGCGCCCGTGCTGCACGCACGCGGGTCCGACTCCGGGACGCTCAACGGCGTGTGTCGCCGCACTGCGCCTCCGTCCTGCGTGCCGCTCACCACGGTGCCGGGCCGCCGCCCGTCGTGCTCACGCCACGGCTACCCATCGGACTGCTGCTCGGACCGGGCGTCCGCCGCTGCACTGAGCTCACCCGCGATGGTCGCGACCAGGGAGTTGGCGGTGACCTGGGCGAGTCGTCGCAGCGCGATGGTGTCGACCGCCTGGCCGAACCGGCCACCGGGCGGGCGGTAGTGACCGTCGAGCGCGAGCGTGGTGCGCTCGGTGCCTTCGGCATGGAGGCCGAGCTCGCCGGAGAACGACGGCAGCAGGCGGTCGGCGGTGGTGGCGTCGCCGGTGGCGCCGACGGGTTCCCACGACAGGTTGCGCCACAGGGTGGAGCCGGCACGCCAGACGGAGCCGATCTCCATGCGGACCGTGCGGTGCAATGCGCCCGCATGGAGGACCACGAGCCACCGGTTGGCAGCGCCGTCACGACGTGCCTGTGGCAACCACGCGGCGGGGTCGCCTTCGAAGACCGTGACCAGCTTCGGCGGGGCGCCGGCAACGGGCTGGAACGCCCGGACCTGACTGGGCACGGCTCGGCTCCCTGGCACGACGGCAGCGGCGTGCGACGGATCGTCGCATCCGGTGCCTTAACCCTTATCGACAGAATCATTGATTGCAAGGGGTGGCCGGCGCTTCAGGGCCGTGACCAGCCGCCAGCGTTGCTCGGCGATCCTGACCAGCAGGTAGCCCCACAGCAGCGTCAGCACGGTGAAGCCGCCGCCGAGCGCGACGGCTGACCACCCATGATCGGGGTAGAAGAAGCCGAGCCCGACCACCAGGACGGCGAGGTTCCACGCCCAGATCATCCAGGTCGCGACGACCGTGCCGGGAACGACACCGAGCGGCAGTGGCTCGGACGCGTCGACCGGAATGCGGTCGGCGTGGGCGGGCCGCGGCAGGTTGCGCAGCCAAAGGGCCAGGCCGGCCAATGCGACCGGCAGCGCCCATCCGACGAAGAAGAAATGCAGGGCCCCGGTCTCGATCAGGCGTTCCTCGATGCCCAGCGGCACTCCGAAGAGGATGAAGGGTGCGAATCCGGCGGGGCCGAGGATCCAGATCTGAGCCACCAGCACCATGCGGGCGAGCCCGGAGCGGGTGCCGGCCCGGTAGGTCCGCACGAGGTTGGCCAGGTAGAGGACGTAGCCGCCGGCGAACAGCGCCAGGCCGGTGCCGGTGACGCTGCGTCCCATGCCGAGCACCGGGCCGATGGCCAGCGGGCCGATGCCGGCGACCAGCAGCCACACCGACCAGCGGCGGCTGCGCTGGTTGTGTAGTGGCGCCTGGACCAGCCGTGGGAACAGATCGTAGAGGGTCCCCATGGCCGCCAGTCCGAGGAAGCCCCAGGCGTTTGCGTGCACATGCCCCTCGCGCAGGCCCCACCAGCCACCCGGCACCTCGAAGGCGAAGGTGTCGGTGTAGAGCGCGAACGCGAAGGTCAACCCGATCAGGAACACCGCCGGTGCGACCAGGTAGAGCCCGACGGTGGTGTCGCGGCTGCCGGCGTCGGCGCGCGCTGCCTGGCTGACGAGCATCGCCAGCAGCGCCAGCACGGTGAGCCAGATCACGACCAGGCCGAGGTCGTAGGACCACGCGGTGCCGGACGCGCGTCCCCACCACGCGGCGAGGAATCCGCCGTTGAGCGCGGTGAAGCTCGACCACCAGTACCAGGCGGGTGGCGGGGCGATCTCCAGCTTGCGGGCCGTCAGCTGCGGCAACATGCCGAACAGCAGCTGGGTGAACACCCCCACGGTGACCACGTGGATGTGGCTCCAGCGCACCCAGGCGGCGCGGCCGACCGCGTCGAAGGCCTGCAGGCCCTGATGCACCGAGAGCACGAACCCGACGGCCAGCAGCACGAATCCGGCGACGTGGAACGGGGTGAGGACCAGGCGGCCGATCGCGGGGTCGGGGCCGGCGGACACGGCTGGCGGCTCTGTGTGGGGCATGGTCGTCCTCCGCGGATTGGTGCGGTTGGTGGTACCGGTCACGAGGTGGGCGGCCGGACGGCGGCTCGGCTCAGTCCGGGTCCGCCAGGCCGTGCTCGAGCAGGTCGAGCGCCTCTGCCACCAGCTGCGGCAGTTCGGCCGAGCCGTCGTCGCGCAGCCAGCGCCGCTGGGCGACGCGCATCGCGGCGAACGTGACCGCGGCGAGCAGTCGCGGACGCAGGTCACCCTCCACCTCGACGTCCAGTCGGTGGGCGACGGTGTCGGCGATGCGCTCCTCCCAGCGCGACTGCAGCTCCAGGCTCCGAGCATGGATCGAGGCGTTGGCGGCGACCAGGCGCGCACGCTCCAGCAGCTGGGGGCGGGCGCTCTGGTAGTCCTCGGCGACGGCCAGCAGCGATGCGCGAAGCGCAGTGAGCGGTGGCTCGTGGTCGGGGCGGTCGGCCAGCAGGTCGACCAGGCGCGCCAGCCGTCGTTCGTAGGCGGCGAGCACCACGTCCTCCTTGGTGGGGAAGTGGTGGAAGAACGTCCGGGTGGCAACCTCGGCCTGCTCGGCGATGCGGCTGACGGGCGTCGCGGCGAAGCCCTCCTCGCTGAACAGCCGCAGGGCCGTGTCCTCGAGCGCCTGGTGGGTGCGTCGCCGCTTGCGCTCGCGCAGCCCGCCGGTCAGTGGCTCGCCCATCCTGGGCCCTTCCCTTCGAGTGGCATCTCGACTGGCGTCCGTGGCGCTCGACGAAACGTTACACTGACTGTAAT
>SKSM01000175.1 GCA_007122985.1 Nitriliruptoraceae bacterium | reverse complement strand
CCGGGAAGTCCTACCTCACCGGACACCTGGTGGAGCAGCTCGTCCGGCTGCGGTACGGGGTGCTGGTCGTCGACCTTGAAGGCGACCACGTCGGGCTCGTGTCGCGGCAGGGTGTCATGGTCGTTGGTGGCGAGCACCCCCTGCCGGCACCGGCCGTGGTCGTGAGCATGTTGGGGTTGCGTTTCGGCAGCGTGGTGCTCGACCTGTCCCTACTCGCGGCTGCCCAGCAGGACGCCTACGTCGCTGAGCTCCTCCCACTGGTCCGTGCCGTCCAGCTCGACTCGGGCTCGCCGCACTGGATCGTGTTCGATGAGGCGCACACAGCTCCCGGTCGACCCGGTGAGGTCGATGCCGGCGGGCCGGTGCCCGGATCGGGTCAGCTCTTGGCCACCTACCAGCCCGACGTGCTGCCCGCCGAGGTCCGAGACGGCCTCGACGCGGTGGTCCTGCTCCCGGGGGGAGGGGAGGGCGCTGAGCAGGCTGCGGCGTTCGTCGCCCGGCACTGGACGTCCGGACGCAGCATCGACGAGGAGCTCGCAGCCCTGCATCCCGGTCAGGCGCTGCTCGTGCCGTTGACCCTCGACCAGCCGCCGGTCGCCTTCGACGTCGGTCCACGCAAGAGCCGCCACGTCCGTCACTGGCACAAGTACACCGACGCGCAGCTGCCCTGGCACCTGCAGTTCCGGTTCGCGGGACACGACCCCGACGAAGCTGCCGGCAACATCCGCGAGTTCCACCACGGCTTGCGGCGCGCATCGGCTGACACCCTGCGGTCTCATGCCAGCGGCCAGGACCTGTCGCGGTGGCTGGACCAGGTGCTCCAGGAGCAACAGCTGGCCGCATACGTCGCTCGCCTGGAGTGGGAGCTCGACAACGGCCGCCGCACCGTCGAGGACACCCGGAGCCGACTGCTGCACGCGATCGAAGCGCACTACCTGGGCTGAGCATCTTCGAACGCGGCTGACCACAGTTCGCCTGCCGTTCGCAGCTCCCGTGGCCGGCGGCTGCCTGAGCCGGTGCCCGACGTCGCGTACCTTGGGGCGTTCGACGACTCCCGAAGGCACCGGATCTTGAACGGCGTCATGCCCCCTCACGACGAACTGCAGCGGCTCGCGAGCAACCTGCGGTGGACCTGGCACCGAGCGACGCGTGCGTTGTTCGAGGACCTCGCGGGCGGCGGCTGGGATGCCGCCCACACCGATCCCGTGCGCATCGTCGACGAGCTGAGCGAGGACCGACTCGTCGCCATCGCCGAGGACGAGCGGCTGCGCGGACGGATCGCGGCGCTCGCCCGTGACCTCGACGACGAGCTCCGGTCGCGTGACACCTGGTTGACACGCAGCGGCGGCGACACGAACCGGACGGTCGCCTACCTCAGCGCCGAGTTCGGCCTGACCGACCGGCTCGCCATCTACTCCGGCGGGTTGGGCGTCCTCGCCGGCGACCACCTGCGCTCAGCTTCGGATCTCGGACTGCCGCTGGTGGCCGTGGGACTGGCCTACGACGACGGCTACTTCCGCCAGGTCATCGACGAGCACGGACAGCAGCACGCCGCGCCGGCGTCCAACGACTTCGCCGCCCTGCCGGTCGAGCCGGTCGTGGACGCCGCTGGGGACCGGGTCGTGGTGGAGGTGCCCAACGGCGACGGTCCCGTCCGCATCCAGGCGTGGCTGGTTCGGGTCGGACGCGTCCCGCTCTACCTGTTGGACACCGAGGTGGAAGGCAACGCGCCGCACCAGCGAGCCATCACCGGCCAGCTCTACGGCGGCGACCAGGACACCCGGCTGCGCCAGGAGCTGGTGCTCGGCGTCGGGGGCCTGCGGCTGCTGGCAGCCGTCGGGGTCGAGCCGGCGGTCGTGCACCTCAACGAGGGACACGCCGCCTTTGCTGGGATCGAGCGGCTCGGCCTCCACCGGCGTGCGGGCCACGGGCTGGACCAGGCGGTCGCTGCCGTGCGCGACGAGCTGGTCTTCACCACCCACACGCCCGTGCCGGCCGGGCATGACACCTTTCCCTGGGAGCTGGCGTCGTTTCACCTCCAGCCGTTGAGCGACCACCTCGACGTCGCGTTCGAGGGGCTGTGGGAGCTGGCCACCCACGAAGGCGTCGGACCGTGGAACCAGACGACCCTGGCCTTGCGCCTCGCCGGACGGACCAACGGTGTCGCGCGGCTGCACGGACGGGTCTCGCGTGAGATGTGGGCCCACCTGTGGCCGGACCGCCCGACCGAGGAGGTGCCGATCGGCCACATCACCAACGGGGTGCACCCGGATGCGTGGACGGGTCCGGAGATCGCCGACGTCCTCGCCGACCAGCTCGGTGCCGACTGGTCGACGCACACCGACCCGGCGCGCTTCGATGCGCTGCGCTCGGTCGACCGCCAGCGGCTGTGGGAGGCGCACGGCCGTGCCCGGCGGCGGCTCGTCGACACCGTGCGTGGCCGGCTCGCCGTCCAGTCCACCCGCACGGGAGCAGCGGCCGATGGCGCGGGGCTGGATCCGGCTGCGCTGACGATCGGGTTCGCCCGCAGGTTCGCGACCTACAAGCGCGGCACGCTGCTCGCCCGTGACGTCGACCGGCTGGCCGCCATCCTCGGTGACGACCAACGGCCCGTCCAGATCGTCATCGCGGGCAAGGCGCACCCGGCCGACCTCGAGGGCCAGCGGCTCATCGCCGAGCTCGTCGGGCTGTCGCGCGACCCGCGCATGCACGGCCGCCTGGTGTTCGTCGAGAACTACGACCTGCAGCTGGCGGCCGACCTGGTCGCCGGGTGCGACGTGTGGCTCAACACCCCGCTGCGCCCCAACGAGGCGTCGGGCACCTCCGGCATGAAGGCCGCGATGAACGGGGTGCTCAACCTCTCGACCCTGGACGGGTGGTGGGACGAGGCGGTCACCGACCTCGGCCAGCACGCCGAGCACGGTTTCGGATGGGCGATCGGCGACGGCCACCTCGACGACGACCGGCAGGCGCAGGACGACCGCGACGCCGACGCGTTCTACCGACTGCTGGCCGAGGAGGTCGTGCCGACCTTCCACGATCGTGACGCGCTCGGACTGCCGCAACGCTGGATCACGATGATGATCGACGCCGTGCGCCTGCTCACACCGCGCTTCTCCACACAACGGATGGTTGCCGACTACGCCGCGCGCTACGGTCTCGTTGAGCACTCCGTCGCTGACGGCGGAGACGACCACGGGCGCTGACGACCTGCGGCACGGCAGGTCCCGGAGCGTAGACGGGAGCAATCGATGGTCACACGCCGGCGTGCCCCCAAGGTCTTCGGCGTGGTGTTGGCGGGCGGGGCCGGCAAGCGGCTGCTGCCGCTGACCCGCGACCGGGCCAAGCCGGCGGTGCCCTTCGGCGGCACCTACCGCCTGGTCGACTTCGCGCTGTCGAACCTGGTCAACGCCGGCTATCGCCGCATCGCGGTGCTGACCCAGTACAAGAGCCACAGCCTGGACACCCACCTGGCCAAGACCTGGCGGATGTCACCGCTGCTGGGCAACTACGTCACCCCGGTGCCGGCGCAGATGCGCACCGGCGGCTCGTGGTTCCAGGGGTCAGCCGACGCCGTCTTCCAGAACCTCAACCTGATCCGCGACGAGGCCCCGGACTACATCTGCGTGTTCGGCGCCGACAACCTCTACCGGATGGATGCCGCGCAGATGGTGGACGCGCACATCGAATCCGGCGCCAAGGTCACCGTGGCGGGCCTGCGCGTGCCGATCGAGCAGGCGTCGGCCTTCGGGGTGATCGAGCCCGACGAGCACGGCCACATCGCGCGATTCCGCGAGAAGCCCACGGATGCGACCGGACTGCCCGACGATCCCAGCCAGATCCTGGCCTCCATGGGCAACTACGTGTTCACCACCGAGGCGCTGATCGAGGCGGTCACCCGCGACGCCCACGACGACGCCAGCACACGCGACATGGGCGGTGACATCGTCACCGCGATGGTGCAGCGGGGGGAGGCGGCGGTCTACGACTTCGTCCGTGACAACGAGGTGCCGGGCTCGACCGACCGCGACCACGGCTACTGGCGCGACGTCGGCACGATCGACGCCTACCACGAGGCCCACATGGACCTGGTCTCCGTGCACCCGATCTTCAACCTCTACAACCTCGAGTGGCCGATCTACACCTGGCACGATCCGGTGCCGCCGGCGAAGTTCGTGTTCGACCAGGACGACCGCCGCGGCTTCGCGGTGGACTCGATGGTCTCGTCGGGTGCGGTCATCTCCGGTGGCGCGGTGCGCCGGTCGGTGATCTCTCCGCGGGTGCGCGTCCACAGCGGGGCGCACGTGGAGGAGTCGGTGCTGCTCGACAAGGTGGAGGTGGGGCGTGGCGCGGTGATCCGCCGAGCGATCATCGACAAGGAGGTCGTCGTGCCGCCGGGCACCATGATCGGGGTCGACCCGGAGGCGGACCGGGCGCGGTTCGACGTCTCGGACGGCGGCGTGGTGACCATCGGCAAACGCGACCACGTGCCGGGACCGGACGCGTCGTGAGCGCCGCGCCGGTCCGCCACGACGGCCTGCAGGTCGGCCTGCTCACCCGGGAGTACCCGCCGGAGGTCTACGGCGGCGCCGGGGTGCACGTCGCGGAGCTCGTGCGGGCGCTCGCCTCGCAGGTCGATGTCCGGGTCCATGCGTTCGGCGCACCGCGTGAGGATCCGCTGGTGGCGGCGAGCCACCAGCCGTGGGCCGGGCTCGCGGGTGACGCCGCCCACCTCGCCGCACTGCGCACGATGTCGGTGGACCTGGCCATGGTCGCCGGGGTCGAGGGGGTCGATCTGGTGCACAGCCACACCTGGTACGCCAACCTCGCCGGACACCTGGCCAAGCTCGTCTACGACATCCCGCACGTGGTGACCACCCACAGCCTCGAGCCGCTGCGCCCGTGGAAGCGCGAGCAGCTCGGCGGTGGCTACGCCCTGTCGAGCTTCTGTGAACGCACGGCGGTCGAGGCCGCCGACGCGGTGATCGCGGTGTCGCAGGGCATGAAGGCCGACGTGCAGGCGGCCTACCCGCAGGTCGACCCCGGCCGGATCGAGGTCATCCACAACGGCGTCGATCCGCAGGCGTGGCGGCCCGTCACGTCCACCGACGTCCTGGACGAGCACGGGATCGACCCGTCGCGGCCGTATGCGGTGTTCGTCGGGCGGATCACCCACCAGAAGGGGGTCGTCCACCTGCTCGACGCCGCGGCCCACCTTCCGGCCGGCACGCAGCTGGTGCTGTGCGCCGGAGCACCCGACACGCCGGAGATCGCCTCCGACTTCCGTGATCGGGTCGCCGCGCTCGCGGGCGCCCCGGTCGAGGTGATCTGGATCGAGCAGATGCTGCCACGCGAGCAGCTCGTGGAGATCCTCACGCACGCCCGGGTGTTCGTCTGCCCCTCGATCTACGAGCCCTTCGGCATCGTCAACCTCGAGGCGATGGCCTGCGGCCTGCCGGTCGTGGCAAGCGCCGTGGGAGGCATCCCTGAGGTGGTGGCGGACGGGGTGACCGGCCACCTCGTCGCCTTCGCGCCGGGCGACGACGCCCTGGGGAGCCCGGCCGACCCGGACGGGTTCGCACGCCGGATGGCCGCGGCGGTGACCGCGCTGCTCGAGGACGAGGACACCGCGTTCGCGATGGGGCAGGCGGGTCGCCAGCGGGTCGAGGAACACTTCGCATGGCCGGCGATCGCCGCACGCACCGCCGAGCTCTACGCGCGGCTCGCCGGGTGAGACGCCGCGTCGGCGCCGGTCGTGCCGGCAGCGGTGGCGGGCTTCGCGCCGGGGAGCCGACCTGCCACACTTGCCGGCATGCGCATCCTGATGCTGTCCTGGGAGTACCCGCCGCACGTCGTTGGCGGGCTCGGTCGGCACGTCGGGGCGCTCGCGCGCAACCTCGCCGACCAGGGTCACGAGGTCCACGTCGTGACCCGGTCGCCGGCGGACCAGGTGGACCTCGACGAGGTGGCGCTCGACGGTGTGCGCGTCCTGCGCGTGGCGGAGCCGCCCCCGGTGATCCCGTTCGACGATCTCGTGCCGTGGGTGCTCGCCTTCAACAACCGCGTCCAGGCGGCTGCTGGCCGCCTGCTGCGTGAGCGCACGTTCGACGTGATCCATGCGCACGACTGGCTGGTGGCCTACGCCGCCGCAGGGCTGAAGCAGACCTGGGGGGTGCCGGTGGTCGCCACGGTCCACGCGACCGAGTACGGGCGCCACCAGGGGTGGCTGCCTGGTCCGATGAACAAGCTGATCCACCAGGTGGAGTGGTGGCTGACCTACGAGGCCCGCCGGGTGATCACCTGCTCGCGGTACATGCGGCGGCAGGTCGAGCAGCTGTTCCTGCTCCCCTCGGAGAAGCTCGACGTGGTGCCGAACGGCGTGGCCGTCCGGGACTTCGAGGTGGATGCCGACGAGGCGCGGGCGATGCGGGCCCGGCTGACCGGCCCGCGGACCCGCATGGTGCTGTTCGCCGGGCGGCTCGAGTACGAGAAGGGGGTCCAGACCGTGCTGCAGGCCCTGCAGCGCATCCGGACACAGGTGGGGCCGACCCGCTTCTTCGTCGCCGGGGTCGGCACCTACTCGCAGCAGCTGCGCCAGGAGGTGCGCCGACTGGGGCTGCAGCGGCACGTGCGCTTCACCGGGTTCCTCGAGGACCGGGAGCTCCGGCTGCACTACGCCGCCGCCGACGTGGCGGTCGCCCCGTCGATCTACGAGCCGTTCGGCCTGGTCGCCGTCGAGGCCATGGCCTGCGGCACGCCGGTGGTGGTCGGCGACACCGGCGGTCTGCGCGAGATCGTCGAGGGCGGCAGCGGGCTGTGCTTCACCCCGGAGGACGCCGGCGGGCTCGCTGACGCGCTGATCCGTGTGCTCAGCGACGAGGACCTCGCCGACGAACTCGCCGCGCGCGGGCTGGCGCGGATCCGCCACCGCTACGACTGGGGTGCGGTCGCGGCGCAGACCGTCGACATCTACGCCCGTGCGGTCGTCGAGGAGCAGCAGTTGACCGGCGACGACCGCCCCCCGCTTCGGGCGCTGCTCCACGAGGCACCGATCCTGGAGCTCAGCGACGCCGGGTGACCGTCGACCCGGCGACTCGGCGAGCTCGGGGCGGGATGTCCGGTTGATCTGGACAAGCTGCACCACCGACGTGGCGCGAGGCGCCGCGCGGCCGTGGGCGTGGGGGAGGCGTCAGCCGGGCGCGCCGTCGGTGTCACCGCGCAGGGCGGCGACCACGCGGCGCACCGTGGGGTGTGCGGCAAGGTCCTCCACGGCGACGGGCAGCGGTATCGACCAGTTGGATGGCCGCTGTGCGTGGGTCGTGCCGGGGATGTTGATGCGGTGGG